>NZ_POZU01000040.1:0-54511 GCF_002914005.1 Campylobacter concisus | reverse complement strand
GCTATAATCCAAACTAGTTTCAAGGTTTGAAATACTAATTGCAAAAGGAAAATCATGACAACAATTGATTGTAGAAATTTAGAATGTCCAAAACCAGTCATAATGACAAAAAATGCACTTGATGGTTTAAGCGAAGGCGAAAGCTTAGAAATTTTGGTAAATGCACTAGCCCCAAAAGAAAATATTTCAAGATTTTTAAAAAATCAAAATATAAACTTTAGTCTAGAAAGCAATGGCAACGAAACTAAAATTTTAGCTACAAAAGGTAAAAATGCGCTTGAGCTTACAAATTTTGATGAATTTGTCTGCGACATAACACCAAAAAATAATAAAGTACTCTATCTGAATGAAGAGCGCGCGGGAAGTGGCGAAGTAGGAATAAATTTACTATCAAAATTCTTAGGAGCATTTCTTCAAGTTGAGAAAAAACCAAAGATAATAATCTGCGTAAATAACGCTGTAAAGATGACTACAAATCGCTCACACCCAAGCTTTAAGCCGCTTAAAGATCTTGAAGCCGCTGGTGTTAAAATTTTAAGCTGCGGAAGCTGCTTGGAGGCTTATAAGCTAGTAAGCGATCTTGCGATTGGCGAAATTTCAAATGCTTATGAGATCATCGACATACTCTCAACTTACGAGCAAATCAAATTATGATCTATCACGACAAAAAGCTTACGCAGTTCGTTAGAGCCGCTGGTTGAGCTGCTAAGCTTGACCCGTCGGGTCTAAACAAAACGATTAGTAGTTTAAATTTATCTCATCCAAATCTGCTCTCAAGCACCAATTCTAATGAGGATGCGAGTGTCTTTAAAATTTCAAGTGATCTTGCACTTGTTCAAACGCTTGACTTTATAACGCCAGTAGTCAATGACCCATTTATTTACGGTCAAATCGCTGCTGCAAATAGCCTAAGCGACGTTTTTGCAATGGGTGGCGAGGTGATAAATGCTCTAAATATCGTGGGCTTTGATAGTTGCAACTTGGCACCTGAAATTTTAGGCGAAATTTTACAAGGTGGAGCCGATAAAGTAAAAGAGTGTGGCGGTATAATCGTTGGCGGGCATACGATCGAGACACAGCAGATGTATTATGGGCTTAGCGTTACTGGAAGGGTACATCCTGATAAATTTTGGGCAAATAATACAGCCATAAATGGCAATGTTTTGATACTTACAAAGCCCCTTGGAAGCGGTATTTTAAGTACAGCAATAAAGGCTGATTTATTAAGCATGGAGCAGATAAAAGAGGCTGCAACTATCATGGCACAGCTAAATTTTTATGCATTAAAGGCACTTGATGGCATCAAAGTTTATGGCGCTACTGATGTGACTGGATTTGGCTTTTTGGGGCATTTAAGCGAAATGCTAAATGAAAAGATCAGTTTTGAAATTTATGAAAAAAATGTGCCAATCATTGCAAGTGTAAAGGAATTTGCAGATATGGGCATAATTCCAGAAGGAAGCTATAAAAACCGCGAATTTGCAAAGCATTTTATAGACAAAGAAGCTGACATTTTACTATTTGACGCACAAACTTCAGGCGGGCTTTTGCTTGCAGTTGGCGAAAAGGACGCGATGCTTGCAGTAAAACGCTTAAAAGAAGTAGGCTATGAGCACTCAGCTATCGTTGGCTCCGCGGTATCAAAAAGTGAGTTTGGTATATTTTTAAGATAAATTTTTAAAAATAGCATGCTATCTCATTGCGTTAGTGAAATCTTTTAATTTACTTAACCATTCTATAATTTCAAAAACTACAAAGGAGAGATGATGAACTATCTTGAAATTTTAAAATTTCGTCATGCTTGCAAGGTTTTTGACGAAAGCAAAAAAATCGGTGCTGGAGAGTTTGATTTTATACTAGAAGCTGGCAGGTTAAGTCCTAGCTCAACTGGCCTTGAGCAGTGGGATATCTTAGTCGTTCAAAATAAAGAGCTTAGAGAAAAAATAAAAGCTCTTTCATGGAATCAAGCGCAAATCACATCTTGCTCACATTTAGTTGTCGTTTTAGCTAAGATCAAAGAGGTAAAATTTGGAAGCGCATACGTTAATAAAATGATTGCTAGAAATACTAATAAAGATCCTGAAGCAATTGCTGCAAGGCAAAAATTTTATCATGACTTTTTGCTTGCAAATTTTAAAAATGATGATGAGCTAACATTTCAGTGGTCGCATGAGCAGTGCATGATAATTGCTACAAATATGATGAATGCAGCTGCAAGTTTAGGCATTGATAGTTGCCCGATAGAAGGCTTTGATAGACATGCTTTAAATGAACTTTTGGGACTTGATGAGAGCTTTCAAAGAGTGGCTATTATGGTGCCATTTGGCTACCGCCTAAATCCACAACCAAAAAAACTTCGCAGAGAAATTTCTGATATCATTACTTGGATTTATTAAGATATTTGAGCCAAATTTTAAATAAATTTTTGGCTCAATTTTAAATAAATCAATAAATTCTAAATAAATACTTACCTTTATAAACCCAAATCAAGTAAAAATGGGATAAAATCAGAGCCAAAACCTAAACTAACGAGGTGTCTATCGTGCTTGAGAAACAAAAAACCAGCCTTCAAATAGTAAAAATGTTTTATACAAAGTCTATTTTACTTTTACTCTCATTTATATTTTTAGCATTATTTGTAGTTTGTGCTGGTACGAACGATATAAAGTATGATCTTAGCTCAACTAATTCAAATATAAAATCATCAATCTCAAATAGCTTTTTTATAATAAAAAACGATCTATTTTTAAAATCAAAAATGGTTGAAGCAGGTCTTAGTGATATGCTATTTGATAAAAATTCAACAAAAAACGATCTTTATATAGCTTTTTATGTTTTTGATAAAAATAGAAATTTGCTCTATTCAAAGAGATTTTTAGGTGCTGATGGCATAGCCGAAAATGATCTATCTCAGCTTAGTTTAAACGAGACAGATGCTGGAAAATTTACAGTATCGGATCGAGTTTATAAAAACAGTCGTTTTAGAGACATTTATGCATCTTATGGACTAAAAAATGGAGGCAGCATTTTAGTTCAAATTGATATAAAATTTTTGCAAAACTACACTAATGTAGATTACGATGATAAAAGCAAAACTTATGCTTATCTGGTAGATAAATATGGAAATTTATCAAGAGATGAGTTTTATAAAAAATTTGATGAATCGATGTTTTTGCCTTATGTGAGTCTTGGCGACGAGTTTAAAGAGGATAAAATAATATTTTCTTTAAGCCATATGAGCTTTTATCTCATAAGCTATATGCCAGAGTATAAAATTTTTGTTATTACAGCTTCAACGAAGCATTTTCATATCTTTATGCGGTTTGTGTTATTTTGGCTATCGATCTTTTGTTTTATATCTTCTTTAATTTTATGGGTTAGAGATGTAAAATTTATAAAAAATAGAATAATGCCAGCTTTAAAAGAGGTAAGAGATACTTTAGATGGTGATGAATACGAGATAAGACGAAGCCTTAATGTAACAGAATTTGAAGATATAAAAAATGGAATAAACAAGCTAAAGATAGAAACCAAAAAAGCAACTGATGGGCTAGAAGAATACAAAAGTAGATTTGGCTATACTTTTGAGCAGAGCTTTTTGAAAATAGTAGTTTATGATGCTTATACTGGCGATATTATTGATGCTAGTAATGCATTTTTATCTTCTGTTGGCTACACAAAAGATGAGATTATAGAGCTAAATTTAAATGATTTAATAGATGACGATTTTGCATTGTTTATGCAAATGAAACAAGATGCTCAAAATAGCGATATGAGTTTTAAAATCAAGCTAAAAACAAAAGATGGCGGCACTAAAGAGGGATTTTTACAAGAGTCGCAGATTGAACTAAGGGATTCTAGGCTAAATTTTATGCTTATACACGAGCTTGATGATGGAAAATTTACGAAAAAGGATAACGAAGCAATAAATGATTATTCGTTTTTATCGCCAAATGTAATAGCAGAAGCTTTAAGCAGCGATCCATTTTCTATCGTAAGAAGTACGCAAAATATCGATAGTGTCTTTAAAGTCGCACAAGATAAGAAGCTTATAAATTTAAAAGATCTAATAAGTCCTGAAAGTTTAGATGAGTTTGCTGTAAATGTTTCTAATGAATCTAAAAAATTCTTTGAAAAAGGCGGCAAAAATAGCGAAATAAATCTCGTAGCCAATATGCAAACAAATGAAAACAACAAAACGCCATTTAAGATAAAAGTAAAATTTATAGATAATGGTGCTGACAAAGAGCAAAAAATCATCTACTTTTTTAATGACCTAAGCGATATAGCAAAGTTGCAAGAAAAATATGATGCTGAATTAAAATATTTTCAAAGCATACTTTGGGCAAGTCAAGCGCTTGTCTTTTCATGGGATAAAAAAAGCGACACCCTTTATATCCCAAATGCTATCGCCAAGTCGCTCGGATATGCATTAAATGGGGATATGAGTATAAATTTTGAACGTGCAAAAACTATATTTGTAGATGAATTTGTAAGCTTTAAGGACTTTTTTGACCTTATAAAAAAAGGTGAAGTATATGATGGCGAAGTGCGTTTTTATAGGGCTGACAAAGAGATTATTTATGTAAGAATTAGAGCAAAAGCAATAGCTTTTTATGATGGTGAAGTAAGCGTCATAAAGGGCACAATGCAAGATCTTAGTGTGCAAAATAGCTTTTTTTCTTATCAAGACCTTTTAGCAAAAATTTTCTCATACGCAAAAGAGCAAATTATTATGCTTGATGATGAGTTTAGGATCATAGATGCTAATGACGCTTTTTTCGATACGCTTAACATTTCTAGAGATAAAAATTTTATAGAGAAAATTTACTCAAAAGATATAATAAATTTTAAAAACGGACTAAAAGATATTAAAGATGAAATTTTAAATTCACTTAAAATAACTGGCTTTTGGCAAGGTCTTATTCATGATGTTCGAAGCAAAAATAGACTCGAAGTCATAAGTATAAGCAAGCTTTTAAACGCGTTTAGCGACCAAGAGGGATATATTTTGTTAGCTTCAAGCGCAAATGATGATTGCTACAATAAAGAGTACCTCGAATTTATCGCATATCACGATACGCTAACTGGACTACCAAATAGATTTTTACTTTTTAATAAGCTAGAAAATCTGCTAAAACAAGCGAAAAAAAGCTTAAAAATAGCAGCTTTTTATGTCGATTTTGATAATTTTAAATCGATAAATGACGGATACGGACATCAAGTAGGCGATAAAATCCTAATAGAAATTTCAAAAAAAATAGATGAAATTTTTCCAAAACAAGGAATATTTGCGAGAATAGGCGGGGACGAGTTTATAGGTGCTATGCCTTATGAAAATTTGGGAGAAATTTACGAGACTGCTGAGAACATCTTAAGAGTGGGCCAGAGTAAAATTTCTATTGATGATGATGAAAAAAAACTTAGCGTAAGTATTGGTATTAGCTTAAGTAGCGATGCACTTGGCGTTGATGATCTAATCGAAAGAGCTGATTGGGCTATGTATCAAGCAAAGCTTAATGGAAAAAATAAATATTATGTATTTAATTCGAAAAAAGATACATACTTTAAAAATGAATATAGAGACGACTCAAAGATCATTGAAGCTATCGATGCTGGTGAGATGTTCTTGCTTTATCAGCCTGAGATTGATATAAAAAGTGGGGAAGTTAGCAGCTTTGAGGCATTTATTAGATGGAAAAATGGCGATAAGATATTAAGGCCATCAGACTTCTTGCCACTTGCAAAAGGCTCAAAAGCAGTTGTTGCTATCGCATTATTTACGCTAAAAGATGCTTTAAAAGCTAGGGCTGTGTGGCTAAAAGAGGGAATAAATGCAAAAGTTAGAGTAAATTTGTGCATTAAAAAGCTAATGACATCTGAGTTTTTTGAGAAATTTAAAAAGCTTTTAGAAGATGAGCAGCTAGACGCTAATGGGCTAATCATAGATATCGTTGACTCTGCAAGTGGCGTAAATTTAGATGATGTTGTTAGATATATTGATGCTTATAAGGAGCTAGGCGTTAGCTTTTCGCTTGATGATTTTGCATCTTATTCGGGCTCAGTAGAAGCGTTAGGTATGTTAAAAACAAATAGATTTAATATAGATAAAAGATTTTGCAAACAAATTTTTGATTCAGTAGAAGCGCTAAAGACCATGCGCATGATAAAGTATGTATCAGATACATTTGATTTTGATGTCATGATAAAAAATTTAGAAGATAAAAGCATGCTTGAAATTTTTGTCGGGTTTGGCTTTAGTAGATTTCAAGGACGGCTTTTTGCGCCAGAGCTTAGCCTGGATGATGTGCTCAAATTTAAATTCACCCTATCATCTCCGCTAAATGTAAGAAATTTTCAAGATGATGAGAACTACAATATGCTTTGCAAAATAGTAGGTGCAAAAGAGCTTATGATTCGTTTGATAAATTTGCTTAAATGCGATGAAAAAGTAAGCGAAAAATTAAAAATCGAAATAGCAAATCAAGTAGATGATATCAGAACAATAGATAAAAAATTAGCTGAAATTTTAGATACGATCCTTGTAAAAATAGACAAAGAGAACGTAATAAATTTAGCTAATGAGGCAATTTTATTATGTGACAATGATCTAAATTTGAGTGGAGCGAATAAATAATGAATGAAAATGCTTTAAATGTTTATGAGCATGAAATCCCAAATGGAAGCAAGCTATACTTTGCCAGTAGCGCAAAGCTAAAGAGGCAGATCGAGCAAAAAGCTAGTGAAATTTTAGAAAATGAAGGCTTTAGCGAGATCGTAACGCCATTTTTCTCATATCACCAGCATTTAAGTGTAGATGCTACAAATCTTTTACGTTTTAGCGATAGCCTAAATCACGAAATAAGTCTAAGAGCTGATAGTACGGTAGATACTGTAAGGATCGTGCTTAGAAGACTAAAAGCAAACGAATCAAAAAGATGGTTTTATATCCAACCAGTCTTTCGCTATCCAAGCCAAGAAATTTATCAAATCGGAGCCGAGCTAATCGGTGAAAATGATGTTTTAAAAAGCATAAATATCGTAGCAAAGCTTCTTAATGAGCTAAAAATGGATACATTTTTGCAAGTGAGCAATATACAAATTCCAAGGGTAATTTGTGAAATTTTAAGTGTACCTATTGAAATTTTTGAAAATGGACAAATGGAAAAAATTTTATCTCAAAATGTTCCATGGCTAAGTGCTCTTGCTCTTTTAAAGTCAGTTGATGAGTTGGATGAGGTGATTAAAATTTCTCCAAGCAAGCTAAAAGAACCGCTTGAAAATTTGAGAAATTTAGCTAGCGCTTTAGAATATAAAAATTTAAGAATAGTTCCGCTATATTACTCGAAAATGAGATATTACGATAGTTTATTTTTTAGATTTTTAAGAAATAACAGCATAATAGCAAGTGGCGGCAGCTACGAAATAGACGGAAAAATAAATAGTGGTTTTGCTGTTTATACAGATGCATTGATAGAAGAAAAAATTAATTTAAGGAAGTAAGAATGAGAAAGGCTGATTTAGTAGTTGGAGTTCAATGGGGTGATGAGGGTAAAGGCAAGATAGTTGATATGCTAGGACTAAACTATGACATGATCTGTCGCTCACAAGGCGGCCATAATGCCGGTCATACGATCTGGGTTGATGGCGTTAGATACGCGCTTCACCTTGTTCCAAGTGGAATTTTGCATAAAAATATCATAAACATCATTGGCAATGGCGTTGTTGTTTGTCCAGAAGTGTTAATCACCGAAATGGCTCAGTTTGAAAATTTGGAGGGAAGGCTTTATATTAGCGATAAAGCACATTTAAATCTAAGCTACCATAGCCAAATCGATCAAGCAAAAGAGAGACTAAAAGGCGAAAAAGCAATCGGTACGACTGGAAAAGGCATAGGACCAACTTATGCCGATAAAATAAGCAGAAGCGGTCACAGAGTAGGCGAATTACTTGAACCAGAGCGTTTGTGTGATGCTTTAATGCATGATTTTGAGACAAACAAATGCGTATTTGACGCGCTTGGTGTAAAAATTCCTAATGAAAATGAATTGCTTGAAGAGCTAAAAAGATATAAAGAGGTTTTAGCTCCATTTATCGCAAATACTACAAACCTAGTGTGGAAGGCACTTGATGAAAATAAAAAGGTATTACTTGAAGGCGCTCAGGGCACACTTTTAGATATCGACCACGGCACATATCCATACGTAACTAGCTCAAATACCATAAGTGCAGGTGCTTGCACAGGTCTTGGACTAAATCCAAAAGAAATCGGTGAAGTAATAGGCGTCATAAAGGCATATACAACTCGTGTTGGCTTTGGCCCTTTCCCAACAGAAGATAAAGGTACGAGTGGCGATAAGATGTGTGATATCGGTAAGGAATTTGGCACAACAACAGGCCGCCGCAGACGTTGTGGCTGGTTTGATGCTGTGAGTGTAAAATACGCATCAAGACTTGACGGTGTCGATACTTATGCGCTTATGAAGCTTGATGTACTTGATGGATTTGAGGTGGTAAAAATTTGCAAAGCTTATCAATATAATGGTGAAACTATCGATTATATGCCGACAGATCTTGAAAATGCAACTCCTATCTATGAAGAACTTGCAGGCTGGGATAGCGTAAAAGGCATAAGCAAATATGAAGATCTGCCAGCAAATGCAAGAGCTTATATCGAGCGAATAGAAGAGCTAACTGGCGTAAAGATCGGCTACATCTCAACAAGCCCTGAAAGAAGCGATACGATCATTAGATGAAAAGCAAATTTACCTCTATCGTCCGTGTAAAAAAACAAGAGATGGATAAGGTAGAGGTAAAGCTTGCCGTTGCCAGGCTTAATGTAAGAAATTTTGAAGAAAATTTAGTGCATTTAAGAGCAAGGCTTGAGGAGTTTTGCTTGCCAAAAAGTGGCAATATAGGCGAGTTAAAGGAAAATTTAGAGTTTATAAAGATAGCAAGGCAAGAGTTAAATGCCTGCAAAGAGAGCCTTGAGATAGCTAAAAAAGAGGTTTCGCATTACGAACATAAATATAAAAATGCAAATTTAGAGTACGAAAAGATGAAATATCTAGAAAAAGAAGAGTTTAAAAAAGAGATAAAACGCATACAAAAGGCCGAAGCACTTGCGCTTGATGAGTTTGCAGTGATGAAATTTACAACTAAGAGTGAGTTGTAATGAGAGCGGTTTTATTATTCTTCATTATTTTAAATTTTGCATTTTGTTTTGAAGTACCAGTTGACTGTACGCAAATTTTTGAAGCTAGAAAAGAAGAAATTTCAAAGGAACTTGAGATCATAGATGAACAGCGCCAAGCTTTAGAGGTATTTCGCGCAAGCTCAGCAGCAGCCTATGAAGAAAATAATAAAAAGCTTGCCAAAAAAGAAGCTGATCTAAATGCGACAATGAAAGTGATCGAGCAAAAACGCAAAGAGATCGATGAAGTGGTCGCCAAAAATGAGAAAATTTTAAAAGAACTTCGCACAATGACTAGCGATAAAGTAAATGAGTCGTATTCTAAGATGAAAGATGGCGCTGCAGCTGAAGTGCTCTCTAAAATGCCTAGATCAAACGCAGCCACCATACTTTATGCTCTTGATGCCAAAAAGATATCAACTATTATGGCAAAAATGGATCCAAAAGTAGCATCCGAGATCACCACTTTGCTTCAAAAAGGGCCACCATTTGCTGATGAAAAAGGCGATATGCCAACTCCAGCCGGTAGCATAAATATACAGTAATAAATTTTTGCACAAGCAAACAAAATTTTAAAAAATTTAGACACCAAAATATAAAGCGCTTGCTTATAAATTTTTAATTTTAAGCTTGCCTAACTTTAGCTTGCATACTTTTGTGGTAACTATTTTTTAACCAAACTTGCTACGACCCCAACTCCAAGAATGGCTAGAATGATAAAAAGGCTAATTTGTGCAGAAATTTCAAAACCATGATGAAAGATATGAGTAGTCGCATTTAAAGCTAGCTTTGCTGCGATAAAAAATAAAAGCACGATAACGGAAATTTCTAAATACTTTAAAAAATTTTTGAGTGCTTCAAGCACAAAATAAAGCGTTCTTAGCCCAAGTATTGCAAATATCATCGCTGAATAAACAATCACAGGATCTTTACTCACAGCAATGACAGCCGGAACGCTATCAAAAGCAAATATCACATCGCTTAGCTCAATCACGCAAAGGCACAAGAATAATGGTGTTGCTATCCAAGTGGCTTTTAGCCTTAAAATTTGATCGTTAAGAGCAGTTTTTTGACTATCTGAAATTTGCTTAGAAATTTCGCTAAATTTAACAAAAAAACTATGTCCAAAAAGCTGTGGTAAAACCGGAAAGAAGCGATAAACTGCCCTATAAGCTATGTGGTTTGAATAATCTTTTATATCCTCATCACACTTATCTTTTTTTATCATCATTACAGCACTATATGCGACTATTGCTGCAAATATTAGCTCCATCCAAGGCGAGATGGCAAAAAGCATCGTACCTACGGCTACAAAGATGAGCCTAAATATCATAGCTCCTATAACGCCAAAATAAAGCACTCTGTGGCGATAAATTTCAGGTATATTAAACCATGAAAAAATCGCCATCATCACAAAAAGGTTATCTACTGAGAGCGACTTTTCTAGCGCATATCCTGCAAAATAAAGACTTGCTATTTCACTGCCTCGCTCAAAATATAAATATATGCCAAAAAGTACCGAAACTCCTATCCAAAAAATAGACCAAATACCAGCTTGTTTTAGTGAAATTTTCTCATCATGTTTATGAGCAAAAAGATCTATTCCAAAGGCAAGTGATGCCATTAGCAGAAAAACTATAATTGTTTGAATTTCTAATGCGTTCAACTTTTATCCTTAAAATTTTAACAAGGCATCATCAATACTTCTACTATCTCGCCTTTTTTTAGAAATTCTTTATCCATTGGGATCATTAAAAGTGCGGCTTTGTTTGTTAAATTATTTACGATCGCTGAACTGCCAAGCTTTTTGCCATTTAGATTTACAAAATTTTTTCCTTCACGGTTTTCTAAATTTACAGCTGTAAATTCTAAAAATGGTGAGCGTTTTTTATAGTCTTCGTCCATTATCGCCGTGATCTTTGGCTCTTCTTGACCAAACCACGCATTTATTAGCACCCTCACGTAAAGCACACACATAACCATTGCCGAGTACGGAAATCCAGGCAGCGCAAAGATATATTTATCGCCTGACTTTGCCACTCTGATGTGACGACCCGGTTTTATGGCAGCACCTTCGATGATAAGGCTAAAATTTTCATTTAAAGCTCCTTTTACAAAGTCATAGTCCCCCATACTTATGCCACCAGTCGTCACTAATATATCAGCTGATTTTAGTGCGTTTATGATCGCTTTTTCGACAAGCTCGGCCTTATCTCTTACGATCTCGCAAAGGATAGGCTCTGCGCCCATTTTGCGTATCTGCATAGCGATGCCTACGTGATTTGAGCTATGAATTTGTGCTGGATTTTCTAATGGCTCGCCAAGGTCTTTTATCTCGCTACCAGTTGCAAGTATCGCCACTCTTGGGCGTATGAAAACGCTTACGTGAAAGACACCAAGCTCAGCAAGAAGTGCTATCTCGGCGTAGGTTAGATGTGTACCTTTTTTGATCAAAATTTCACCTTTTTTGTAACTTTCTCCTACTTCGCGTACGGCAAAACCCTTTGGCACACTCTTTTTGATGATTATTTTTGAGCCGCTAACCTCGACATTTTCTACCGGCACAAGAGTATCAGTGCCTTCGCTCATTAGTGAGCCAGTGAAAGTTTTGACGCATTTACTACCCTCTATGACTAGTCCTTTGTCGCTACCTGCTGGAAGGTCTGTGATAAGCTCAAGCTCACTTAGACCATCTTTGAAGGCAAAAGCGTATCCATCCATCGCTGAAACTGGCTTTGCTGGGTAGTTTTCAGCAGCTGTCACGTCGTAAGCTATGTGTCTATCAAGTGCATCTGTTATGGCTACTTTTTCGATCTTATCCCACTCATTTATAGTATCTTTTAGAATTTTTAGGCTATCTGCGTAACTCATAAAATCTTTCATTTTTATCCTTTTTATGAAATTTTTGCATATTTTATCTACTTTGCTCTTAAAAAAATTAATCTTTGTTTTATTTAATGATTATTAAAATGTCGTTTAAGAAATCAGTTTGATTTTACCCTATACATAGGAATATTTATGAATAAAACAGTGCTTTACATCATTGCAGGTGCAAGCTTAGGCATTCTTGGCCCAGTGCTTGTTTATTTTGGCAACCCAGCAAACATGGGCGTTTGTGCGGCTTGCTTTTTAAGGGATAGCGTAGGCGCTCTTGGCTTTCACCAAGCTAAGGTCGTGCAGTATCTAAGGCCAGAAATTTTAGGTCTTATCATCGGAGGCTTTCTAGCAAGTATGCTTTGGAGTAGAAATTTTACTCCAGTATCAGGTAGTGCGGCATTTTCTAGATTTTTCTTAGGCGTGTTTGCTATGATTGGTTGCCTTATCTTTTTGGGCTGCCCATGGAGAGCATTTTTACGACTTGGTGGCGGAGATATGACTGCTATTGCTGGTCTTGTCGGTCTATTTGCCGGTGTTTTTGTTGGACGATTTTTCAAGAAAAATGGTTACGTCATACCTGAAAATGATGCCACGACAAAACCAGTTGCGTTTTTGCCATTAATCATTGCTATTTTGCTTTTAATAGCCCTTGTCTTTGGTTTAAAACTTGGCGATAATGGTGCTTTATTTAGCTCAGAAAAAGGTCCAGGCTCACAGCACGCAAATATCTTTATCTCACTTATTTGCGCCATTGTTATTGGCATTTTTATGCAAAGAAGTAAATTTTGCTCAGTTGGAGCGATTAGCAAAGTCTTTGAGCGCGATCTTTCAATGTTTTATGGCATTGTATCTATCATCGTTTTTGCAAGTATCACAAATTTAGCTCTTGGGCAATATAAATTTGGCTTTGAAGCTCAATCTATCGCTCATAATGACGTCCTTTGGAATTTCCTTGGCATGAGCTTGGCTGGTCTTTGCTTTAGCCTAAGTTATGGCTGCCCAGGCAAACATTTAGTGCAAATGGGAGCTGGAAATTTAAGCTCAGCTGTATTTGTTTTAGGTATGGGAGCAGGCGCTGCGATAAGCCACAACTTCATACTTGCAAGCTCTGGAGCTGGCATCACTCCTTACGCTCCATATGCCGTAGTGATCGGCTTTATCTATGCTATTTATGTCGGAGTTTTTACTAAAAAAGCATAATATAAATTTGGCTGCTTTTGCAGTCAAATTTACTCACTTTTTATATCTATCACCTCATCAAAAAGTTTAAAGAGCTCGCGTTGATATGTGATCATTAAAATACTAGCCTTAATCTTAAAATTTTTTAGCGGCAATAGTAATGCATTTTGTTTTAAGATATGGCAAACGATAATTCCAAATCGAACTAAATTTTAACAATAAATTAGCAAAGTTTAATAAGTATCAATATAACGTAAATATTTTAAGCTATTTTGATATAGAATATCGATTTTAATTTTATCTAAAGGAATTCTATGAAGTTTAGTATACTTGCTTCATCACTGATCTTTAGCTCGCTGTGGGCTTTAGATACAAATAACAGTGATTATTCAGTTATTTTACCAACTATCGAGGTGGAAGGTATCTCGGAGCAAAATACCCTAAAAGGTTATATCGCGTATGATAGTGCGGATATCAATAGAAATGGACTCAGCAACAAAGAGACGCCACAAACTATCGAAAATATAGATATACAAAAGAACAGAAACTACGGTACAAATGATCTCTCAAGTATCCTAGAAGGAAATGCTGGTATTGATGCAGGCTATGATATGAGAGGCGAGAGCATCAAGATAAGAGGCTTTAGTGTTGATGGTGGCGATATATATAGAGACGGTGTTAGAGACTCTGGCCAGATAAGACGCAGTACAGCAAATGTTGAGAGAGTTGAAATTTTAAAAGGGCCAGCTTCGATCTTATATGGAAGAAGCGATGGTGGCGCAGTTGTAAATTTAGTTAGTAAAAAGGCAAATTTTATGCCTATTTATAAGCTATCAGGAAGAGTTGGCAGCTGGAGTAGATATGGTGGTGGTATCGATATAAATCACGTAGTAAATAATCAACTAGCTGCAAGACTAACGACTGATGTGGAGCGTGGAAAATCATGGAGAGATGGTATAAAATATAAAAATTTTATGATAAGTCCAAGCGTTATCGTGACAAATGATGGCGGAACGGTTAGTTTTGAGGCGCAATATACATATGATAATGCTTGGCGTGTACCTGATAGAATGCCAACAAAAAGTGTCTATGACAAGCTTGGTATCGACTATGCAAAGGGATTTTCTCATGATGGAGACTTTGTTGAAGATAAGCTTCATTTCTTTCGTACCGAGCTAAATGCAGAGTTAGTAAAGGACATGAATTTAAAATGGGTTTTTGGTTATAGAAAAGCTAGTCAAAATTTTGACCATTATTTTAGTGGTACCATCATGCCCGGAAATAGACTAAAGCAAAACTATGCTAAACAACAAACTGATAACGACACACTCTCAAATGCTATAACACTTACAAAAGAGCTTGAATTTACAAGATTTAAGCATAATCTTACTTTTGGATACGACAACAGCGTAGAAACTCGTCATCCAAGGCTTTGGTTTGATAGTGCAAAAAATGTAACTATAAATCCATATGCATCAAGATCAAGTTGGGGTAGTGTGGGCTACATACCACTTAATACTGATAATAAGCATAAAGCCATAAATAATGGAGTATTTCTCGAGGATCTAATAAGCTTAGACGACAAATATAGGCTACTTATTGGTGGAAGGTTTGACTTTTATAAGTTTAAAACAAGAAATATTGCAGATATGACAAATAGCTACAAAGGGCACTCTTTTAGTCCAAGAGTTGGCTTGCTGTGGGACTTTTTGCCAGAACATACCGCATACGCTTCATACTCAAAGAGCTTTGCTCCATACGGCGGCCGTGGAAATATAGGTATAAGTATAGGCGATACAACGATGCTTGATCTAAAACCGCAGAATAATGAGCAATATGAAATCGGCTTAAAAAGCACATGGGCTGATAATAGATTTAGCTCAAACTTAGCGATATTTCAGATCGAGCATAACAATATAAGGTATAGACCAGATCCTATAAATGATCCATATACTTGGGCACAACGTGGTAAAGAGCGAAGTCGTGGTATAGAGTTAAATATCTTGGGTAAAATTTATGAAAATTTATATCTAAGAAGCTCTCTTGGATATATGAGAGCTATTATCGCAAGTGATAAATCAAATCCATTAAACGAAAGACTTAGTCTAAACAATACAACCAACTGGCAGGGCAATGTTTTTTTAAGATATGCTAAAAACGACAAATGGTATGTCGAAAGTGGCGTAACAGGATACTCTAAACGATATAGCTACCGCATAAGTAATGGTAGAGTCATAGACGAACATCTTCCTGGTTTTGCTAGATTTGATGCAAGTGCTGGATATAACTTTAACGAACACGCTCAAATAACACTAGCAATAAATAATATCTTAAATAAAAAATACTGGCGTTCTGATTCAAGACCGGGCGATGAGAGATCGTTTATGCTAAATATGCACTACACTTTTTAACTAAAATTTACACCGCCTTCTCTTTGGCGGTGTAATCTTTTGTCGTGTGAAATTTGGAGAAATTTAGCCACCAAGGATGGCTAAATTTGAAGTTATCTTAAAATTTGAATCTTTGCTTTTGCGCGGAGTTTGTCAAAATAATCAGCCATAAGTTTTTCTTGCTCGCCTTGATAAAGCTCGTTTATAACATTATCTTTAACATCTGCAAAGCTTGGGGTGTATGAGCCTATTTTTTCCTTTACATAAAACATATCAAAACTATCAGCGCCTTGTAATATTTGGGTAAATTCGCCATTATTTGTACCGGCTATGATGGCAGCTAGTCTTGGATCTATGCTTTGATAGTCTAAACTTAGCTCTTGCGTTTGCACACTATTAAGTAGTGATGGGCTTGTTTTTTGGGCTTCTAGTTCTTCAGGATTTTTTGCCCTATAAAGGACCACTTTAGCAGTGCTAAAGACCTTAAATTTATCAGGATTAGCGTCAAAATACGCCTTTGCTTTTTGCTCATTTATATTTTTGCCAGCTTCAGCCAAAATGCTTTTATAAAGCTTTTCTTGAAGCATCTTTTTTTCTATGTTGTTTTTAAACTCCAAAAAGTCCATGCCCTGGGCTTGGATAGAGCTTCTAAACTGCGAATTTGTCATGCCATTTTGCTTTGCGATCGATTCGATTCTATCGTTTAGCTCAAATGGTGTTACGCTAATGTTTAAATTTTTTATCTGAGCATCTTCGAGTCTATCTCTTATGAGTAAATTTAAAGCATCTTGTTCGCTAGCTCTTAGCTGCTCTTTTAAGCTATAAACTTCATAAAGCGTGATTGGTTCGTTCTCTACAATAGCTGCGATACCGTTTATCATCTGAGCCGAATATAAATTTAAAGCACTTAGCATGCCAGCAGCCAAAAAGAGCAATTTTTTCATAATAAAACCTTTATTTAAGTATTTAGTAAATATAATTTTGGGCAATTATAACATAAAAATAAGGCACAAAATGATAGTTACTAGATTTGCTCCTTCGCCTACTGGATACCTACATATAGGCGGACTTAGGACAGCCCTTTATAATTATTTATATGCAAGAGCTAATAATGGAAAATTTTTACTTCGCATCGAAGATACTGACTTAAAACGAAACTCTGAAGAGGCCACGCAAGCCATAAAAGAGGCATTTGCTTGGTGTAAGCTAGACCACGACGGCGAAGTAACATATCAGTCAAAGAGATTTGATCTTTACAAAGAGTATGTTAAAAAGCTTCTTGATGAGGGTAAAGCATATAAATGCTACATGAGCAAGGACGAGCTTGAAGAGCTTAGAGCTAGCCAAGAGGCAAGAAAAGAGCGTCCAAAATATGATAATAGATATAGAGATTTTACTGGCACGCCTCCAGCTGGCATCGAGCCAGTCATCCGTATCAAAGCCCCATTAAGCGGCGAAATCGTCATACATGATGGCATAAAGGGCGAGGTTAAATTTAAGGTTGAAGACATATTAGATGACTTCATCATCGCAAGAAGCGACGGCACACCGACTTATAACTTCACAGTTGTGATAGATGACGCGCTAATGGGCGTAACAGACGTAATCCGTGGCGATGACCACCTCTCAAATACCCCAAAACAGATCGTTCTTTACGAGGCACTTGGCTTTAAGGTGCCAAAATTTTATCACGTCGCGATGATAAACGGCGAGGATGGCAAAAAGCTTAGTAAAAGGCATGGCGCAACTGACGTTATGGAGTATAAAAAGATGGGCTACTTGCCTGAAGCGCTCTTAAATTTTCTCGTTCGTCTTGGTTGGAGCCACGGCGATGATGAGATTTTTACTATCGATGATATGCTTAAATACTTTAATCCAAACGATATCAACAAAAGCTCAAGCACCTACAATGCTCAAAAGCTTGACTGGCTAAATTCTCATTACATTAAGACTTTACCTTACGAGAGGCTAGCGCACGATATGCTTGAGTTTGGTGTGGATTTTAAGGCTTTGGTAAAGGGTGAGCTACTTCTAAATTCGCTCCGTGAGAGATCAAAGACACTAATAGAAATGGCAAATAGTGCAAACGCGATCATCAACGCTCCAAAAAGCTACGATGAGAAAGCATGGGCTAAATTTATAAATGAAAATAGCAAAGAAATTTTGGCTAAATTTGCTCAAATTTTAGATCGTGACCTTGACGCAAAGGGCTATGAGGAGTTAACAAATAAATTTTTAGAGCAAAATAGCTTAAAGCTAAAAGATTTAGCCCAGGCTCTAAGGATAGCGCTAACTGGCTCAAGCGTGAGTCCAAGCATCTTTGAAGTGCTTGAAGTAGTGGGCAGTAGCGAGACGAAAAATAGAATACAAAATTTATTAAAGGAAGAAAAATGACACATGTAACTAAAGAAGAAGCACTAAACTACCACATAGGCGGCAAGATCGAGATAAAGGTAAAGACGCCTTGCGAGACGTCAAGAGACCTTTCAATGGCCTATACGCCTGGCGTTGCAGAGCCTTGCAAAGAGATAGAAGCTGATAATGAGCTAGCTTATAAATATACAAATAAAGCAAATCTAGTAGCCGTTATCACCGATGGCACGGCTGTTCTTGGGCTTGGCGACATCGGTGCTATCGCTGGCAAGCCAGTTATGGAAGGAAAATCAGTCTTATTTAAAAAATTTGCAAACGTTGATGCCTTTGACATCGAGCTAGACGAGCACGATCCAGATAAGATCGTTGAGATTTGCAAGGCTCTTGCTCCAACATTTGGAGGTATAAATTTAGAAGATATCCGTGCTCCAAAATGCTTTGAGATCGAGAGAAAGCTTCAAGAAGCAGTTGATATCCCAGTTATGCATGACGATCAGCACGGCACAGCGATGATAACAAGTGCCGGCATGATAAATGCGATGGAAATTTCTGGCAAAGATATATCTAAGATAAAAATCGTAGTTAGCGGCGCAGGTGCAGCTGGCATTGCATGCGCTAAGATGTATAAAGCACTTGGCGCAAAACATATCGTGATGATAGATAGCAAAGGTGTCATTCACTCAAAAAGAACAGACCTAACGCCTGAAAAGATAGAGTTCGCGCTTGAAACTGAGGATAGAACTTTGGCTGATGCGATGAGGGGTGCTGATATGTTTTTAGGTCTTTCTAAGCCTGGTGTGCTTACAAAAGAGATGGTTGCGTCAATGAATAAAGAACCTATCATCTTTGCTTTGGCAAACCCAGTGCCTGAAATTTATCCAGAGGACGTCGTAGCTGTAAGAGATGACGTTATGATGGGTACAGGCAGAAGTGACTATCCTAACCAAGTAAATAATGTTTTAGGTTTCCCTTTTATCTTTAGAGGTGCGCTTGACGTTAGAGCTAAAAAGATCACTGAAAATATGAAAATGGCAGCAGCTAGAGCGCTTGCGCAGCTTGCAAAAGAGCCAGTACCAGCTGAAGTTTTAAAGGCAAGTGGCGTTAGCGAGCTAAAATTTGGCAAAGAGTACATCATCCCAAAACCATTTGACAAACGCGTATTAACAGCGGTCGCTCCAGCAGTTGCAAAAGCTGCGGTTGAAGATGGCGTAGCGAGAGTAAAAGATTTTGATGTTGAGGCTTATAGAGCCAAACTTGCAAAAGGATTTTAAATTTTAGCCCAAATTTTGGGCTAAACTCTTTTGGCATTTTGTAAAGATAAACCTTCTAAAAACAGTAAATTTAAGGATAAAAAATGCAAAACGTGAAGCTCATCTCACACCCACTGATCGAGCATAAATTAACCATTCTACGTGATAAAAATACTCAACCTTTTCAGTTTCGTATGCTAGTTGATGAGATCAGTTATCTTATGATCTTTGAGGCGACTAGAAATTTAAAGGTAAAAGATGTCAAAGTCCAAACACCAGTTGCAGTGGCAGACGCAAAAAGGCTTACTACAAAGGTGATGATATGCCCTATCTTAAGGGCTGCTCTTGGGATGCTTGATAGCGTCTTTACCATCATACCAGATGCGAGCGTTGGCTTTTTGGGCTTTCAGCGAAACGAAGAGACAGCGCAGGCTGAGTTTTTCTACGCAAAGCTTCCAAAAGACGCAAAAGAGCGCATGGCGATCATCATCGACCCTATGTTTGCGACTGGTGGCACGGCGATAGATGCGGTCAAATTCTTGCGTGAAAAGGGCGTTAAAGAGATCAAATTTATCTCTATCATCGCTGCACCTGAGGGGCTAAAGAGATTTAGTGAAATTTACCCAGACGTCGAGGTTTATACGGCATCGATTGATGAAAAGCTAAATGAGAAAAACTATATCGTTCCAGGTCTTGGTGATGCTGGCGATAGAGTTTTTAACACGCTTTAAGGGCTAAATTTGAACAAAAGACTTTTGCCAGCCTTAGTCGCCTTTGTAATAGCCGTAATTGTTGGCACTTTCTTTTTCTCAAATAATGGTAGTGAGGCAAATAAAAACGCTCAAATTTTACTTGAGCAACTAAACAAAGAGGGACAAAAGAGCCAGAGCCTCGCAGAAAATGGCTCGTACACCTCAAAAGATGAGGTCGCACTTTATATCTATAAATTTAACAAGCTACCAAAGAATTTCATAACCAAAAAAGAGGCACTTGAACTTGGCTGGGATGCAAAAAGCGGAAATTTATGGCAGATAAGCGGCGGCAAAAGTATCGGCGGAGATAGATTTTCAAACAGAGAAAAGAGGCTGCCAGAAGCTGATGGTAGAAAGTGGTTTGAGTGCGATGTAAATTATAATGGTGGTAGGCGCGGCGCTGAGAGAATTTTATACTCAAACGACGGGCTTATCTACTACACGCCTGATCACTACGAGCATTTTTACCTGCTTTATGAGAAGAGGATGCAATGAAAAGCGTGATCTTAGATGCCAAAAAGATGGCTGAAAAAGAGAAGATGCATGAGTATTTTGCTAAGAAATTTGAGCTACCAGAGTACTACGGCAGAAATTTAGACGCACTCTTTGACTGCCTCTGCGAGATAAGTGAGCCAACATTTATAAAGCTAAAAAATGAAAATTCTTTGGATGATAGTACAAAAGAGAGCCTAGCCCTGCTATTTCGCGATGTTTGCAACGAAAACAAGATGGTTAAATTTGAGCTTGTAAAAGATGAAAAATGATATTTGGAAAGATTGATTATCTAAATTTACTCCCATTTCACGTATTTTTAAAATCAGCCCCACTAAGTTCTCAGATAAAAAAGGCGATCGAGTTTAAAAAGGGCGTGCCAAGTAAGCTAAATAGGGCGCTAAACGCTAGAAAAATCGACGCTGCGGTGATCTCAAGCATAGCTAGCACAAAGGCAAATTTAAAGAAGCTAAATTTTGGAATAGTCGCCAAAAAAGATGTAAAAAGCGTGCTTGTGCGCAAAAACTCAGCCCCAAAGCCAGATCCTGCCTCAGCTAGCTCAAACGCCCTAGCCAAGGTGCTTAAACTAAATGGCGAGGTGATCATAGGCGACAGGGCGCTAAAGGCATACTTAAGCGAGGGCAAAGAGTGCTTTTACGACCTTGGTAAAATTTGGCACGAAAAAACAAATTTGCCATTTGTTTTTGGTAGATTTTCTTACGTAAAAAATGGCTCGTTTTACAAAAAACTGGTCGCAAAATTTTTACAAAAAAATGTAAAAATTCCAAACTATATCTTAGCCCAGTATGCTAAAAGTCGCGACATAAGCGAGCAAGATATCAAGTGGTATCTCAAATTTATAAGCTACAAAATAGGCCCAAAAGAGCAAAAATCACTCAGAAAATTTTTTAAAGAAAATAGATTATTAAAAGCAGCAAAAAAGAATTAAATTTTTATAGCTTCTTAGCAGCTGCCAAGAAGCTATAAAATTTAGTGATGCATGTGCATATTAGTTGAGTTATCATCACTCATATTTTGCATCATCATATTCATATGCATCTCACCCATATTTTGCATCATCTTGTGGTGATCGTGCATTGGCATATCTGCTGGCATGTTCATCGGCATATTCATATGCATACCCATCTCACCGTTTTCAGCCTTGTAGCCAGTTATGGTAGGATCAACCATGCCAAATATCATAGCGACGTGTGCGACGACCAAGGCAAATATGAGTAGGAAAAAGTGAAGCTTTAGCTTTGCCTTTTCGCTTGCGTTTTTGTAGATCAAATTTAGCTCTAAAAGCGCGATGCCAAGAAGTGGTATGACGCTGATGAGATATGAGTAGACAGCGATGACATCGGCATATCCACGCCATTTTATACTTGGATAAATTTTTGCCATAAAATAGATCACAAGAGCTGTAAAATAGACCCCAAGCACTATGCCAGCAAATTTGCCAACAGCCTTAAAGCCAGTATTTTTGCCGCTATCCATGTGATACATAGTGAGAAACTCCATCGCCACTAAAAGCTCCGTAAGCCCCACAGGTATCACCATGAAGAGGATTAGATTGTAAGGTTGATTGAGCGATAAAAGCTCCATGTAGTGTGTCATTACCACTGTAAGTCCTTTGTAAAAAATTTAAAGAAGTTTAACACCAAATTGCTAATAATCATAAAATATCAAGATAACAAATTTAAGCGGATGTTAAATTTACTCCTAGCTCGAGTAAGAGCAAATTTAACCATTTTAGTCTTTAAACTCGTGTGATATGACCGGAGAAAATTCTTCCCAATGAAGCTTGGTTTTGATTGTTGGCATCTTGCTTTGAAATGGCTCTTTCTTAAGAGCTGCCATAGCGACACTATCGCCTTTTGGTTTAGCTGGTGCTTCTACGTTTAGTATGGAGCGCTCAAGCTCGATGAAGTCTTTTAAAATGACTGTGTATGATTTAAAGAAATTTGCCTCTTTGCAAGCTGAAAGTAGCTGAGAAAACTCATCTACAAATAAATTTAAAGTCTCGCCAAAGAGCTTATTGCTAATATTTTTTGCATCATCAAACTCATCTTTTAAAAATGTAGCCATCGCTAAAAATATAAATCCAACGTAGTCCTCACTATCTTTGCAAAGCTCGCTATCACGTCTATATGGGCTTAGTTTTAAACATTCAATAACCCTAAGCCTAGCTGCTCCGTTATCTCTGCCCTCTTCATAAAATGAGGCACTTAAAGGGATATTTGTAAAGCCAAAAAGAACGTCATTTTGTTCTTTTGAAAATTCTTCAAAGCTAAATTTATCTAAATTTTTAAACGCAGCATCACTATCCTCGCTTAAAGGATTTGCGCTTAAGTATCTTAACTGCTCTTTCCACCTTGAAAATTTCTCATCATTTGTGTAAAAAAACATAGGATATGCTAGAAATTCGTAAAAATATGATCTTGCTTTTATGATGTTTTTATCCATTTAATAAATCCTCTTTCATTGCGTTTATTTGGGCTTGAACCATTAGTTTGGCTTTGCAGTCAGCACAGCAGTAAAGTGCTTTTATCTTGACCCTATCGTTGCCAAATCTTGGTTGCATTATAGTTGCGATCTTTTCGACAGCTTTTTTGGTCGCAAACTCTTTTCCGCACTCAACACAGGCAAAAAGCTCATCTCGTGCCAGCTCATTATATGTAAAAAACTCAGGCTTAAGAGAAATTTTTCCAACTTCAAGGCTTATGGTATCTTTTTCAGCACAGCTTAGTTCGCAGTATCCGCAAGCTGTGCAGACGCTTGGATTAAATAAAATCGAATTTGTCTTTTTATCAGCCACTAGCGCGCTTACGTTACAAGCGCCAACGCAACTTAGACAAAGTGTACAGCTATCAGTGTTTATCTTGACATCGCCATATCTTATCATCTCGCCGCTTTTTACCACGCCAAGATCCTCGCTACCTACTAAAAACTCGAGCCTTTTTGCAAAAATTTCTCTTTTTGGCAAGGCATATTCGTTTATCGTGTGTTGTGAGTCAGCTATAAATTTTGCTTTTTTGAGCGATTCTTCAAGCTCGTTTTTATCTTTAGCGTGATAGATCGCCGTCTCTTTAAATTTAAGCTCATAAATTTGATTTAAGATGCTAATGGTGTCTTTTTCGCCTTTGCCAAGAGTTTTGCTAAATAAAATCACACTTGCACCGCTTTCTTGAAGCAATGTAAGAAGATGCGCTTGATTTAACATATGTGGTGCTGATATGAAAAAAGGCAAGACATTTTCAGGTAGGCTTATATTTAGCTCGTCTAAATTTGTTTCATTAGAGATTATTAGTGGAATTTTACCTTTGTAAAGTTTGGCAATAGTAGCAAAAGAATTTTGTGGCATAAGTGTAGAGTCAAGAGATCCGCTAGGGCAGACACTAATGCAGTTGCCACAATTTACACAATCGATTTGTGAGAAAACAAGATGCTTTGTCTCGTCTTCTTTTAAAATGGCTACAGTTGGACAAACATCGACACAGCGTCCACAAATTTCATTTCGTCGTTCGTGATATTGACAGATCGAAGAGTCATATTGAGTTAGACTTTTGTACTTAAATTTTGGAGTTTTTTCATTTAAAATTTTAAGCACAGCTTCATCTTCTAGCCCTGAAATTTCATAACAGCCGCTTTGCTTTAGCATATAATCCCTTGCATTTTCAACCAAGAAAAAGTCACAATCGACCTCAAATTCGTCATTTGCTCTAAGTATCAAAACACTAAGTTCGCCAGCTGCGCCATAAATAAATTTCACTTCAAAATGCGTTAATTCAATGACTTTATAGCCATTTTCTTTTAATAAATTTGCTAGTTCCTCACGGCCTGAGTTGCTTACTATTACGACATTTTTTCCAACTTCTTTTTCGTAATCAACATCCTTTGCCATGTCAAATGCAGTTGCCCTTGCTTCATAAAGTAAAAGTGTATTTTTAGCTTTTTCTAATACGCTTGCAGTTGTATTTTTTAGATAAAAATTTATCTCAGGTGCGGTAATGTTTGCTTTAAGCTTTGGCGAGTTAGAAACTAAATATTCTTCCTTTTCGTTATTTATTTCTATCTGTTCATTTAGCATTAAAGTATCGTCAAAATCGTTATAAAAGCCAAATTCTTTCATAGTTTCTCCTATTATCAAAAACAGGTTTATTTTAATATTAATGGGATTAATGGACTCTGAATTTTATATGTTCCTTTTTGCTCTAAGGTTTAATTTATAATATTTTTTATGTTAAAATCACGGCTTGGTAAAACTAACTTACTAGGAGCACGAATTGAGCGATTTAAGAGATATCCCACAAGTTGATAAGATCATAAAAAACGAAGCATTTTCAGGATTTGATATAAATTTAGTCACATTGCTTGCGAGGCAAATTTTAAATGAAGTTAGAGCTAAAATTTTAAATGAAAATGCAAATTTTGCGTTGCAAGAAATAATAGATTTAATCCTAAACGAATATCATAAATTTAATGAATCAAGCCTTCAAAGAGTGCTAAATTTAACCGGTGTAACCATTCACACAAACCTTGCTAGAAGCGTCATCGATAAAGAAATTTTAAGCCGTGCAACACCGGTAATCACAGGATATTCAAACCTTGAATATAATTTAAAAACAGGCAGTCGTGGCAATAGATACGACTATATCGGTGAGATGATCGCAAGAGCATTTGGTTTTGAAGACGCTATCGTTGTAAATAATAACGCAAGCGCTGTATTTTTGGTGCTAAATACCTTTGCGAAAGGCAGAGAAGTCGTCGTTAGCAGAGGCGAGCTAGTCGAGATTGGCGGTAGTTTTAGAGTGCCAGAAGTTATGGCAAATGCGGGCTGCTTTTTGAAAGAGGTTGGCACGACAAACAAAACTAAGCTAAAAGACTACGAAGAGGCAATTAGTGAAAATACGGCGATGCTTGTAAAGGTTCATCGCTCAAATTTTGACATCGTGGGCTTTAGCGAAGAGGTTACAGCAAATGAACTAAGCAAATTGGCGTGTGAGCAAAATTTGATAGATTATTTTGATCTTGGCAGTGGATTTTACGGAAATTTGCCATTTAACTTAGACAAAAATGAGCCAGATCTAAAAAATTTAAAAGATGTTTCGCTAGTTAGCTTTAGTGGCGATAAGCTGCTTGGTGCGGTGCAGTGCGGCATCATTGTTGGCAAAAAAGAGCTCATCGCAAAACTTAGAAAAAACCAGCTTTTAAGAATGCTTCGTGTTGATAAAGTGATCATCTCGCTTTTGACTGAGAGTATGAAAGCTTATTTAAATAAAGAATTTGAGCTAATCACAACGCAAAAACTGCTTCACAAAAGCATAAAAGAGCTTGAAAACTTAGCAAATTTTATAAATAAAAATCTAAAAACTCCGCTTGAGATAGTGCACACACAAACCTTTGTAGGAGGTGGTGCGATGCCAAATAAAAAAATTCCAAGCGTGGCTTTGGCTGTTAGTGGAGATGCAGTTTTAAATGAGCAAAAATTTAGGCAAAAAAAGGTGATCGGCCGCATAGAAAATGATAAATTTTTACTTGATTTAAGAACGCTTTTAGATGACGATGTAAATGAACTAATAAAAATAATAAATGAAACGGAAGAAAAATGAGTCTAATAATAGGAACAGCAGGGCATATCGACCACGGAAAAACCGCGCTTATAAAGGAGTTAAATGGCTTTGAGGGGGACAATCTCGAAGAGGAGAAAAAGCGTGGCATAACGATCGATCTAAGCTTTTCAAATTTAAGTAAAAATGATGAAAATATCGCCTTTATCGATGTGCCTGGGCATGAAAATCTCATAAAAACGATGATAAGCGGTGCATATGGCTTTGATGCGTGCTTATTTGTGGTGGCGGCAAATGACGGACTTATGCCTCAAAGCTTGGAGCACCTTGAAATTTTAAATCTTCTTGGTGTGAAGTCTTTGATCGTGGCACTTACAAAGTGTGACCTCGTAGATGAAACGACTATAAATTTAAGAAAAAAAGAGATAAGAGATGAAATTTCTAAATTTAAAAACCTGCAAATTTTAGAAATTTTTGCCGTTAGTATAAAGGATAAGGCAAGCATTGACGAGCTTAGAAACTATCTCTTTACGCTAAGAGCTAAAAAGCGCGATGAGGAGGGCGTTTTTAGATACTACATCGATAGGGTTTTTAGCCTAAAAGGTATCGGAAATGTCGTGACTGGCACCGTGATAGAGGGAAGCGTTAGTAAAAATGAGAAGCTTTTTGACTACGACGCTGGTAAAGAGGTGCTAGTAAGAAGCGTGCAAAGCCATGATAAATTTGTAGAGCACGCTGGGGTTAGCAGCCGTGTGGCGCTAAATCTAACTGGCATTGAGCTTAATGAGCTAAAAAAGGGGCAGTTGCTTAGTAAAAAAGGCTATTTTAGGGGATTTAGAGAGGTTGATGCGGTCGTAACTGCTAAGAATCTCATCCACTCGCAAAGCGTAACCTTTTGCGTAGGAGCTAAAAATGTGCCTGCAAAGGTGCTAATCCTTAGCCAAAAAGATGATAGCTACTTTGTTACCTTTAAATTTCAAAGCGATATGTTTTTGAAATTTGACGAGGCATTTGTGCTTATCTCAGATGCACGCGTGATAGGCGGTGGCAGAGTGCTAAATCCTGTGCTTGAGCCACTAAAAAAGGCTGGCAAAATTCTCTTTTTAGCTGCACTTTTAAAGCATGATTTCATTGGAGCATTTTCTATACTTAAAGAAGCCCACAAAAATGGCTTTGGCATAATCTCTTCTTATCAAAGGTTTGGACTAAGTCACGAAGAGGCCGTAAATGTGGCTAAAAAAGTCTCAAACGTCTTTGTCGATGAAAAGGCTTTAAATATCTACGATCTAAGCGCGGTTGAGCGGATAAAGTCTGTGGTTAAATTTATGATAGAAAAAAATGAATTTGCCGTTTTCTCAGCTCAAAGTATAAGCCTAAAGCTTGCTTGGGCTAGTCAAAATTTAGCTCAAAAAGCACTTGATGAGCTTGAAAGTATAAACTTAATCTCTAAAAATGATGGCGTCTATACAAAAAAGGGCGTTGATATAAGCAAACTAAAAGTAAGGCTTGAAGAGAAAATTTATGAAATTTTAGAAAGTGGCAAGCTAGCCCCAACGGCGCCTTATAATATATATGATGAGCTGGAAATAGATAGGCTAAGTGGTGATAATGCACTTAAAAAACTAACTGCAATGGGCAGAGTTGTAAGGCTGGAGCATAATCTTTTTATCACTAGAAATTCGCTAAAAATGGCACTTAATAAGCTAAGAGAGATCATCAAAAATCAAGGCTTTGTAAATGTTACAAACGCCAAGGATGCACTAAATTTAAGTAGAAAATATGTAATCGCTTATCTTGAGCAACTTGACCTTGAGAGTGACATAATGAAGCAAGGAAATGATAGAGTCTTTCGTGGTTAGTATTCATTTACAAAAAGCAAATATAATCCGCCAAATTTTTAAAAAGGAAAAAAATGAAAAAAGTGGTTTTGGCCTCAATATTAGCGGCAACTAGCCTAATGGCAGCAAGCGATAAGCAAATAGAAGATTTTTACTCAGAAGTTTTTAAAAATCAAAATATCGATGGTGTTAATGTAAAAGTTGTAGAACGCACTAAAATTTTAGATGATATAGAAAAAGTAAGCTTAAAATTTAGCAAAGGAGATATGTCTCAAGAAGATGTGACTTTTGTTAAGGGCGATCTTATGTTTCCTGATGTTGTAAATTTAAAGGAGCAAAAGTCTTATTTAGCTGAAGAAAAAAAGGTAATCGCAGAAAAAGCAGCACTTGATTTAGTAAAATCACTAGCTAAAATTTATAAAAATGAAGACAAGACAAATATTGTAACTCTTGGCAATGATAGCAAAAAGCCAACTCTTATCATGTTTTCAGATCCTGAATGCCCATATTGTAGAGCCGAGCTAGCAAAGATCGAAACGACATTAAAAGACAATAACGTTGAAATCATCCTAACTCCAGTGCATGAACTATCATCTTTGCAAAAAAGTGCTTTGATCTATAAGGATATAAAAAATGCAAAAAGTGATAGCGATAAGGTTAAAATTTTAAGAAAGTATTTCTCTGAAGATTATAACGTAGATGAAAAAAATGTTAGCAAAGAAGAGAGCGACAAGATCGATACTTTACGTAAAAAATATTTCTCAGCTGGCGTTAGATCAGTGCCATTTATCATAAACAAAAGTGATCTAAAATAATCTTTTCTAGGGAGCTCTCCCTAGAATTTCTTCTTTTAATAAAAATTCTTAAATTTTAAAATACATTTAACTATATTTTTAATAAATACTTAATAAATATAATTAATATTATATATTTACTTTTATTATTTTATAAATATGCTAAATTTACATAGTTTAATTCTAGGCTCTAAAAGCCCTGAAATAGACTATTTGCAATATTTTAGTATCTCTAAATATGCAAATTTTACATATCATGGAACCAAATTTCTCAAATTTTTAAGATTTGAGAGGCAAGGAGAAAAAATGCAAGGATCAAGAAGAGATTTTTTAAAGAAATCTCTAAAAGTTGGTACTGCTGGCGGAATACTCGCAGTTTCTGCAATAGCAAAAACAACTAGTGATGACTTAGCTCCTGATGGCAATGGCGTCGTCGTAGGTAAGTCTAACAAAAAAGAGGTGCTTTATAAAAAAAGCAAGAACTGGGAAACCTACTATAAAATCGCTTATTAAGGGAGAAAACCATGAGTGATGCACGTATAGGGAGACGTTCATTTTTAAAGCTAGCAGCACTTGGTGCTGGCACCACAATGGCTTTTGGGAAAAATGATACGATAAGAGAGGCGAGTGCGGAAGAGATAAAAGATCCTTTTCCTGGCTCAAAAAAGGTTAGGACTATTTGTTCTATTTGTTCAGCAGGCTGTGGTATCGAGGCTGAGGTAAAAGATGGTGTTTGGATCCGCCAAGATATGGCAATGTACCACCCAATATCTCAGGGCTCACACTGTTCAAAAGGTATCGATCAGATCGATCTTACACATAGCAAACAACGCATTAAATATCCTATGAAAAAAGTTGATGGTAAATGGCAAAGAATTTCATGGGATCAAGCTGTAAATGAGATCGGTGATAAGATGCTTCAGATCCGTAAAGAAGATGGCCCTGATAGTGTTGTTTTCTTAGGATCGGCTAAATTTAACAACGAACAGTCTTACTACTTTAGAAAATTTTGTGCATTTTGGGGTACAAACAGTAATGATCACGTAGCAAGAATTTGACATAGCGCAACAGTCGCCGGTGTGGCGAATACTTGGGGTTATGGCGCGATGACAAACCACTTTGGAGATATGGCTGCAAACTCAAAATGTATATTTATCATTGGAGCAAACCCAGCTGTGGCAAACCCAGTTGGTGGCATGAAGCACACTTTACAAGCAAAAGATAGAAACAATGCAAAAGTAATTGTAGCTGATCCAAATTTTACAAAGACAGCTGCACATGCTGATCTTTATTTGAGACAAAGATCAGGAACTGATATCGCACTTGTTTATGGTCTTATTCATATCATTCTTAAAAATGGCTGGGAAGATAAAGAATTTATAGAAAATAGAACTTATGGTATTGATGAGATAAGAAAAGAGGCTGAGCACTGGACACCAGAGGTTACATCTGATGTTACTGGAGTACCAGTTGATAAGCTACTAAAAGCTGCAGATATCCTAGCTCATACAAAACCGGGTACTGTTGTTTGGGCACTTGGCATTACTCAACACTCAGTTGGTACATCAAATACAAGAATTTTACCTATCCTTCAACTAATTCTAGGAAATATGGGTAAAGCAGGCGGTGGCTGTAATATCATTCGTGGTCACGACAATGTTCAAGGTTCAACTGATATGTGTAACCTTTCAGATAGCTTGCCAATGTATTATGGCTTAACTGATGCTGCATGGAAATATTACTGCAAAGGCTGGGGCGTTGATTATGACGAATTTATTAAACGCTTTGCAGTCTCAACAAAAGAGCCAAAGCAAGGCGGTACTCCTGTTAAAAATACAGTCTTTGAAGAGTATTATTACCACGATCCTAAACATCCAGAAGATAGAAACTGGAGAAACGAAAAAGGCTGGTCACTTTCAAAATGGTGGCAAGGCGTCTTGAAAGAGGAGAATACATTTAGTAGTGGTGCATTAAGAGTTCTTTGGGTTCAAGGAACTGGTCTAACATCTATGGCACACTTAGCTAAAATTCAAGAAGCGGCTTCAAAACTAGATATGATCGTTGTAGCTGAGCCATTTGTAAATGAAATTTCTATCCTTTCAGATAGAAAAGATGGCGTTTATATCTTGCCAGTAGCGACTGCATTTGAAAATGAAGGTCACTTAAGTGCTACAAACCGCTCAGGACAATGGAGAACAAAAGTTGTTGATCCACTTTATGAGAGCAAGGGCGATCACGAAGTGATGTTCTTGTTTGCTAAGAAATTTGGCTTTTACGATGAATACGTAAGAGGCATGAAAATGGGTATCGTAGATCATGAAATAAAACAAGTAAAAGATGATTTTGTATGGCCTGATGATGCGACAAATGAGATAGCAAGAATTGGAAATTCTATAGGTTATGGTGGTAGAACAGCCGAGATGTTTAGACGACATCAAGCAAACTGGGATAAATTTGACCCAGATACGCTAATAGGTATTGGCGGTGAAGTCAAAGGCGAATACTACGGTAAACCATGGCCAGCATGGGATGAAAAACACCCTGGAACTCCAATACTATATGATATGAGCAAACCTTATGTTGAAGGTGGTTCAGGCTTTAGAAATCGCTTTGGACTCGAACATAATGGCGTTAGTCAGCTAGCTAGCGAAGAGACAACACTTGTTGGCTCAGCTATAAAAGGTGGCTATCCACAAATCACAAAAGAGAATATAGAAAAAGTCTTAGGCATAACTCTAACTGAAGAAGAGAAAGCTAAGATGGGACCAAGCTGGAGCATGGATTATAGTGGTATTATCTTTGAAAAATGCCGTGAAAAAGGTGTTGTGCCTTATGGTAATGCAAGGGCGAGAGCTATCGTTTGGGAATTCCTCGATCCTATTCCAAAACATAGAGAGCCTATTCACTCACCACGCTGGGATCTTGTTCAAAAGTATCCGACATTTGATGATCAAGCTAGAAATTTCCGTGTTTCTACTAAGTTTAAGTCAGAGCAACAAGCAAAAGATTGGTCGAAAGAATTCCCTATCGTATTTAGTACGCAACGCGTCGTAAACCTAAGTGGTGCTGGTATGATCGAAAGAACTAGTAAATATCTATCAGCTATTACGCCAGAAATGTTTGCTAATGTTAATCCAGAGCTAGCTTTAAAATACGGCATAAAAGACCGCGATATGATGTGGATTCACAGCCCACAAGGCACAAAGATCAAAGTAAGATGCTATCACAGCCATATGGTAACTCCAGATAGAATTTGTATGCCATACAACTTCGCTGGTATTATGCAAGGCGTTGATCTTTCAGCTCGCTATCCAGAGGGCACTAAGCCTTATGTTATCGGCGAGAGCTTTAACACAGTTACTAACTACGGATTTGACCCAGTTACTCAAATTTCAGAGTTTAACGCAGGTCTTTGCCGTATAGAAAAAGCTGAGGAAAATACATTTAAAACATCGTTTTTCCATGAATATGGCGAGAGAGACGCCATGGGTAAAGAGTAAGGAGGAATAAAATGGCAAGAATGAAATTTTTCGTAGATACTGATAGATGTATTAGTTGTTATGGTTGCCAAGTTGCTTGCTCTTCTGCTCATGAACTTCCAGTGGGAATTTATAGAAGAAAGGTCATTACACTTCACGATGGTATCGAGGGTAAAGAGGTTTCAACTACCATTGCATGCCAACACTGTACTGATGCACCTTGTGAGCAAGTTTGCCCGGTTGATTGTTTCTACATTAGAGCTGATGGCATCGTGCTTCACGATAAAAATATATGCATAGGCTGTGGTTACTGCTTATATGCTTGTCCGTTTGGTGCTCCACAGTTCCCTAAAGATGGAGCATTTGGTGTAAAAGGTGTAATGGACAAATGTACAATGTGTGCAGGCGGTCCAGAGCCAACAAACTCACACGAGGAGAGAGAACTTTACGGTCAAAATAGAATGGCCGAAGGAAAAGTGCCTATGTGTGCGGCTGTTTGTGCTACAAATGCACTTTTAGTTGGAGATGCGGCTGAAGTATCAAACGTATATCGCAAACGCGTTATGCTAAGAAATACTGGGCTAAATGCCTAACAAGAAGGAGAGCATTTGCTCTCCTTTAAATTCTAAATTTTAAACTTAAAAACCTTTTCATTATTTTATAAAGCTACTATTTTTTATTCAAAAGATAAATTTTAAATTTACATTAGAAAATTTCTAAAACTATTTAAAATTGGCTATTTGAAGACAAATTTCTCTTTATTATCTCAATTTGCTCTATTTTATGATAATCGTTTTTATTTTAATCAAAGTAAAGCCTTGATAATATTCGTCTCAAAAAATCTCACAGGTGGTTTATTTAATGAATAAATTCTTAAAATTTATGCTAATTATGTTGTTGCCTATTTGGCTTATAGCAAAAAATGACGACTACACACAAGTCGCAGCTCAGATAAAAGAGTCGCTACAAAAAGTAATAACAGAGTATAGAGCTGGCAATGTTGAACAAGCGGTCAGTGATACTCAAAATGCTTATTTTGGCTTATTTGAAGATGTCGAAGCTGGCATCAGAATAAATTTAGGTCAGAAAAAAGCTTACTCAATGGAGAAGCAGTTTGGCGAGATCAGAAAGGCGATAAAAGCAGGCGAAGCGCCAGATGATGTGCAAAAAAGAATAGATCAGATAAATAGCGAGATCGCTGAAGTTCTACCAGTTATCTTAAAAGGACATAGACTAGTTGGTGAGTACTCAGACACCCCAGCACAAGCTGCTGCAAGTGGCTATGACACTTCTAAATTTATCCCTGAATGGAAGGTGGCATTTGAAAATTTATCAGCTACTCTAGATAAAGCTATATCAAGCTATGAGAGTGATAAACAAGATGATGCTAAAAATTCTATCCAAGATGCTAAATTTAATGATTATAGAAACACTCAACTTGAAATCGCCGTTCGCCAATATATAGAAAATGGCAAAAGCATAGATGCTGACATCCAAAGAAAGATGGGTGAAGCGATCAGTGGCATCACAAATGGCATAAGCAAAGATGACTTTAAAGTAAAGCTAGAAGAGATCAAAAAACTAGCTTATGATGCCGTTGCAAAACTCCCAGCTGAAACAGTAAAACTAGCAAAAGTTGATATGAGCAGTGCAGCATCTAGCGATAGCAGCGAAGATAGTGGCACAGACTACACTCAAACTGTTAAAAACATAAATGACAAAATTCAAGCAGCCATCGCGCTTTACAAAGGTGGCAATAGTGCCAAAGCTATGGGCGATATCCAAGACATCTACTTTGATGAGTTTGAAGGTAGCGGCATGGAGAACAAAGTAGGTGCGATAGATGTAAATTTAAAAACAGCTATTGAAGCTACATTTGGTAACCTTGTAGCCCTTATGAAATCAGGTGCAGACGAAAAAACACTTGAAGAGAGTGCAAGCAAGATGTCATCTCAGCTAGCAGCCGCACTTGAGAAAACTAGCGGTTCAAGCTCACCTTGGACACTATTTATCTGGGCACTAACTATCATCTTAAGAGAGGGTTTTGAAGCTCTTATCATCGTTGCAGCCGTCGTTGCATATCTTGTAAAAACTGGCAATGCAAAATCTATGGGCAAGGTCGTATATAGCTCAGTTGGCGTGGCTGTCATCTTAAGCTTTGTCATGGCTTGGATAATGAATGTCATCTTTGGCGAGGCAGCAGGTCAAAAAAGAGAGCTTATGGAAGGCATCACGATGCTTGTTGCTGTGGGACTTCTATTTTATGTTGGCTTCTGGCTTCTTTCAAATGCTGGCGCTAAAAAATGGAACGACTACATCAAATCTCACTTATCTGAGTCTATCTCAAGTGGCTCAAGCAGGATGCTTTGGTGGACTGTATTTTTAGCGGTATTTAGAGAGGGCGCTGAGACAGTGCTATTTTATCAAGCGCTTATCTTTGACGCAAAAGACTCAGCTGGCTACTCAATGATCGCAGCTGGCTTTGTTGTAGGTCTTATCGTTCTTTTAATAGTCTATTTCTTATTTAAAATTTTCGCTATTAAAATTCCTATTAAGCCATTTTTTATATTTACATCAGCGATCATCTTTTACATGTCGATCGTCTTTGTTGGCAAGGGCGTTGGCGAGCTAGTTGAGGGCAAAATTTTCATCCCAACTATCATAAAAGGACTAAATTTTCCTGACTGGATGAGAGACTGGCTAGGACTTATGCCATATTACGAGAGTTTAGTGCCTCAAATCATTATGGTGCTTGCCCTAATTATCGGCATCGTTATCATGAAATCAAAACAAAATAAAAACTAATCTTATTTAAAGGAGAGGAAATGAATAAAATTCTTAGTTCAGCTCTAGCACTTAGTCTAGCAGCTGGTTTTGCACTTGCTGGAGAGCACCCAATCGGCGAGCCTATAGAGGCTAATGGTATGGAGATAGCTGCTGTTTATCTTGAGCCAATCGACATGGAGCCAAAAGGCGTTGATCTAGCTCCAAGCTTGGCTGACCTTCACCTAGAAGCTGACATCCACGCTGTAAAAGGCAACAAAAACGGCTTTGGCGAAGGCGAGTGGATCCCATACCTAAAGATCAACTATGAGCTAAAAAACCTTGATAATGGTAAAACTAAAAAAGGTACATTTATGCCAATGGTTGCAAGCGATGGCCCACACTACGGCGCTAACGTAAAAATGGATACAGGTGTTGGTAACTATGAGCTTAAATTCCACATCGACAATCCAGAAAAACAAGGCTTTGGTCGCCACGCTGACAAAGAGACTGGTGTTGGTAAATGGTTTGAGCCTTTCACAACAACTTATAAATTTCAATGGACAGGTGGTCCTGTTAAATAATCGCTTTGGGGCGTTCTCGCCCCTTTTTAAAAATTCTCATAGGGTTTAGTTATGTCAATTTACTTCTATCAGGTCTTTTTAGCCCTCCTTGGATTTACGCTTTTTGCTGCCTTAAATAACAATGGCAAAAGTTTAAAAACGATCTTTTTACCGTCATTTCTTGGCGTTGTTGCTGGTGTGCTTATCTTTAAAGCTGCTCGTCATGCGCTTGTTGATGACCAGTTTAAAATTTTCATAGATTCTGTGACACTGGTTTTTCTATTCATTAGCATTTTATGGATATTTTTCGAGCTTAAGATAGCAAAAATCGTAACATTTTTTATTTTAGGCATCGGCTTTGGCTTTGGCTATAGCTCAAGTAGCGCTTTGTTCCCGTTATTTGGTGGCGAACTGCTTGACACGCTTTCAGTCATAAGCTTCTTTTTGATGATCTTTGCGATGATCTTGATACTATTTTTATTTTTCTTCATTTCAAATTTAAAAGCAAGCATCCCATCATCAATAGCTAAAATTTTAGCTCTTATCACATTAGTATTTTTGCTAGTTGATAGAAGCTCACAAACTGCACTTGAGCTTTTACGTGCAGGCGCTTTAAAGATAAGTAGCGAGCTAAATTCTCAAATTTTATCTATCAGCGCAAAAGGCATCTACGTCACAGAATTTAGTGCCTATTTTTACATAGTAGTGATCCTACTTTTATGCATCATCGCACTTTGCTTTATACCAAAAAGTATCGATAAGAGCACGTTTGGCTCTATCAAATACCGCTTTACAAAAGCTATTAGAGAAAATGTCTTTGACAATGCAAAATTTGCATTTTGTAGCGTTTTAATAGCGCTTGGATTTTCACTTTATTTTGATCTTTACGCATCTCGCCCACCTCAAATTTCAGAGCCAGTCTTGGTTGAGCCAGTGGGAGATAAATTTATATTTGATGTTGATATGTTAAAAGATAACGAACTTCACAGATTTGCCTACATCACAGATGAGGGCAAACAGATAAGATTTTTCTTGCTAAACCGCTTTAGCGACCGCCCATCTCCTGTCATCGTCTTTGACTCGTGTATGATCTGCGGTGATATGGGCTACATAAAAAAAGGTAATGACCTTATTTGTATCTCTTGTAATGTTAGAATTTTCTTGCCATCAGTTGGTAAAGAGGGTGGTTGTAACCCGATCCCTATGGCATTTACCTTCGATGGTAAAAACATCATAGTTGATTATAAAACGATCGTCGCAGGGGCAAACTACTTTAGCAAGGTCGTCGAAAAGATGGTACTTGACCCTGTAAGCCACAAAAAGGTGAGCAATCTTGATTCAAGATCATATTTATACTACGGACGCACATATTTCTTTGAGAACAACGAAACTCAGGCGAAATTTGAAGCAAATCCAGAAAAATATGTAGAAACAAATGGAACGTTAAAATGAAAAATATGCAACTAAGAATGATAAAAAGCTCGATCACTGGCTCAAAGGTGCAAAAGACGATGGCGTTTATCACCATCTTGCTAGCTGCTCTTTTGATAGCTTGCATGCTAAATATCACGCTAAAAATTGGCGATCAAGTGGCAAGCGAGCTTAGAGGATATGGCTCAAATATCGTTGTTTTACCGCGCGGTGAGAGTTTAAGCATCGAGATCGAGGGTAAAAATTTCACCCCACTAAAATCACAAAATTTACTCCCAGAGGCTGATATCTACAAGATAAAAGAGATCTTTTGGAGAAACAATATCGTTGCTTTTGCGCCGTTTTTAGAAGCAAAAGTTAAAGATGAAAAAGGAATTGAATTCGCTTTTGAAGGAACCTATTTTGATAAAAATATCGGTCTAAAAGATGAGCCAGAATTTAGCACAGGCGTTAAGAGCTTGTATGGATTTTGGGGCGTTGAGGGTGTTTGGCCAAAAGATGAAAGTATGGATGAAATTTTAGTTGGCGAAGAACTTTCTAAGGCTAAAAATTTAAAGGTTGGCGACGAGCTTAGCCTTGTGGGCAAAAATGGTACAAGAGAGGTTAAAATAGTTGGAATTTTAAAAGGAGCTAGTGACGAGACGCATAAGCTAGTTGGCTCACTAAAGCTTGCTGGAGATCTCTCTGGACATGCAAACTCATACACAAAGGCTGAAGTCTCAGCCATGACGATCCCAGAAAATGACCTATCGCTAAAAGCAAGAAGAAATTTAGACAATCTTGATAGCGCAGAGTACGATAAATGGTACTGCTCGGCTTACGCAGGCTCGATCGCATTTCAGATAGAAGAGAACTTACCAAACGTTAGCGCAAAGGCTAGCCTTCAAGTAAGTGATGCCGAGAGCAATATCGTAAAGAAAATCCAAAGCCTAATGGGTATCGTTAGTATCATCGCCCTTGTGGTTTCAGCCATCGGCATAACATCGCTTATGACAAGTGAAATTTACCGCCGCAAAAAAGAGATCGGCCTTTTAAAAGCCATAGGCGCAAGCAACTTTGAAATTTATGCTTTGTTTGCTAGCGAGAGCCTTGTTGTGGCATTTTTTGCTGGTATCACGGGAGCATTTTTAGGATACGCACTAAGCTACGTGATGTCTTACATTATCTTCTCACATGGCATCGGTATAGCTTGGATCGTACTACCAATTAGCGTGGCATTTGCCCTACTTATCTCAGTCGTTGGCTCGCTAATGCCAATGAGAAACGTCATAAATTTACTACCTGCGGAGGTGCTATATGACCGCAAATAGCAAATTCTTTTACAATACAATTTATAAAAGTTTAAAAAACGGCTCATCAAGAGTCATGGTCATCGTGATCTCTATCTTGCTTGGAGCATGCGTGTGTGCTGCGTTTGTTAATGTCTATCTAGACATCGACTCTAAAGTCTCACGCGAGCTAAAAACTTATGGTGCAAATATGATCTTTGCTCCAAAAGATATGGCTACAAGCGATGATATGAGTGAAAAAACTTACAATGAGATGATCGCTAAAGTACCAAAAGATAAGCTTCTTGGTGAGAGCGGTTATCTCTTTGCTCAGGCAAATATCGGTCCAACAAATGCTATCGTCATGGGAACAAAATTTAGCAATCTAAAAAAAGTTAAACCATTTTTAGATGTTAGAGATGGAACGATGATAAATGTCGATTTTGACGATAAAAACGTGCTAATAGGCGTCGATCTAGCTCGTCAGGCTGGCTTTAAAGCAGGTGATGATATAGAAATTCGCGCCATTGGCTCAAATGAGAGCATAAATGTAAAGATAAAAGGCGTAGTCGCAAGTGGCGACAAAGAGGATGCGCTTTTGATCACGTCACTATCTTTGGCTCAAAAAATTTCAAATAAAGCTGGCAAAATAAACTATGCTGAAGCTGTTGTGCTTGGTAACTTTGACGAGATAACATCGCTCGCAAAGACTATAAGTAATGAAGAAATAGCTGCAAAACCAGTGGCAAAGGTCTCAAAGTCTGAGGGCTATATTTTGGAGAAAATAAAGCTATTAATGGCACTTGTTAGCCTTGTTATTTTGCTCATTACTTCAATGTGCGTAAACACAACGCTTAGTGCTATCTTGCTCTCTCGCTCAAAGGAGATCGCACTTCTAAGAGCCATAGGTGCAAGCAAAAAGGATGTATTAAAGCTGTTTGGCTTTGAGACATTTGTGACAGCGCTCATCTCAGCATTAGTTGGTGCATTTTTAGGATATTTACTAGCTCAAATTTTAGGTTATGCGATATTTGATTCTAGTATTGATTTTAGAATTTTAAGCATCCCAGTAGCTGTGATAATATCGCTTTTATTTGCAGCGATCGCAGCATTTTATCCGATCAAACGGGCACTTAATAACAAAATGGCAGATACACTAAGAGGAGAATGATATGCAAAATGCACTAGAATTAAAAAATATTTGTAAAATTTTTGGCGATGTTAAAGCACTTGATGATATAAATTTTGAGGTTAAAAAAGGTGAGTGGGTCAGCGTCATGGGACCAAGTGGTAGTGGTAAGAGTACGCTTGTAAATATCCTTTCTCTAATGGATACTCCAAGTAGTGGCACTTATATGCTCGGTGGCGATGATGCGAGCAATCTAAATGCTGATGATACACTTAAATTTAGACGTGAAAAGATCGGTCTTATTTTTCAGCAGTTTCACTTAGTGCCATATCTTAGCGCACTTGAAAATGTAATGATTGCTCAGTACTATCACAGCTCAGTTGATGAAGAGGACGCTAAAAAGGCACTTGAGGCAGTTGGTCTTTCTCACAGGCTAACACACAGACCAAGTCAGCTAAGTGGTGGTGAGCAACAACGTCTTTGTATCGCACGCTCGCTCATAAATGATCCTGAAATTTTAATAGCAGATGAGCCAACTGGTAACCTTGATGAAGCAAATGAAAGAGTTATACTTGATCTATTTTGCAAGCTAAGAAAAGATGGCAAGACGATACTTCTAGTAACTCACAACCCTGATCTTGGCGAGTATGGCGATAAGATCGTATATCTAAGACACGGTAAGCTAGAGAAAATTCGCACTATTGAAAACCCAAAGGTGCCAAATGAGATATAAAATTTTATTTTTATGTCTAGTCTCAGCCCTAGTTATGGGCTGCGTCAAGCAGTATGAGAAGCATCACATCACTCTAAATGACTCAAGCGGCATTGATACGCAGTTTTTTCCAACAGAAAAGCGCCTAAAGATAGGCGATAAACCATATATGCTATTTTTCTTTGGCACTGACTGCGGAGTATGCAAGGCCGCTATACCTGATCTAAATACGCTTGAAAAAGAGTATGGTAAAGAGGTCCAATTCATTGGTGTTTTAGGACCTAGTAAAGGCTTTGATAAAGATATTGAGCTTTTAAAAGAGCACAACATCACCTTTAAAACGACGAGCGACAAGGTTTCAGTCGATTACTTTAGCAAGGCAGTTGGCGGCGTCATGGGCGTGCCAGTTATCTATTTTTTTGATAAAGATGGTAAGATGCGATCAAAATTTATCGGTCTTACACCAAAAAGTGTACTTGAAAGTGCTATAAGAACGCTCTTGTAGGAGTGAATATGAAAAATTTCTTTTTATTTGTCTTAGCGGTATTTTTTGTTGGATGTGCTAACAGCACTCCAAATATCTCGGTCAAAACGAGCGATCCGATCTTTTTTACGCTTAATGAATCAAACAAAAGCGTCTATGTAAATTTTAAAAATAGTGCGACCGGGCAAGATGTAAATGCTGAAATTTTAAGCGAGTTTGCAAAGGCTGGCTTTAGAAACGAGCCAAATATCAAAAATGCCGACTTCATCATCCTTGGCGATGTGCAAAGCTTTTCTAGGATAATAAAAAGAGATCCTAGATTTTCGATGGGCATGGGATATGGCTTTGGCAGACCAAGCTTTGGCTTTGGCTACTCGATGTTTTTCCCATTTGGCTATTACGATGATGATGACTTTAGCACGAATAGCTATACTTATCACATGCAAGTAAGCGTGCTAGTGCGTCCAAAAAATGGTGGAGAAAAGGCGACAAATATCTCGCTTATGCAAGTTGGCAATGTCTATTCACCAAGTTACATTTGGCCATTTTTTAAAGAACGTCTAGCAAAACAGATCGTTAGCTTTTTTTATAATGTCTCGCAAAAATAGGAGAAATTAGTAAATTTAAAAGGATTTAAATGCTAGTTGATGGAAGCTATGAAATTTTATCTTGTGATGATATTGAGCTTGGTATAAAAAGAAGCTCTCCCCTCTCCTTTTATTCATGTTATGACAATACCAAGGATGCAAAAGCTCTTCTGGTGATTATCCCTGGGCTTGGAGAAGACTCTGACCTTGGATATAGAGCTAATCTTATTCGGACTATGGCAGAGACTTATGATGTTGCATGCATTAGTGTGGATTATCACTGCATAGGCAACCGCCCACAGCTTGGGGCGAAATTTGGACTTGATGATATAGATCGCGAAATCTTAACAAGAGAACTATCAAGTATAGGTATAAATTTACCAATTGATCTAAAAAGTATCGACTGCCACGAGAAGGTTGATTTGCTACTTAAATTTCTCAGCAAAGAGATTATTATTCGAAAAGAGAGAGGTATTTTGCCGGCTGATTTTAGACTAAATGCTAGCATTACGATAGTGCCAACAAAAAATGAATATCAAAATTTTGGCGTTATGCAAGCAATGGATGTGCTAAATGCTGTGCTTTATACAAAAAAATATATAAATAATGCCAAATTTGAATATCTGCCAGTGATAATGGTAGGCAGCTCACATGGTGGATATCTGGCACATATGTGTGCTAAGATCGTTCCATGGCTAGTTGATGCGGTGATAGATAATAGCTCTTATGCCATATTTTTATGGCGTCTTATTGGCTTTGGTAAAGAGATAAATTTTACTAACTATTTTTGTTTTGGCACTGACACTTTGTATCAAAATTTATATATTTATTTTTTTGATAAGACCTACTGGACACTTAATGAAAAATCACCATACTATTTTATTGACGCAAGAGAAGAGATAAGAAACATCCTAAATTTAGATCATTTAAATGTTCAAAGCAGCTATAAAAAGCCAATTTACGTGAGCTATCACTGTATTTTTGATAAAGAAATAGCCCCAGCAAAGGATAAAATCGAGCTTTACGAGGCTCTTAAGAAGCTAAAATTTGACGCGACGCTTCATATGGTAAAAGATGAGAGTGAGGTTGATGGCAAATTTATAAAGTCTCTAACGCATGGAATGGGGATGTCTTATAAACTACTTTTACAAAAAGAGCCTCCCAGTATGATGGAGAAAATTTTATCTCAAAAAAACAATAAGAGCAGCAAGAGTATTGAGTATAAATGCGGCGATATGATCTATAAATTTAGTGAAGTCTTAGATCAAATAAATCTTGAAATTTTAGATATTGCTTAGTATTTAAAATAGTTAAAACTAGGCGCATAAAGACCTAGTTTTTATCAGTCATTATCTATCTCAAAGTCGTAAAATTCGCTTTCATACTCAACATTTCCTATTTTGCTGTATTGTATAAGAGCTGCTTTTATATTATCTATCTGCTGATACATTAGACCAAGAGCTATTCTATTTTCGATAGCACTAGCATCATTTAGTTTTGTTAGCTCTAAAAGCGCGATCGCGTTTGATACCTTTCCAGCTCCTGTCGCAGCCACAGATGCTAAAAATAATGTGCTAGCGTCATTTACTTTAAACTCATCGATTGCTTGATTATAAAGTTTATAGCTCTCATCAAAGTCGTTTGTAAAGATATCGACATAGGCTAGAGTTTGGATTAAATTTATATTCTTTGGAGCATTTTTTAGCTCGGCTCTTAACTTATCACGCTCTCTTGTAAGTAAGCCTGAAATTTGAAGTAGCTTGATGTATTGCTTTTTGATGATATCAGCGCCGTGATAGAAAGCGTTTGAATCAAGCTGCTTGCCATTAAAGTGAATTTGTATCGCTTTTGCATACTCTTTGACATTTTGCTCTTTGTTTTTCGAGATGAAATTTAAGATATTTGCAATAATATCATTTGGCAAAATTTTTAGTAGCTCATCAGCTTTTTTTATCATTAGCTCATCATTGTTTGTTATTTTTGCGATGATGATATCAAAGGCTAAATTTAGCATTGTCTGCTCTTTTGGCTCTTCAAGCCACCTTATCATCGCACTTTGGTTGCCGCTAACCAGGCTTAGAAGCGAGGCGTATAAATTTACAGGCTTTAAACTCTTGTCATTTTCTAAATTTTCGCCGATCTCTTCAATGAGTTTTGGGTTTAAATTTCTATTTATATCTAGACAAATCGCCCCAAAAATACCTGCAAGATGGTTATTTACATCCTGGTGATAGCTTGCTATGAAGTGCTTTGCTGCAAGGCTAAAATTTCCAAGCTGAGCGTAGCTTAGGGCGAGGTTGTATTGCAAGATAGAGTGATTTGGATAAGTGCTAGCTAGCTCTTCAAACTCTTTATTTGCTTCTTTTAAGCGGTAGCTTAGTGCTTTTGCAATAGCTTCACTAAGTTTTGCATTTACTTTTGAAGCAGCTGCACTTTGGCTAAGATAGTCGTTTGCTGCTGATGTATCGTCTAAAAAGACGCTAACGCCGCCTTTTCTTATCTGCTCGATGCTCTGTTTTGCGTCAAAGACCTTGTAGGGTGCGAAGTAGAAAAGCGTCTCATAGCGCCTTGTTCTATCAAAAAACATATCATCACTAAAGTGTGCCTGAGCTAGGCTGACATCAAAAAGATCAGGCTTTAGTATCGTTTTTATCTTGTAAATTTTGCTTGGCAAAGAAGCATTGTAGTCGTAAACATCTTTGATAAATGCAGCCGCGTCGCCGTAGTCAGAAGTTTTTAGATCAATTAGCGCCTCAGTCATCTTGATAAGATCGATATTTGGCGTATTTTTAGAAGCTTTTGTTAAATAATCCCTTGCCTTGTCATATTTACCAAGTCTTGCATAGAGCTGTGCTAGCGTGAAGTCGGCCTTAAACGCCTTTTGGCTCTCAAGCTTAGCTATTGCTCTCTCATCATCACCAAGAAGTGATAAAATTTTTGCACTTAAATACGCATATTCATTTTTATAATCTGCGGTATTTGGATGAGAAAGTGCTTGAAGCGCCTCGTAATAGTTGCCTTTATAGTAGTTTATAAGCGCGTAGTAATAGCTATAAAGTGGCGAGTTATTTTCATACTGCAAAAATGAGTCAGCAAGTCCTATATAGTAGTTAAAATTTTTGGTGTTATTTAGCTCAAGTGAGCAAACAGCAGCGTTTATGGCACTAACCGCCGTGTTTTCTCTATCGGTTATTGCTTTGTTAAAAGATACGATCGCCTCATCACATCTTTCTTGTTTCATCTGCGAAACACCGAGGTTGTAGTTTGAGAGAGACTGGTTATAAACAGCTATGTTTTCATAAATTTTTAGAGCCTCAAATTTATTGCCACGCTCGTAGAGCTGATTGGCCTTATTTATCATTTCATCGATCTTTGAAGCGCCAAAATTTTGCGTTTGGTAGTTGTTTTCTATATTTTTTACGATACTTGCAGTATCTATGTTCTCTTTTTTGTCTTTCTTTAGCAAGATAACTAGCAAAACCACTATCAAGATGATAAGTACTAGAGCGACCACACCTGCTATTATAAAGAGCTTTTTATTGCTCTTTTTTACAGGGATTGGCTCCGGGATGCTTTCATCTTGTAACACGCCTTCACTTGCTATACTCTCAAGCGAGACGATCTCTTCAGGCGCTTCGGTTTTTGCCTCTTCAGGCGCTTGCTCTGCTTGCTCGCCAGGTGGTTTTAAAACTACAACCTCTTCTTCAGCCACTACATATACCTTTTAAGAACTTCTGGAATTTCGATAGTGCCATCTGCTTTTTGGTAGTTTTCCATGATAGCAATAAGAGTCCTACCCACAGCTAGACTTGAGCCATTTAGCGTATTTACAAGCATATTTTTCTTACCATCTTTAAAGCGAATTTTTGCACGCCTTGCTTGAAAATCACGAGTATTAGAAATAGAGCTTATCTCTCTATATTTACCTTGACCAGGTAGCCAAACCTCAAGGTCTATCGTCTTTGCCGCGCTAAATCCAAGATCGCCGCTGCAAAGAAGCATATGGCGGTGAGGAAGTCCAAGGCTAGTTAGTAGATCGCTTGCGCACGATACCATCTCATTTAGCACGTCTTCGCTTTGATCAGGTCTTGTGATACTTACTAGCTCGACCTTTTCAAACTGGTGCTGGCGGATCATACCTCTAGTGTCACGTCCTGCTGAGCCTGCCTCTTGGCGGAAGCATGCTGAGTAGCAAGTCATCTTTATAGGTAACTGCTCAGCTTCAATGATCGTGTCGTTGTATAAATTTGTCACAGGCACTTCGCTAGTTGGGATGAGGTAGAGGTCTTCGTCGCGCACTTTGTAAAGATCCTCTTCAAATTTAGGCAGCTGGCCAGTACCAAAAAGTGTGTTTGAGCTTACTAGATAAGGGACATTTACAAGCTCGAAGCCGCGCGCGCTATTAAAGTCGATCATATAATTAACAAGCGCTCTACTTAGCCTTGCTCCCATGCCACGAAGCACGGTAAAGCGAGATCCTGAGAGCTTTGCGCCCCTTTCAAAGTCAAGCCAACCAAGGCTCTCACCTAACTCCCAGTGCTCTTTTGGTGTAAAGCTAAATTTAGTTGGCTCAAGCACCGTTTTAATGCAGACATTATCGTCCTCGTCCTTGCCAAATGGCACGTCATCGTCGGTGATATTTGGCACGTTAAATGAAATTTGCTCAAGCTTTTCTTCATATTGTTTAACGATATCATCAGCATCAGAAAGTGCAGCTTTGTTTAAATTTAGCTCATTTTTAAGCTCACTTACGTCTTCACCTGCTCTTGCCTTTATGCCAAGCTCTTTACTCTTTGCGTTTTGGATCGCTTGAAAATTTTCAAGTGCTTTGCGCTTTTGTTTTAGCTCGTTAAAAGTTTGTAAAAGCTCGTCAAGTAGCCCAGCTTTTACATTTTTTCCCTCAAGTTTTTTTACAAATTCATCGTAATTTGTCTCGAGTAGTTTTAAATTTATCATTCCGTATCCTTAAACCATAAACATAACTTTTGCAAAAAGTACGATAAAAACTGCTGCTGTTAGCGCAAATGGGTGAATGTTGCCAAGTGGGCTAGGGCGTTTAAATATAAATTTGCAGCTTAAATTTGTTATAACAGCGGCTACGATTAGCATCGCTAAGAAAAATTTGATCATAAAAATGATTTGTAAATTTGTCTCAAAGTATCCTCCAGCCTTTGATCCGACCCAGTTACTCATCATCATGCCTCCAGTTAATACCAAAAGCAAGATACAAAGTGGCATTATCTTAATAGCAACTGAACCGATAGCTTGTTTTGCCTTTTGAGCAAGCTCAGGTGGCATTTTTTTACAAGCTGCCTTAAAAATGATTACATCAAAAAAGAGGTAACCAACAAAGATGATTGCACAGAAAAGATGAACTATCTGTGCGTATGGATATAAATTTTGCATATTTTTTCCTTTATTAATAAATTCCGACTGCTTCACGAACTTTTTTTATCGTTGTTTGAGCAACATTACTTGCCTTTTTGGCTCCTATTTTTAAAATTCCAGACACTTCGTCAGGATTATTTTGATAATGCTCAAATTTCTCCCTCGCATCTTTAAAATAGTCCCAAATAAGCTCATTTAGATAAGCTTTAAAGTGCCCATGACCTTCGCCACCACGCTCATATCTAGCTTGAAGCTCTTTTTGCCCACTCTCGTCTAAGAAAAGTTTGGCGATATTATAGACGTTGCAGTTTTGCCACTGTTTTGGCTCTTCAAGCGGTGTGCCGTCTGTCACGATGCTAGAAATTTGCTTTTTAAGCGTTTTAGCGTCAGAAAAGATGTCGATTGTATTGCCATAGCTTTTGCTCATCTTTTCACCGTTTGTGCCAGGCACGGTGGCGACATTTTCATCGATCTTCGCCTCAGGCAATGTAAAAATTTCTCCATGTTCGTTATTAAATTTTATCGCGATATCACGTGCGATCTCTACGTGCTGGATCTGATCCTTGCCTACGGGTACGACCTGCGCATTATAAAGCAAAATGTCAGCTGCCATCAAAACTGGATAGCTAAAGAGTCCGTGGTGCGAACTAAGACCTTTTGCGACCTTGTCTTTGTAGCTGTGTGCGCGCTCAAGTAGCCCCATAGGCGTGTGCTGGCTTAGCACCCAGTAAAGCTCAAGCACGTCTTTAACGTCGCTCTGTACCCAGAAAATACTTTTATTTGGATCGATCCCAAGTGCCAAAAACGCACATGCTGCCTCAAAAGTGTTTTGCTTTAGGGCTTTGGCCTCGCTAAGGCTTGTCATCGCGTGGTAGTTTGCTATAAACATAAACATCTCATTTTGCTCTTGCATATCAACCATCTGTTTTATCGAGGCAAAATAGTTGCCAAGGTGTAGTTTGCCGGAGGGTTGGAGGCCGGTTAATACTCTCATCTTATCCTTTCAAATTTTGGCTTTTTCTCGCGAACGCTTTTGATAGAGATTTGAAATTTTAAACTTTCGGCAGACTATGTGTCTAGCCTCGGCTTAAAATTTCTACACAACTATCAAAATCATCTCGCGATATTTCGCCAAAATGCTTTTTAAATTTTAACGTTACATTAGAGTTTTTGTATCTAATCTAATCTTAAAATTTAACTAGCAGGCCATGTGTCTAGCCCTCACTTAAAACCAAAATTTCGTCTCGCCTAAAAAAAATCTTTGCCAAAACGTTTAAATTTTAACATCAGGTTAGACTTTTTGGTATCCAGCCTGATCTTGAAATGTATCGTTGCAAGCAGCAATCACGCTACTTTACAACTAAATCTTTAAAAGCATCCTTATCTCTTTTACGATTTGCTTTGGAGTTTTACCCTCGACTTCGACGATGTAATCAGCCTTTTTCTCATAAAGCTCCTCTCGCTCCAGATGTAACGCCTCGGCTTTTTTTAGATCGCTTAAAAGTGGACGTTTGGCTAGCTTTTTCTCGCTATTTTTACTATTTTTTAGTCTTTGCATGATCGCATCAAAACTAGCTTTTAGATAGATCACGGTACCAATTTTCTTTAAATTTTTAACCTTTGCGAAACCACCACCAGTTGAGATGATGCTGTTTTTGACATTTGTCGCTAGAAATTTAGCTAGATCCTTTTCAAGCTGCCTAAAATGCTCCTCTCCATACTCTTCAAAAATAGTTTTTATCTTCATATTTTGTGAGCTCTCAAGAAGATCGTCGCAGTCAAGGTTCATCGTCTTTAGCGCCTTGCTTAGTGCCCTTGCGGTCGTCCCCTTACCAACGCCCATAAATCCTATTAAAACGATATTATTGTTCTTTGTTTTCATCGCTCTCTCCACGTTTTTTAGGGATTAGCACGATAGGCACGCCAGTTAGGTTAAAACTCTCTCTAAGCTTGTTTGTTAAATAGCGTTTGTAGCTAAAATGTAGACATTTTGGGCGGTTCATTATAAGCGCTATCATGATAGGTGCTGTCTTAAACTGCACTGCGTAGTAGATTTTTACAACCCTACCTTTATCTCGTGGCAGTGGGTGCGCTTTGGTCGCTTCGCCGATCACTTCGTTTAGCTTTGAAGTTTGGATTTTTTGTGTGTAGTTTTTGTAAATTTCAATGATGAGTGGATAAATTTTATGTACTCTTTTGCCGCCAAGTGCCGAAACGCTGATGATCGGTGCGTATGCTAGAAATTTAAACCTATCCTTTATATCTTTGCAAAGCTCGTCAAATTCTTCGCTACTTTTATCCCATTTGTTTAGCACGATGATGACGCCAAGCTCAAATTTCGAGGCGATGCCAGCGATACGCTCATCAAGCTCAGTTAATGGCTCAGAGCTATCAAGCACGAGTAGAGCTACGTCTGTCTCTTCTAAAATTTTCTCAGTTCTATTTAGCGCGTATCTCTCGATGCCCTCGATCTTGCCACGCTTTCTAATACCAGCAGTATCGACAAACTCAAAAACCCTGCCATCATGCTCATAAATTTCATTTACTGGGTCGATCGTAGTGCCTGCTACGTCGCTAACGACGGCGCGACTCTCTTTTACAAGAGCATTTAGGAGTGAGCTTTTGCCGACATTTACACGTCCTATGATACCAACTCTAATGTTTTTGCTCTCATAGTCTATCTCGTCGCTTAGCTCACCCTCGTCATTATAGTTTTCTAAAAAATCATCAAAATCTTCACTCGTATCGGCCTTTATCTGCACTTTGTTTTCTAAGTGCTTTGCTAGCCACATACTAAGCTCATCAATACCTGTGTTGTGGCTTACAGAAATTCCAAATGAGTTTTTTGCGCCAAAGCTTACAAATTCCCACTCTCTTTGCTCATCTTTTTTGCTGTCTATTTTATTGATGACTAGAGCGATTGGTAAATTTAGCTTGCTAAGCTCGTAAAAAATGGCTCTATCCTCGTCATCTGGCATCATTTTGCCATCGACCATGTATAAAATGGCGTCTGAATTTTTAGCCTCTGCCAAGGTCTTTGCTTTTACATTTTTAAAAAGCTCGCTACTATCATCAAGGCCACCGCTGTCGATTAAAATGCACTCTTTACCCTCAACCTCGATCTTAGCTTTGTTCGTATCTCTTGTCGTGCCGCTAACATCGCTTGTTATAGCGATACGACGACCAGCTAAGCGGTTAAAAAGTGAGCTTTTGCCGACATTTGGCTTGCCTACTAATATTACTTTTTGCAAATTTTGTCCTTTTCGTGATGGCTGATTATACAAATTTTTGACTTATATAAAGTATAAAAATTTGCTTAAAAGCGCCAAAATAAAAGAAAAAATCAACCAAAATTTAAGCCACTTTTCATTAAAATGGCTACTTTAATTTTAAAGGTCATGTGATGTTAAAAAGGTTTTATATTTCGCATCTTGGCATTTTTTATATGCTCTTTGCTTGCTTTATGTTTGCTGTTACTGGCGCATTTGCAAAGTATCTTAGCAAGGATATGCCATCTATCGAAGTTGTATTTTTTAGAAATTTAATAGGCCTTTTTATCGTCATTTATGCCATTTATAGATTTCCATTTAAGCAAGCTGGTGGACACTTTTTTTTGTTAATGTTTCGTGGCTTTGTCGGCACGGTCGCACTTTTTGCTTTTTTTTACAATGTCGCTCATGTAAATTTGGCCACAGCCTTTACATTTCAAAAGACAAATCCAATCTTTACAGCCATCCTCGCAGCCTTTATTTTCAAAGAGCGTCTAAGCTCACTTGGCTGGTTTGCTGTATTTTTGGGATTTGGTGGAATTTTGCTTGTTATTCAGCCAAATTTAGGTATAAATAAGACCGATATCATCGGCATTTGGAGTGGTCTTGGTGCGGCAATAGCATACACAAGCGTAAAGGAGCTAAATAAAAGTTACGGCACAAATATCATCGTGCTAAGCTTCATGCTTTGGGGTTCGTTTTTGCCGCTTATTTGCATGGGTTTGGCAGAATTTTTTACCTACGAGCCACTTGATTTTTTATTTTCAAAATTTAGCATGCCAAGCTGGTATAACGTTGTTTTTATCTTGCTAATGGGGCTTAGTGGATATTTTTTTCAGTCGTACATGACAAAGGCGTTCGCTGTTGGTAAAAAGGCTGGCGTCATCGCTGCAGTTAGCTACGCGGATGTTATTTTTACGCTTATAATTGGCTATTTTATGGGCGATGCGTTACCAAATCACCTAGCGCTTGTAGGCATCATGCTTGTCGTGGTTAGTGGAATTTTAGTTGTTAGAGAAAAATAAAGGAGAAAAAATGATATTAATAGCAGGGCCTTGCGTCATCGAAAGCGAGCAGCTCGTTTTTGAGGTGGCAAAAAGGCTAGTTAAATTTAACGAAGATAAGCGGATAGATTTTTATTTCAAATCAAGCTTTGACAAGGCAAATCGCACGAGTATAAGCTCGTTTCGCGGACCCGGACTTGAAAAAGGGTGCGAAATCTTAGCCAAGGTAAAAAAGGAATTCGGTTTTAAAATTTTGACCGATATCCACGAGAGCTATCAGGCACAGCCTGTGGGCGAGGTGGCGGACGTGCTGCAAATCCCGGCATTTTTATGTCGCCAGACCGATTTGCTCGTGGCTGCGGCTAAGACAAAAGCGGTGGTAAATATCAAAAAAGGGCAGTTTTTGGCGGCTTCTGCGATGAAGCATTCAGTCAAAAAAGTGCTAGAAACGCGCGGCGTAAAGGGCGACGGATACGAGGTTGCCAAGCAAAACGGCGTGTGGCTAACGGAGCGAGGCAGTACCTTTGGCTACGGAAACTTAGTCGTAGATATGCGAAATTTGGTGCTGATGAGAGAATTTGCGCCCGTGATTTTCGACGCTACTCATAGCGTACAGATGCCATCAGCTCTGGGTGAAAAAAGCGGCGGGGACGCGAAATTTGTACCGTATCTAGCGCGAGCTGCGGCAGCTACCGGCGTGGACGGATTTTTCTACGAGACGCATATTAATCCTTGCGAGGCGCTTTGCGACGGGCCTAATATGCTAAATTTGGACGAGCTAGACGCAAATATCGCTCAAATTTTTAAGATAAAAGGCGCCCTAGGCGATGCAAACTAAGGGCTTTTTGTGGGTGCTAGGCGGCGCGGTCGCCGAGTGCGGCTGGGCGTATGGGCTAAAACACGCCCAAGATGCCGTAGGATTCGCGCTTACTGCCGCGTTAGTCTGCGTTAGCTTCGTGTCATTTGTAAAGGCTTTAAAATACATCCCCGTTAGCGTCGCATATACCGTATTTGTGGGGCTTGGAGCGTTTTTTATCGTGGTCGCCGAAAGCGTTAGCGAATACGGCTCAAGCGGCCAGGCGCCCGATGTTTTGCGGCTATTTTTCATAGCAACGCTAGTTGCGGGCGTGCTAGGGCTAAAAAGGCTAAAATCTTGATGCACGTTTTAGCTCTTTTAGTGGCTGGGTGCTGCGAGGTTTCGGGCGTGTTTTTTCTAACCAAATTTCAAAAAAGCGTCGGCGTGAAAAAAGCGGCGAATTTTTTGATTTTAACCGCGAATTTCGCCCTTTCACTCTGGCTTTTGAGCTACGCGATGCAGGCGATGGCGATGTCGGTGGCGTACGCGATTTGGACGGGTATCGGAGCGATCGGAGCCGTGGGAGTTGGAGTGGTTTTTAACGGCGAAAAAATGAGCGCGTAAAAGGCGTTTTATCTATCGCTAATAACGCTAAGCGCGGTAATGTTAAAGATAATTTAAAAGGAGAAGTCATGAAAATAATCGAAGGAAATTTGGCTTTAAAAGGCGGCGAAAAGATCGCCATAGTGGGCGCGAGATTTAACCACATCATCACCGATAGGCTGGTGGAGGGCGCGAGGGATGCGTTTTTACGTCACGGCGGGGATGAGAAAAATTTGAGTCTCATTTTGGTGCCGGGCGCGTTTGAGATACCGATGGCACTTGAAAAAGCTCTAGCTAGCGGCAAATTTGACGCCGTTTGCTGCGTGGGAGCGGTGATCCGCGGCTCTACGCCTCACTTTGACTACGTTAGCGCCGAGACCACCAAGGGCATCGCAAACGTCACGCTAAAATACGGCAAACCGGTGACGTTTGGCGTGTTAACGGTAGATAGCATCGAGCAAGCCATCGAGAGAGCGGGCTCAAAGGCCGGAAACAAGGGCTTTGAGGCGATGACGGGCGTGATCGAGATGCTAAGCTTGTATAAAAATTTGGAGGCGTGAAATGGCGACTCGTCATCAGGTTAGGCAGGCCGTCGTTTCGCTACTATACTCAAATGAGATAAATCCGGTAACTGCTGCATTTGAAGAGGAATTTCTGGAAGAGAAAAAGATAAGAAACGAGCGTAAACATGAGGCGCAGCAGACTTTTAAAGAGGTGCTCGCAAACAAAGAAAAACTAGATGAAATTTTAAAGCCATATCTAAAAGACGGCGATTTTAGCAAAGTTGGCGCGACTGAGCTTGCCATTCTTAGACTTGGGCTTTATGAGATGAAATTTAGCCAAACTGATAAGGCTGTCATCATAAACGAAGCGATCGAGCTTGCGAAAGAACTTGGAAGTGATCAGGCACCAAAATTTATAAATGGCGTACTTGATAAGCTAAAGGACGATCTGTGAGGCTCTGTGTCGCACTTGATATGGCTAGTAGTGAAGAGAATTTAGCCCTTGCTCGTGAGCTAAAAGGGCTTGATCTTTGGCTAAAAGTGGGGCTTAGAAGCTATCTTAGGGATGGGGCAAAATTTATAGAAGAGCTAAAAGGGCTTGGAAATTTTAAAATTTTCCTCGATCTAAAGCTCTATGATATCCCAAATACGATGGCAGATGCGGCTGAAGTCGTCTCAAAAATCGGCGTAGATATGATAAATGTGCATGCTAGCGCCGGTGAGCGCGCGATGAAGACAGTTATGGATAGGCTAGCTGGTCTTGGGAACCGTCCTTTGGTGCTCGCAGTATCGGCACTTACTAGCTTTAGTGAGAGCGAATTTGACGCTGTTTATAATGATACGATCGCAAGAGCTGTTAGAAAATTTAGCCAGATGAGTTTTGAAGCAGGGCTTGACGGAATGGTCTGTTCTGTTTTTGAAAGTAAGCTCATTAAAGATGTAACAAATGAGAAATTTATCACCCTTTGTCCTGGTGTTAGACCTTTTGGCGAGAGTGCTGGAGATCAAAAAAGAGTCGCAAACTTAGTGAGTGCAAGGCAAGAAGGTAGTGACTTCATAGTTGTTGGCAGGCCGATTTATGAAAATGCAAATCCAAGAGAAATTTGTGAACGAATTTTGGAGCAAATTTAAAATTTGAACTTGTGTGAAGTGGTTTTTAACTAAGCTTTTTTATAAAATGTTGTGTGAAGATGACATCAAAGCGAAGTGAGGAGCTAAATTTGAGTGATTTTAAGAAAATCCCCTATGTCGGTGAAGCGACCGAGGCCGATCTGTTGGCACTCGGCTACACAGACATTGCTTCGTTAAAGGGCGCGGATCCAGACGAGATGTTTGAGCGCACAAAGGCACTCGGACGCGGCAGCGATAGGTGTATCCTCTATGTTTACCGTATGGTTTGCTACTATGCAAATACGCCGCACCCAGACAAAAACCAAGCTAAAATGGTAACCTTTGAAGAGCCAAATTTATAAATTTTTGTTTTAGATTTTCTATCTGAGGGTTACAATTGTTAAATGCAAATTTAAGCAAGATATCAGCGGCGTTCAATTATAATGCGATTTCTTTTTATGGACAGATGGGTGAGTGGCTGAAACCACACCCCTGCTAAGGGTGCAGCTCTTAATCGGGGCTCGAGGGTTCAAATCCCTCTCTGTCCGCCACTACTTATAGATAATCATAAATTTTTATTATCATTTCACATTATTTTTTGAATATCTTTATATAAAATTAAATTATTTCTGCGTTAGAAAATTGCTTACCTAGTAAAACTTAACTATGAGTAAAAATTTTATAGTGATCATACATTTTTAAAAAATTATGATT
>NZ_POZU01000039.1:0-559 GCF_002914005.1 Campylobacter concisus | reverse complement strand
ATATTACTATTGAAAATCAAAAAATCAGCAAAGAATTGTTAAAGAAATCAAATGAACTTAATATGACTAATGTTAGAATAGCCGAACTTAATGATAAAGAAAACGATCTTAAAAACACCAATAATGCCTTAATTAAACAAATGGAAGAATATGAAAAAAATGAACAAGATTTACAAAATAAAGAACTAATTTATAAACAAAATTTAATAAATTTAAAAAAATTATATACTAGTAAAACGATTGAATATATCTCTTATGAAAGCAAGATAACCGATCTATTTGATGATAGAAATGTATCTGATATTTTTAAAATAAAAAATGTTAACAATATTGAACAAGATTTAAAAAAATCTCTGATTTTGCCCATTGATAGAATAAAACAACAACTTAATAAATTATACGAATATTTAGGCAATGCTAAAAGTAGCTCAGAAAAAGATATTTATGAGGATATAATCAAAAGATATTTATCTAGTATGAAAAAATATCAAGAAATCTTGTTTATTCAAGAACCTGATTATAAACTATGGAAAGATAGTTTTTTAAAAGCAGTAGAGAC
>NZ_POZU01000038.1:0-74248 GCF_002914005.1 Campylobacter concisus | reverse complement strand
ACTTATATAATGCAAATAGATGATACTCTTTTAAATAAATTAGAAAAACTTTCTGCCTTACAAATCAGTGATGAAAAAAGAGAAGAAGTAAAAAAACAACTAAGCGAGATTGTATCTTTTGTTGATATTTTAAACGAACTTGATCTAAGCAGCGATGAAGCTGTAGTTAGCTCTATAAAAGGTGGCACACCTTTAAGAGAAGATGAGCCAAGGCCAAGTGATGTGATTGATACGATCTTGAAATACGCTCCTTCACGTGAAGGGCATTTTTTTGCTGTACCAAAAATAATAGAATAATGGTAAAGATATGGATCTAATCGAACAGCTTCAGGCAAAGAATTTAAGTGTAAAAATACCAGAAGATAATAGCCTTAATAATCTTGCTAGCGGTATAAAAACACTTTTAAAAACTGTTGTAAGTGATAAGGCAAGCGATCTTCACCTTGTTTCAAGATCTGAGCCGCAAATAAGAGTAGACGGTGCTTTAAAGCCCATTGATTTTGGCATATTAAGTGGCAAGGATATAGAGAATTTATGTTTTGCTTTGATTACTGATGAACAAAAAAGTGAACTTGAGAATAATAAAGAGCTTGACTTTGCGATCGAGCTTCCAGATATTGGTCGCTTTCGTGGCAACTATTACTATACCATGAATGGTGATTTAGCTGCTGCTTTTCGTATAATCCCAATCAATATCCCATCTCTTGATGAGTTAAATGCCCCACAAATTTTTAAACATATTATTAAGCGTGAAAAAGGCCTTATTTTGGTTACCGGACCGACAGGAAGTGGTAAATCAACAACTCTTGCAGCTATGCTTAATGAGATAAATTTAAATTATAGAAAGCATATTATTACAATTGAGGATCCAGTCGAGTTTGTGCATAACAATAAAAAAGCTCTATTTTCTCATAGAAATATCGGCACTGACGCAACTTCTTATTCAAGGGCTCTAAAATCTGCGGTTCGTGAAGATCCAGATATCATACTTGTAGGCGAGATGAGAGATAGAGAGACGATTTCAACGGCTATTACGGCGGCTGAGACCGGACACTTAGTCTTTGGTACGCTTCACACAAATTCAGCCATTCAAACTATAAATAGGATCGTTGATAGTTTCGATGGAAGTGAGCAATTACAAGTAAGAAATATGCTTAGCGTTTCGCTAACTGCTGTCGTTTCACAAAGTCTGATCCCAAAAATAGGCGGTGGAAGGTGCGCTGTGCATGAAATTTTAATAAACAATATGGCTATCTCAAACTTGATACGTGAAAATAAAATACATCAAATTTACTCTCAGATGCAGCTAAATCAACAACAAACTGGCATGAGCACGCAGACTCAGGCTTTGATGAAAGTACTAAAAGAGGGTAAGATTACAAAAGAAAATGCGCTAGCTTATTCAACTAGTCAGCAAGAACTTCAAAATTTAATAGGAACTATATAATGGATTTAGTAACGTGGTTTGATATTATTATTATTGCTCTTGTCTTGATGCTTGGCATAAAAGGCATATTAAATGGACTTATCAAAGAAGCTTTCGGACTTATCGGACTTATCGGCGGCTTAATTATAGCTAGTAGATTTTCAGATCTATCTGGTGAGTTTATAACTAAAAATATATATAAATTTGAAAATCCTTCATTTTTACAGTTTGTTGCATTTATCTCTCTTTGGTTAGTTTTTTGGATAGTTTGCTTGCTAGTTGGTAAATTTTTATCAAAAATAGTTTCAGTAAGCGGACTTGGTTTTTTGGATAGACTTGGTGGATTTGTTATGGGAAGTGGAAAAATTTTCTTAACATTTTCGGCAGTAGTTGCTGTAATATCTGGCACTTCGCTAAATAATATAATTGCTCCTTATTTTGCGAACAGTAAAGTCTATCCGGTTTTGATAGAAACTGGCAAGTGGATAACAAATCTTGATGTGAAAAATATCAAAAGTGAGTTAGATGAGATAGTGGCAAGACCAATGGATACAAATAAAACTGATGCATTTATCTCAATGGATGCAAATGCTAGTGTAAATACCGACTCTAATATCACAAAAGGGGAATAAGATGATAGAAAATTTAGAATATGATGCGTTGCTTGAGAAATTCAAAAGAGTGCTTCGCGACAATGGTTTAAAATACACGAAACAGCGTGAAATTTTACTAAAAACGCTATACAACAATGGTGAACACTTTACTCCAGAAAGACTTTATCTTTTTATAAAAGAAACGCACCCTGAGCTAAATATTGGTATCGCAACTGTTTATAGAACACTAAATCTACTTGAAGAATCAGAGATGGTGACATCAATCAGCTTTGGTTCACAAGGTAAAAAATTTGAGCTTGCCACAAAGCCACATCACGACCATATGATATGCAGAAAGTGCGGCCTTATCATAGAATTTGAAGATCCAATGATAGAAAAAAGACAAATCAGTATCGCAAAAGATCATGGTTTTAAACTAACTGGTCATATGATGCAGCTTTATGGAATTTGTGAAAAATGCTCAAAAAATAATATAAAGGGAAAGTAAGGTGATATTTGACAACCAACATGAGATTCAACGACTACAAAGCATAGACGAGCTAAGAAATTTAGGCATTAATCCATATCCGCATTTTCTTAGAAGAGATATGAATATCTCTAAATTTAGACTAAAATTTAACTACATTAATGATACAGAAGAGAAAAAGGCCGAAGGTCAGCTAGTGGGTCTTGCAGGTAGAATAAAACTAATTCGTGATGCTGGAAAAGCGGTCTTTGCAAATATCGAAGATGAAGATGGAAATTTACAAATTTACTTTAGTAATAAAACGCTTGATCCAGAGTGGTTTAAAATCGTTAAAAAATACGTAGAGATAGGCGATATCGTCTATGTCAGAGGTTATGCATTTATAACAAGAACTGGTGAATTTTCTATGCATGTAAGCGAGCTTAGCCTTGCTTCAAAGTCGATAAGCCCACTTCCTGAGAAGTATCATGGTTTAGTTGATGTTGAGACAAGATATCGCCAAAGATATCTTGATATGATAATGAACCCTGAAGTTAGGGCAGATTTTAAAAGACGCTCAGTGATTATTAGTACGATTAGAAGATTTTTTGAAGAAAAAGGCTTTTTAGAAGTTGAAACACCAATGCTACACCCAATAGCAGGTGGTGCAAACGCCAAGCCATTTATCACTTTTCATAATGCTCTTGGAGTCGAGAGATATCTAAGGATCGCACCTGAGCTATACCTCAAACGCCTTATAGTAGGTGGCTTTGAGGCTGTTTATGAGATGAATAGAAATTTTAGAAACGAAGGAATGGATCTTACTCACAACCCTGAGTTTACAAGTATAGAGTTTTACTGGGCATACCACAACTACCACGATTTAATGGGTATCACAGAGGATCTTTTTAATGTCATTTTGGACAAGCTGGATATGGAAAAAGTTATAAATTTTGACGGCATGGAGATTGATTTTAGTAAGCCATTTAAGCGAATAAGCTACAAAAAAGCTCTCGTTGAGATCGGCGGACTAGATGATAATATCATAAACGATAAAGATAAAATTTTAGCAAAACTAAGAGCTGATGGCCTTGAAGCAAATGAGAAGCTTGATCTTGGTCACTTGCAGGCTGAGTTATTTGATAACTACGTAGAGAGTAAGCTTATACACCCAACATTTGTTATTGATTATCCGATTTCGATCAGCCCACTTTCAAGAAGAAGTGACGCGAACCCTGATGTGGCTGAGAGATTTGAGCTATTTATCGCTGGTCGCGAGCTAGCAAATGGCTTTAACGAGCTAAACGATCCAATCGATCAATACAACCGCTTTAAAGCGCAAATCGATGCTAAAAATGCAGGCGATGACGAGGCGCATGAGATGGATGAGGACTATGTAAAAGCCCTAGGATACGGCATGCCACCAGTTGCAGGTGAGGGTATAGGCATCGATAGGCTTGTTATGCTTTTAACGGATAAAAAATCAATTCGCGACGTTGTGCTCTTCCCAGCGATGAGGCCACTTAAAAATGAGATAAAGGAGAATGAAAAATGAGTTTGCAAAGCTATGATAAGGACATTTACGATCTAGTAAATTTAGAGTTAAAACGCCAGTGCGACCACCTTGAGATGATCGCTAGTGAAAATTTTACATATCCAGAAGTTATGGAAGTAATGGGCTCAATCCTAACAAATAAATACGCTGAAGGCTATCCTGGCAAGAGATATTATGGTGGCTGCGAATTTGTCGATGAGATCGAGCAAATAGCGATCAATAGATGTAAAGAGCTTTTCGGATGTGAATTTGCAAACGTTCAACCAAACTCTGGCTCTCAGGCGAACCAAGGCGTTTACGGCGCTTTACTTAATCCAGGTGATAAAATTTTAGGCATGGATCTAAGCCACGGCGGACACCTAACTCACGGCGCAAAGGTCAGCAGCTCTGGCAAGATGTATGAGAGCTTTTTCTATGGCGTAGAGCTTGACGGTCGCATAAACTACGATAGAGTCATGGATATTGCAAAGATAGTAAAACCAAAAATGATCGTTTGTGGCGCAAGTGCATATACAAGAGAGATTGAGTTTAAAAAATTTCGTGAGATAGCTGACGCTGTTGGGGCGATACTTTTTGCAGATGTTGCTCACATTGCTGGTCTTGTTGTTGCTGGTGAGCATCAAAGTCCTTTCCCATACTGCGACATTGTAAGTTCAACTACGCATAAAACATTAAGAGGCCCAAGAGGCGGTATCATTATGACAAATAACGAAGAGTATGCTAAGAAGATAAATGCCTCTATTTTTCCAGGCATTCAGGGCGGACCACTAGTTCATGTCATCGCAGCAAAGGCAGTTGGCTTTAAGCATAACCTTAGCCCTGAGTGGAAAATTTATGCTAAACAAGTAAAAGCAAATGCTAAAAAATTAGGTGAAGTGCTAATAAAAAGAGGCTTTGACCTAGTGAGTGGTGGCACTGATAACCACCTAATTTTAATGAGCTTTTTAAACCGCGAATTTAGCGGTAAAGACGCTGACATCGCTCTTGGAAATGCCGGAATAACAGTAAATAAAAATACGGTTCCAGGCGAGACAAGAAGCCCATTTATCACAAGTGGTATACGTGTTGGTAGTCCTGCACTTACGGCTCGTGGCATGAAAGAGGCTGAGTTTGAACTAATAGCAAACAAAATAGCTGACGTATTAAGCGATATAAACAACACATCTTTGCAAGAGAAGACAAAAGCTGAGCTAGTTGAACTTGCTCATAAATTTATAATCTATGATAAAGCGACATTTTGATGCAAAGTATTGATACGGCACTTATAAAGATTATTACAACTCACTACTATATCAAGCGTGATACGATCGTTAATAAAATAGAATACAGAGGTAAAATTTTCTTTGATAAATTTGAAAAGATAAATGAGCCACTGACCTATAATATTATGAAAGAGCATGAAGAGGGCAAAGCTGTTATCGCACACTCTTTAATAAATGCAAATGATAAAGTTGAAAATATAGTCTTTGACTATAACGGCAGAACCCCAGATAGATTTTGGCATAAAGCACAGCTTCTTCTAAGAGAAGAGGGCTTTATAAATTTTACAGCCTACGAGAGTAAGACGCCAGGACATCTGCATCTTTATGTGCATAAAGGTCACACTACGCTAAATGAGGCTTGTCAGCTGGCAAACGTGCTCAACGCCAAGCTTTCACAGAAGCTACCTAAAGAGTGGAGGATGTTTCCAAATATCGATATGCCAAAAGAATTTAACATACTAACTTTACCTTATAAACTCTATCAAAAAGAGCGTGGGGCAAGTTGGTCAAAATATATGTAATTAAGGATAAAAAGTGGAAAACGATGAGTTAAAAGATATTCTTTTAGAAAGAGATGATGACGCAAAAGGATTGAAGCTAAAAAAACTTCTTATATTTATAGCAGCTCTTATTATACTTTTTTTGATCATTGTAGTGGCTATGAAGCTAGTAAATTCAAGCGATCCTTCACAAGCGCAAAATGAAGCTGATTCAAGACTAGTGCTTCCTCCAGTACCAGCCGAGCAGCCAGTAGATAGACAAGCTCCGATAGCTGATACAAATTCAGACAATAAAAAAGGCGATACACAGCTCTTTGAGCAAGTACCGATCGTGCCTGAAAATAAGCAACAAGATGAATTTGAAGATATGATCAAAAAGCTAAAGGATAAAGAAAACAATAAGCCTGTTTCTAAAACTGAAGAGCCAAAAGAGATAGTTAAGCCTATCGAAAAGCCTGCAGAAATACCAGTAAAAAAAGCTGAGACAAAGGTGGATACTCCAGTTAAAAAAGTCGAAAAAGTAACAACTACTGATAAAAAGAGCGAGGCAAAACCAGCTAAGACTGAAAATAAAGTAGATAAAAAGGTTGAAAAAAAGGCTGAAACCAAAATAGAAAAAACGGATAAAAAAGCTGAAGTAGCTAAAAGTGAACCTGCCACAAAAGGCTCTTACGTTCAAGTGTTTGTGACTAGTAAATTTAATCCAAATGCTGAATATATGAAGAAGATCGCTGCCAAGGGATATAGCTACAAAACTATAAAAGTTGGTGAACTGACTAAAATTTTAGTTGGTCCATTTGATGAAAAAACGCTTCAAAAAGTAGTAGGCGATATTAGAAAAGATATCAATAAAGACGCTTTTATCTTTAGAGCAAAATGAAAACATTCGCAGTCTTTGGAGATCCAATAGCTCACTCGGTATCTCCGAGGCTGCACAATAAAGCCATTGCAGACCTGGGCTTAAAAGCACTTTACACAAGAGTCTTACTAAAAGATGGCAGTGAATTAATCAATAAATTTAAATCCTTAAAATTAAACGGTGCAAACGTAACACTTCCACATAAAGAGTGGGCTTTAAATTTAGCCGATGAAGCTTCGGATATAGCACGCAAAATAGGCTCTGCAAATACTCTTGTGCTTAAAAATGATAAAATTTATGCATATAACACGGATGCGCCTGGATTTTTAAAAGCAATAAAAAATTTTAAAGATATAAAAAAAGCTATTATCCTTGGAGCTGGCGGTACCGCAAATGCTATAACTTATGCATTAAAAGAACAAGACGTTGATGTTTGCATACTAAATAGAAGCAAAGATAGGCTTGAGAAATTTAAAGATGAGTACAAATGCTTTAGCTGGGATAACTACGAAGAGCAAAAATTTGATCTAGTCATTAACTCGACCTCTGCTGGTTTAAAGGATGATTTTTTACCGGCACCTAAAGAAATTTTAAAAAGCATTTTTAAAGATGCTAAATTCGCATTTGATGTGATTTATGGTAAGCAAACACCATTTTTAGAAATGGCCAAGCAAAGCGGCCTTAGTGTAAAAGATGGGGCCGATATGCTTTTATATCAAGCAGTTCTAGCACTAAATTTATTTTTTAACAATACACTCGATGAGTCAAAGATCGAGCACTCAATGAGAGAAATTTTCTATCTATAATAGCCGCCAGTATTTATTTTTGTAAAAATTTATGGCTTGTATAAAAACGTTTTGATTAAAATTTTTATTGAAAGTAATTAGAATAAATATAAAAAGCAGGGAAAATCCCTGCTAAATTTTACTATTCGTTTGTTTTGATATAAGCGTAGTCTGAAATTTTAGTCCATTCTCTTGCTTTTTTAAGGAAAGCTCTTTGAGACTCAACGATCTCTTTAAATAACGGATCTTTAGCACTCTCTTCATCAAGAAGCTCATTTGTGGCTTTTTTAAGAGCTGCGATTACTTCTGGTGGGAAAGATTTTACTTGGATGTCTGGATACTCGCTTTTCATTTTATCCCAGTACTCGACATTTGAATAAAATACTTTTGTATTTGCGTCTCTTGCTACTTCTGCTGCAGCTGCTTCAAAGATCGCTTTTAGGTCATCTGGAAGTTTTTCGTATGATTTTTTATTAAAGAAAAATTGAGTTTCACCGTTTGGCTCTTGCCAGCCTGTGTAGTAGTATTTTGCCACTTTGTGAAAGCCAAGCGCCATGTCATAAGCTGGGCTAACCCATTCGACTGAGTCGATCGTTCCCATCTCAAGAGCCATGTAAAGCTCACCAGTTGGGATAGTATTGATGTTAGCGCCAAGTTTAGCGTAAATTTCACCACCAAATCCCGGAATTCTTATCTTTAAGCCTTTGATATCATCTAATGATTTGATCTCTTTTTTAAACCAGCCACCCATTTGCATGCCGGTATTTCCAGCTCTAAAAATTTTGATATTGTATGGATCGTAAACTTTTGCCTCAAGCTCCTTACCACCGCCAAATTCATACCAAGCTGTTTGCTCATCAGTATTCATCATAAATGGAGTTGCTGTAAAAAATATAGTTTTAGCATCTTTGCCTTTATAATAATAGCTACTTGTGTAGGTAATGTCGTACTGACCGCTTTTAGCAAAATCAAGCATCGCAAAAGGCGATTTATGCTTTGATGGATAATCAATCCTTAGCTCAAGTCTACCATTACTCATCTTTTCAACTTTATCCTTTAGCTCTTTTGGTACATCACCAAGCACCGGCATAGTACTCTCCCATGAGCTAGCAAGCTTTAGCTTATAAACTTTATCATCTCCCATAGCAACGCAAGCAACAGCTGCTAGACCAAGAGACGCTAATAAAAATTTATTCATATCTTCTCCTTTAAAATTTTGACTATTATACAAAAAATTACATTATTAAAATGTGTTATAATCGCAAAAATCAAATTTATGGGGCATAAAATGATAAAAAAGACGAAAATCGTAGCTACTTTGGGGCCAGCAAGTGATAATGAAGAGACAATGGAAGCGATGGTAAAAGCAGGTGTGAATGTCTTTCGTTTAAATTTTAGCCATGGGACACACGAATACCATAAATCAAACATTGACAAGATAAGAAATATCGAAAAAAAGCTAAATAAAAGAATAGGAATTTTACAAGATATCTGCGGCCCAAAGATCAGAGTTGGCAAGCTTAGTGAGCCATTTTATCTAAAGGCCGGTGATGAACTTAGTATCCATGCTGATGAGATCATCGGTGAAAAAGTGGAAAAAGGAATTTATAAAGTAAGCCTAAACCAGCCTCAAATTTTGCCTATGCTAAAGGTTGGCGAGTATGTCTATCTCTATGATGGCTCTATAAGAGCAAAGGTCATTAGTGAAGGCAAAGAAGTAGTAAAAACTATCATTGAAAATGATGGAATTTTAAACTCAAATAAAGGCGTAAATTTCCCAAATACAGCCCTTGGTATAGAGATCATCACACAAAAAGATAAAGAAGATATGAAATTTGGCGCAAAGCATGGTGTAAATTTTGTTGCTATTAGCTTCGTGCAAGATGCAAATGACGTAATAAAGGCAAAAAATATCTTAAAAGAATTTGGCTCAAGAGCTGCTGTTTTATCGAAGATCGAGAAATTTGATGCGGTTGAAAATATAGACGATATCATCGCAAAGAGTGATGGTATCATGGTAGCTCGTGGCGATCTTGGCATAGAAGTGCCATTTTATAAGGTTCCAACCATTCAAAAGCTCATCATCAAAAAGGCAAATGCAGCAAGCAAGCCAGTCATCACAGCAACTCAGATGATGCTAAGCATGGCAGAGCATGAGACTGCCACAAGAGCGGAGATCAGTGACGTAGCAAACGCTGTATTAGACGGTACTGATGCTGTTATGCTAAGTGAGGAGAGTGCGATAGGTAAAAACCCAGTCGCAGTCGTAGAGGCGATGAGTAAAACGATTATCCAAACTCAAAGCATCTATCCATATAATAAATTTGATGAGTTTGACTTTTTTGACGAGACTGATATGGTGGCAAGTAGCGCCACATCTCTTGCTGTTCGCATAAAGGCAGATGCATTAATCTCGATCACTGGCTCAGGAAAATCGGCTATAAAATTAGCTAGAAACCGCACAAATATCGACATCATCGCAGTAGCTCACGATGAGCAAACAGCACATATGCTTACCCTTGCTTGGGGTGTTACACCAGCGCTTGTACTAGAAAAAACAAAGCTTAGCTCACTTTTGGCAAATGTCATGAAAAAGGCGTATGAAGAGGGATATGTTGAACACGACAAGACTTATCTAGTAACCGCAGGTCACCCTACGGGCGTTGAGGGTAGCACGAACCTTATACGTATCATCAGACGCGATCAGCTCGACTATTATTTGGAGCTTGCAACTGAGTAAATTTATACTCTCTTGCAAATTTTAAAATTTTGCTTGCTCGTAAGAATTGACTGCTAAGATTCGTTCTTGCTTTTTGCTTGGCTTAAATTTTAGAGCCGAAATTATTCGCTCATGAAATTTTAAAATTTGCCTGATGCCTACTTAATATAACAAAGCAATTTTGCAAATTTTAAAATCTTACTCACTCGCCTTAGTAGACTACTAAATTTAAATTTAGGCCACACTTCGTTTGGCACTAAATTTAGAGCTGTGGTATGCTCGATAATAAATTTTATAATTTGCTGGAAATTTAATATAACGCATGCAGTGCGTTAGTACTGAGGTATGCCACTTCTAACGTCGTCGTGGTTAGGGGATTGTTGAGGGGGAAGGGAGCGACTTCGTAATTTAAGCCTCTTCCCCCTTAACAAAAGAAACAAACATTTAAATTTAACTAGATTGCTTTGCAAATTTTAAAACTTTCACTCACTCGTAAGAATTGACTGCTAAAATTTGGCTTCACTTACCGCTTAGCTCAAATTTTAGAGCTGAAATTACTCGCTCATGAAATTTTAAAATTTGTATGAAATTTACTTGTAAAAATTAGGATATATAAAATTTATTTTGAAAGAATTTGTGACGCGAAATTTAACGCCACAAATCTAAATTTATTTTTTCTTTTTGCTTTTTGGCTCATCGCCTTTAAACCAGCTTTTTATCTTATCAAAGACGCTTTCATCAGTATTTGATTTGCCCGATTCTATACCAAAGCTAGCTTGAAGCTTATTTAAAAGCTCTTTTTGCTCATCGCTTAGTTTTTCAGGCGTTTGAATAGAAATTTGTGCTACGAGCCTACCTTTTTTACGCGAATTTACGCTTTTAATACCTTCATTTTCAAAGATAAATTGCTGCTTATCTTTTGCTCCAACAGGTAGTTTTAGCTCAGTTTCTCCTCGAAGAGTTGGAATTTTTATACTTTCGCCAAGTATAGCTTGCGTGAAAAAGACAGGAATTTCTAGATAAACATCGTCGTTGTGGCGAATGAAATGCTTATCTTCTTTTACGTTTATGCTTACATAAAGATCGCCTTGAACGCCGTTTGTACCGATATTTCCTTTACCAGCGACTCTCATTCTCATGCCGCTATCAACGCCTTCAGGGATGGTAATCTTTACAGTTTGTTGCTGGATTTTATAAGCTTTCGCGTTACAATCGGGGCATGGTTCGCTTATTACTTCACCGCTTCCGTGACAATATGGACACTCTTGGACGATATTCATAAAGCCATTTCCGCGTGTTATCCTGCCACTTCCGCCACAGTGCTGGCAAGTCTTACTTTTGCCGTCTTTACTGCCAGTTGCATTGCATGTTGGGCAAGGCACTTTTTGATCAAATTTTATCTCTTTTTCACAACCAAAAATAGCTTCGTTAAACTCCAAATTTATAGGAATTTCAAGATCGGCTGAGTATTTTTCAGAGTATCTTTTTCTCTGCCTAGAACTACTTGCAAAACCGCCACCAAAAAATGAGTCAAAAATATCTGAAAGATCAAAATCGGCACTAAATCCGCCACCGCTACCAAATCGACCCTCAAGGCCTTCTTTGCCGTATCTGTCGTAGATAGAGCGTTTTTGCTCGTCACTTAAAACTTGATAAGCTTCATTTATTTGTTTAAATTTTAGTTCAGCCTCTTTGTCGCCAGAATTTCTATCTGGGTGATATTTTAAAGCAAGTCTTCTAAAGGCTTTTTTGATCTCATCTCCGCTTGCATTTCTTGAAATTTCAAGGATTTCGTAATAGTCAAATTCCACATTTTTCCTTGTTAATTAAGCTTATTTTAAATATGGGATTTTACCCAAAAAAGTTTAAATTTAAAAAAGAATTTACATTTTTGCCGTATAATCTCTACATTTTTAATAAAAAGGATAATTCATGGTTAATGTTTTAATGATAGAAGACGATCCAGAATTTGCGCAAATTTTATCTGAATATCTTGATAGTTTTAATATAAAAGTTACGAATTTTGAAGATCCTTATTTAGGGCTTAGTGCTGGAATAAAAAACTATGATTTGCTAATACTTGATCTTACTTTGCCGGGTATTGATGGGCTTGAGGTTTGTAAAGAAATTCGCCAAAAATATGACATTCCTATCATCATAAGTTCAGCCAGAAGCGATATTAGCGACAAGGTTGTTGGTCTTCAGCTAGGAGCTGATGATTATTTGCCAAAACCATACGATCCAAAAGAGATGTATGCTCGTATCACAAGTCTTATAAGAAGATACAAAAAGACAAATGAAGTACAAGAAGAGGTCGTTGATAGCGCATTTAGGATCGATGATAAACGTCACGAAATTTACTTTAATAACGAGCCTTTAGCGCTTACTCCAGCTGAGTATGAAATTTTAACTTATCTCATTAAGCAACACAGCTTTTCAGTATCACGCGAACAGCTAGTTTATAACTGCAAAAGCCTAAAAGATAAAGATTCAAAGAGCTTAGATGTTATTATCGGACGCCTTAGATCAAAAATCGGTGATAGCTCAAAAGCCCCAAAACATATATTTTCAGTAAGAGGCATAGGATATAAGCTTATCGGATGAAATATTCCATAACTACGAAGATAACTATTATCTTTGCCATAGCTTTCTCGCTGATGTGCTTGCTCTTTGTAACTTTTGCAAACATTCAGCAAGAAAGCGCTTTAGAAAAACTAAAGGATAGACAAATAAGTGCGATGAACTATCTTGTCGCACTCTATGAACGCGGAAATCCTCCAAGAGATTTAGAACATTATTTTAAAAATTTTTACTTAGAGTATGTTGGAAATAAAAATTTAGCTACTTCAATAGCTACAAATGGGACTGTTGTTTTTACACAGCACACGCCTCTTGGAGTGGTGCAATCGGTTAATTATAAAGGCGATTTGTATTTGCTTATTAAAAATCCGTCTTTTCAGCTGCTTCTTGAAAGTAACGACGCAAGACACGTAAATGATCCACTTTGGGTCGCATTTTTGATAGTTTCAGCCCTTCTCATCTCACTTTATGTTTCTGTTCTTAGAAGTCTTTCGCCGCTTAGAAGGCTTAGTAAAGATATCAGAAAATTTGCCAGTGGAAATATGGAAATGGCGATGACGGCTAGGCTAAATGAAAACGAGCAAGATGAGATCGGACAGGTCGCGGTTGAGTTTGATAACGCCGTTTGCAAGATAAGAGAGCTTATCCGCTCAAGGCAGCTATTTTTACGTGCGATCATGCATGAGCTAAAGACTCCGATTGGCAAAGGCAGGATCGTCTCTGAAATGGTCGCAAATGAGACTCAAAAAATGAGGCTCATCAATGTGTTTGAGCGCCTTGAGATGCTGATAAATGAATTTAGCAAGGTCGAGCAGCTCCTTTCTAAAAGCTACGCACTAAACTATCAAGAGTGTCATTTCTCGCTCATTTTAGAGCAAGTGCAAGATATGCTCATGCTTGATAAATTTGAAGAGCGAGTGAGCTGTGATATCAGAGATGACGTCATATTAAGAGTGGATTTTCAGCTTTTTAGTTTAGCGATTAAAAATTTGATAGACAATGCCCTAAAATACGCAGAGGATAAAAAGGCTATTTTGATCTGCGATAGCGAATTTATAGCGGTTAAAAATTTAGGCAAAAAGCTAAATCATCCGATTGACTACTACAAACAAGCTTTTGTGCGCGGTGATAAGGTGAGTGCGGGAAGCGGTATGGGGCTTGGACTTTATATCATTGAGCAAATTTGTCAGATGCAAAAATTTGAGCTTGCCTACGACTACGAGGATGGCTATCATGTATTTAAAATTTTACTTAGATCAAAGGCGAAGCGAGCATGAAAAGAGGCTTAGAAAAATTTAACGAGCTAACCGAGTCTTTTGCTAAGCTCCCTGGTGTTGGTAAAAAATCAGCCGCAAGGTTTGCCTATTTTGTCTGCATGCAAGATAGCTTTACAGGGCTAAGACTTGCCCAAAATATCGAAGATGCGGTGAGATTTATCAAACGTTGTGAGCGTTGCGGTGGGCTAAGTGAAAATGAAATTTGTGATATTTGTAGCGACGAGAGCAGAGACAGTGAGGTCATCTTGCTGGTTGAGAGCCCAAAAGATATCTTAGTTTTTGAGCAAAATGGCATCTATAATGGCCTTTACTTCGTGCTTGACGAGATCGACGAGGATGCCATAGAGAGGATGCGAAATGCTATCAAACAAAATGGCTCAAAAGAGGTCGTTTTTGCCTTTACGCCGGGATTAAATTCTGACGCGCTTATGCTTTACGTCGAGGACAAGCTTGCCATGAGTGAAATTTCATTTAGTAAGATCGCTCAGGGCGTGCCAACTGGTGTAAATTTAGAAAACGTTGACATGCTTTCACTTTTAAAAGCCTACGAAAGCCGTACAAAAGCCTAATTAAACTTTCTTTTAGTTATAATTTTGCCTAAATTTATAGAAATTTAGCTAAGGCTCAACGGCTGCTAAATTTAAAGGATATAGGTTGATTTTACTCATAGATAATTACGATAGTTTTGTTTTTAATGTTGAACAGTATGTAAAAGAGCTTACAGATGAAGAGGTTAGATGTGTTAGAAATGACAAGATCACGGTTGACGAGATCAAAAAACTAAACCCAAGCAAGATCATTTTAAGCCCAGGGCCAAAGCACCCAAAAGATAGCGGAGTTTGTTTAGAAATTCTAAAAGCCGACCTTGGCGTGCCGGTGCTTGGAATTTGCCTCGGACACCAAGCTATAGGACTTAGTTTTGGCGCAAAGATAAAAAGACTAGATGATCCACTACACGGCAAAACCTCGTTTATTGACGTGAAAAACAAAGAGCCGCTCTTTGCAGGGCTGCCTGAGCGCTTTGAGGTTATGCGCTACCACTCGCTTTATGTCGATGAGCTCCCAGCTAGCTTAAGCGCTGATGCGGTGAGCGATGATGGCGTAGTTATGGCACTTAGCGTTAAAGATAAGCCGATCTTTGGCATTCAGTTTCACCCTGAGAGCTACTTTACGCAATACGGCAAAAAGATCGTTGAAAATTTTGTAAATTATAAGGCAAAAGATGAGGTTAAAGAGCCAAAAATTCGCTCTCTTAAACCATATCTTATCAAGCTTCAAGAGAGCATCCCACTTGATGATAGCGACTTTGAGCAAATTTGCGAGATAATAGCCAGCAAAGAGTACGAGATCGTACAGCTTTCAGCCCTTTTGGTGCTCATTAGCGAAAAGAGCCTCTATCCAAAAAGCCTTGCTGCGCTTGCGAAAAATATCCTAAAGTACTCGCAAACTTACCGCGACGATACGCCTATGATCGATCTTTGCGGCACAGGAGGCGATGGCTTTAAGACGATAAATATCTCAACAACTGTGGCATTTATCCTTGCAAGTCTTGGTGTAAAGGTAGCAAAACACGGTAACAAGGCCGTCTCAAGTAAGTCAGGCAGCTCTGATGTGCTTGAAATTTTAGGTGTAAAAAGTGAAAAATCACTGGCAAAACAGCGTGAAAATTTAGCAAATAAAAATTTAGCCTTTTTTCATGCGCCATTTTTCCATCCGCTAGTTGGCGAGGTAAGAGAAGTGCGCCAAAGACTTGGCATAAGGACCGTATTTAACGTGCTTGGACCACTTTTAAATCCAAATTTAAATCTTACAAACCAGCTAGTTGGCGTCTATCACAAGCCAGTGCTAAAACTCTACGCCCAGACGCTTAAAATCCTTGGCAGAAAGCATGCTCTAGTCGTTCGAGGTGATGACGGACTAGACGAGATCACGCTTTGTAGTGAAACGAGCGTTGTAGAGCTAAAAAATGGCGAAATTTTTGAGTACAGCATCACGCCAGAGCAGTTTGGCTTTAAAAGAGCGCTTCACAGCGACATCGAGGGCGGCACGCCTGAAGAAAACGCCAAAACATTGATCCGCACGCTAAAAGGCGAGGAGCAGGGGGCAAAATTTGACATCGTGGTCTTTAACGCGATGTTTGCGCTTTATGCAGCAGACGGCGCTAAGAGCCTAGATGAGGCTAAAAATATGGTGCTTGAAGTGATAAAAAGTGGCAGGGCGTATAAATTTTATGAAGAGTTTATAAAGGCGCAAGCGTAATGGTGCTAGTTAAAATTTGTGGTATCAAAACACTAGATGAAGCAAGCGCGGTTTGCGAGCTTGGAGCCCATTACATAGGGCTAATATTTGCTAAAAGTAAAAGAAAGGTCGAGCTAAATTTAGCTAGGCAGATAGCGAAATTTGCTCACAGTAAGGGCAAAAAAGTAGTTGGCGTTTTTGCTGAGCAAAGTGAGTGCGAGATAATGGAAATTTGCCAGTTTACAGGGCTTGACGTGGCTCAGGTACACGGAGCAGTCAGTGAAAATTTGCATGCAAATTTAAAAGATATGGGGCTTGAGATTTGGCAGGTTTTTAGCGTGAAAGATAGCTTGCCAGAGGTTGATTTTAAGCATTTTGACATGGCGCTTTTTGACTGCAAGGGCGAAAATGCTGGTGGAAATGGTACAAGCTTTGAGTGGGAAATTTTAAAAGAGGTCAAATTTAAATTTGGCATGGCTGGGGGCATAGGCGAGCACAACATAAAAGAAGCACTCAAATTTAGACCATATCTAGTTGATATCAACTCAAAAGTCGAGGACGAAAACGGCATAAAAGACGCGCAAAAGATAGAGAGAATTTTAAAGATCATAGGTGAGGTAGAAGATGAATAGTAAAGCATATTTTGGAAAATTTGGCGGGCAGTTCGTGCCTGAGACGGTGATGTTTGCCCTTGATGAGTTGGAAAGCGCCTATGCTAGCATCGCAAAAACAAAAGAGTTTAAAGACGAGCTTGATGATCTGCTTAAAAACTACGTTGGCAGGCCTAGTCCGCTCTTTTTTGCAAAGCGCCTGAGCGAGTACTACGGACATGAAATTTACCTAAAAAGAGAGGATCTAAACCACACGGGCGCGCATAAGATAAATAACGCCCTAGCTCAAGCACTGCTTGCTAAAAAAATGGGTAAAAAGAAAATTTTAGCTGAGACTGGAGCTGGTCAGCACGGCGTGGCAACAGCGACTGCAGCAGCACTTTTGGGCTTAGAGTGTGATGTGTATATGGGCGCAACAGACGTGGCTAGACAGCAGCTAAATGCCTTTCGCATGCAGCTTCTTGGCGCAAAGGTGGTTAGTGTAGAAGACGGCCTAAAAACGCTAAAAGAGGCGACTACGGCCGCCATACAAGCGTGGGTAAACGAGATAGAGAGCGCATTTTACGTCATTGGCTCAGCCGTTGGCCCGCATCCGTATCCAAAGATCGTGCGCGACTTCCAAAGCGTGATTGGCACAGAGGCCAAAGCTCAGCTTGCAGACTACGGCAAAAAGGCTGACTACGTTATCGCCTGCGTTGGTGGAGGTAGTAATGCTATTGGAATTTTTAGTGCATTTTTGGACGATGAGAGTGTAAATTTAGTAGGTATCGAAGCTGGCGGTCTTGGTATAGAGACACCTTATCACGCAGCTACGCTTAGCAAAGGCAAAATCGGCATTATCCACGGCATGAAAACGACTGTCTTGCAAGATGAATACGGTATGATCTCACCAGTGCATAGCATCTCAGCTGGTCTTGACTACCCAGGCATCGGCCCAGAGCACGCCCATCTAAACGACATCAAAAGGGTAAAATACGAAGCTGTAACTGACGATGAGTGCATAAATGCCTTGTATTTTCTAAGCAAGATGGAGGGCATCATCCCAGCCATCGAAAGCGCACACGCACTGGCGTATCTAGAAAAGCTTTGCCCAAAACTTGATAAAAAAAGTGTCATCGTCGTAAACGTCTCAGGCAGGGGCGATAAGGACATAAACACAGTTATCGGCTACGAAAAAGGAAAAATTTATGGATAAGATAAAAAGTGCATTTAGCGGTAAAAAGGCAAACATTGGCTACATCGTAGCTGGATATCCAAGCCTAGAAAAAACAAAGGAATTTTTAGAAAATTTAGATGAGAGCACGCTTGATTTAGTCGAGATCGGCATCCCTTACTCTGACCCGCTAACTGATGGAAAACTCATCGCGCAAGCTAGCTTTGAGACGGTGCAAAACGGCGTAAATACCGACGTTGTCTTTGACATGCTTGAGAGTTGCAAGGCAAAAGTGACAAAGCCTCTTGTTTTTCTAGTTTATTACAACATTATCTTTGCTTACGGTGTTGATAAATTTCTAAAAAGATCAGTTGAGGCTGGAGTTAGCGGCTTTATCGTTCCGGATCTGCCTTGCGAGGAGTGCGAGGAATTTGCTCTAAAGTGCAAGGAGCTAAATTTATGCCTCGTGCCACTTATCAGTGTCACTTCTGGAAGTAGGGCGGATGGAATTTTAAAATTTGGCTCAGGATTTATCTACGCTCTTGGCGCAATCGGCGTTAGTGGTTCAAAAAGGGCTGATGAAGATAGGATAAAAAATTTAGTTCTAGAGCTTAAGAAAAAGAGCGATCTACCAGTAGCTGTGGGCTTTGGTATTAAAAATACATATGATGTTAATGAAGTAAAAAAGTATGCTGACGGAGCGATAATAGGCACGCAAATAGTTAAGCTTTGTGCCGATTTTAGCGGTGAAAAGCTAGTAAAAGAGATAGATAAACTCTTTTAAAATGCTTAATAAATTTATAGCTAATTTAGTAAAGCCAAAGTATAATTGAAAATGCATTTCAAGTCTTAAGGAAGAGATATGAGAAAAGTTATAGATGAAGCTACAAGCTATCTTTGCAAGGATACTTTAGGGTTAGATTTAGAGTTTGGCAAGAGTCTAGGTAAAGGATTTTACGGAGCTAGCATACCAGTCTATAAGGGCAAAAGCGAGTATCATTTTTACCTATTTTTTAAAAAAGATACTTTGAAAATTTTCATGAATGCCTTTTTTGGTCACGAAGATGTTGATGGTGGTGATCTAGACGATCTTTGTAAAGAGATAGCAAATCAAATCATTGGCAAAGCTAAAAATTTACTAAACGAAAAAGAGCCAAATGCTTATAAGCTTGGAACGCCTGAATTTTTAGGCGAAGTTGAAAATTTTGGCATCAAACTAAAAGAGAAATTTGTATATAAGATAAAAAATAGAACATTTCAAATAGGCTACGACATACAATGAACGACGAGAGTGCGATAGAGACACTAGAGCAGCTAGGGCTTTTTAAGAGCTATGATGAGCTTATGGATATAAGTGTTGATTTTATAGCTGAGCTAGGAACTACCACAGTTAGTATAAATGAGCTTTTGAAATTTGAAGCTGGCTCGGTCATAGACCTTGAAAAGCCGGCTGGTGAGAGTGTGGAGCTATATATAAATAATAGAATTTTTGGAAAAGGTGAAGTAATGGTTTATGAGAAAAATTTAGCCATCAGGATAAATGAAATTTTGGATTCAAAGTCAGTTATTCAGTACTTCAAAAAAGAACTTTTATGAAATTTATACTATTTTTCTTACTTTTTGCAACTCAAATTTTAGCTTCAAACCTATTAACTTACAATATCTATGAACGTGCTGATAGAGTCGATATTATGCTTAGCTTTGATGCACCTTATGAAGGAAATATCTTTCAAAAGCGAGAAAAAGACACAACATCTTTGATATTAAATTCGCTAAATTACGATCAAAGTGCCAGCAAAGATATAAACTCAAAGATTATTCAAGAGCTAGATATTGAGCCAAAGCAAAACTCACTTGTCTTAAATTTGCGCTCAAATGATGCTATTATCGTAAATGCTTCAAAGACGACTGATAGTTTTGGGCTCCGCATTCGTGTAACTTTAAAAAATGCAAAACCTCAAATACAAAATATGCTTCAAGCTAGTGCAAAAATAGAAACCCCTAGCACTCCAAAGGCAGATGAAGAGCCTATGCTGAATATAGACTCAAGGTATTTTATAGTCTTAAGTGTGCTTATTGCACTTCTTGTGTTTTTATATGTATTTAAAAGATATATTACTTCAAAGAGTAATGATTTTGGCGGGTTTAAAACACCTAGAAATCAGTCTCAAAATGATACAAAATCAATGAACTGGCTACTTAAAAATCAAAATAGTAACGTCAATATAATATATGAAAAATATCTTGATCGCACGAATAAACTAATGCTATTAAGCTATGAGAATAGACGTTATTTAGTGATAGTCGGTAGCTCAAATGTAATGCTTGATAGCTTTGGTGAAGACAAGATACAAAATGAGCAAGATTTTGCTATATTTTTTGAAGAGAACAAGAAAAAACTAAGCTCATTTTTAGAAGAGCGAAAAAATAGTTTAAGTAACTATAAAGATAAAATGAGCGGAGAATTTTAGTAGTTTTAGCTAAAATTCTCATCCAATTTAAATTTTATGCGTTAAAGCCAGTTTCAAAATTTATACAAACGTAATAGCAAAAATTTCAGGCTTTGTGATCTTTTTTATCTCTTCTTTTGCCATAGCAAATTCTTTTGTGCCTTCTATTTTTAGCGTATGCCCACTAAATTCGAAGTTTAAATTCAGCCTTTCACAGGTTAGATCAAGTGCCTTTGCTAGTGAGAGTATAAAACTTAGCCATCTTATACACTCGGCTTTTGGAAGTAAATTTTTATATCGCTCAAATTCATATATATTTTTCTTTCCGTTTGTGCCAATTACTACTGCAATCAATGCTTTTTGTTCATGCGAAAAGCCATAATTTAAGGCATTTAAGACTATATAGGCTGAGTTTTTATGATCGCCATAAAAGCCAATCTCTTGACCGACATTGTGAAGTTTTGCAGCAACTAAAAGCGCTTCAAGATAGTTATCGCTTAGACCGTGAAGTTTTTTTAATACTATAAATATATCTTTTGCATACCTTATGACTGATTTATTGCATGATAATATAAAACGATCTTGCAAACTTTTGATACTCGGATTAAAATTTTGCGGAAATTTAAGGCTAGGGCGTAAAAAATCTTTTAAGAACACTCCCTCTCTTACACCAACCCCGCTTGTTATAATATTTTTGGCATTTAGAGCTTTGGCGAGGGCTAAAAAGATATGTGCACCCTCTCTAATGGTGTCATATCTATCTTTTTTAATAGGAAATTTATTTAGTTCAAGCACGCTAACGTTTGCGATGCTCTCGATGTAGGCTTGCTCGTCGCTAAGCTTGTAGCAAAAGCCGTGCAGTGAAGAGAGCGGATATAAATTTTTGCTCATTATGGCAGATGATATCGCTCTAAGAGAGCCTCCAATAGCGATTATATTTTGGCATTTAAATCGCTCATCTATCTGTTTTGTAACTTGTTCTAAAAATTTTGGCAATTTATTTAAGTTTTTTTTATCAAAAAAAAGCTCTTTTAACCTAACTGTGCCAATGTCAAGTGAGAGCGTATCTATTATTTTGCCTTTGCTTATTCTGGCAAGTTCAGTTGATCCGCCACCGATATCGATAGTGACGCATTCATCGATATTATGGAGTAAATTTTTGGCTGCGATCGCACCAAAAGTAGCCTCTTCTTTGCCGTCTATGACTTTTAAATTTATGCCAAGTTTTTTTCTTAAAAGAGAGATCAGAACATTTGCGTTTGGAGCGTCCCTAAGCGCTGAAGTACCAACACATAAGACTTTATTGCATTTGTAGCTTTTTATGATATTTGAAAATTCTCTAAAAGCCTTTAGCGCTTTTTCCATTGAGCTTTCGGATATTTCATTGTTTGAGCCATATCCGCCTTCACCTAGGCGAACCTTTGTTTTATATTCAGCTAGTATAAAAAATGCTAAGCGTGACGTTCTCTCAAATATCGCCATTCGCATAGAATTTGAGCCAAGGTCGATTACTGCGGTTCTCTTTGCCATTTTTATCCTTTTATATTTAAAACTAGGCTTGCGACTGCACCGCTTCTATCGTTTCTATTTTTAATGTCTACTTCGCCACCAAGAGCCTGTGCCGCACCTTTAGCTAGAAACAACCCAAGTCCAGCACCACCTTTGTCGCCATATCTTTTAAATGGGGCAAATAAATCTTTGCTCTCATCTATGCCTATTCCTTCATCTATTACTTCGACGATAAATTTATTTTTTATAAGCTTAGAGCTAATCGTAATGGTGCTATTTTTTGGTGAAAATTTAATGGCATTTTGAACAAAATTTTGCACAATGTGTGTTAGCAAGCTAGTTTGTATTTTTAGATTTAAAATTTCTGGTTTTAGGTCTAGTTTTATATTTTTTTCATCATTTTTCGCAAGTATCTCATAGTTTTTTGCAAGTTTTTTTAAAAATCCTATAACATCGGTATTTACTGGCTCTTCAAACTGGGCCCCCTCTTGACGACCGATCTCAAGCACAGAACTTATCATCGCGTTCATGCCGTTTATAGCTTCATTATTTGATTTTAGAGCCTCGATATATTTTTCACTCTCGCGTGGCTTTAAAAGCGTAACTTCATTTTTTGTTTTCATTACAGCCAACGGTGTTTTTAACTCATGTGCCACGCCTACAAAAAGTTCTTTTTGGTATAAGACAAATGTTTGGATTCGAGAGATTAGCCTGTTTATGCTCTGCCCAAGTGGTAAAAACTCATCTGGTAGACTTTTTATATCGATCTCATGAAGAAATTTTTCGTCTAAATTTGTAAGCTTGTGACTTAAAATTTTTATAGGTATTAAAAGCATTCTTGATAAAAATAGTGCATAAAAAAGCACCAAAAGTATCGCTGATACATTTACGATTATAATATCTATAAAAATTTCTTCTACTATATGAGCTTGAAGAGTAGTATCTTTTTCTAGGCTTAAATAACTACTTTCATCGAGTTTTGTTATTAAAAAAGTTTTACTTTGATCCTTTGATTTTTGCGTTACGATATATGTTTCTTTATCTTGTGGCTCGTCTGCTTTTATCGTTGCTAGGGTTTTGTTTGGATTTTCTATCGTAAATGTTTTTGAATTTAAAGGATTGAAATTCTGAGGATTTTTTTTATAAGCTTCGGCTTGATAGTTTAGCTCATTAACTACACTTTGAAAAACGGTAACCCTTATATAGTGATAAAGCATTACCGAAATAACTACAATTAGCATCATAGCACCAGATGCTAATTGTAGTATAAATCTATTCCTTAGGCTTTTTTGGGAAAACAAAATCTATATCCGCGTCTTCTAACAGTTTCAATTGTTGAAATATTTAGTGGTTTATCCATTTTTTGGCGGATTTGGTTGATAGCGACTTCAATGACGTTTGGAGTTACAAGCTCTGGCTCTTCCCAGATAGCATCAAGCAGTTGCTCTTTAGATACGATCTGATCTGAGTGTCTTGCAAGATGAGTTAGGACTTCAAAAGGTTTGCCCTTAAGCTCAATATCACGACCTAAATATGTGATTTTCTCCTCATCTGGATTGATGATGAGCTCATCTATTTTTATAATATTTGTGCCGCCAAAGCGTAGTCTTGCTTCAAGTCTAGCTACTAAGATGTCAAAATCAAATGGTTTTTTGATATAGTCATCAGCACCAGCTCTAAGTGCTTTTATTTCGCTTTCTTTGTCATCTTTTGCAGAAAGAACTACAACTGAAGTGCGTGGAGATTTATGTTTGATGATGTTTATAAGATCTATGCCATCGCCATCTTGGAGCATCCAATCAGTCAAAACTAGATCGTAATTTCTGATACCTATATAGTACTCAGCATCTTTAAAATTTTCAGAGCTATCAGTTTGATAGCCAAACTCCTGCAAGCCCTCAGCAATCGTCTTATTTAGCGTCACTTCATCTTCAACTATTAAAATACGCATTTTGCTTCCTTAAACTAAAATTTATGGGCGATTGTATCATAAATTAAGCAATATTTCAAGATAGTTTAATAAATTTTTAAAAAATAGTGTTTATTTTTGCTCCAACAACTGCGTTTGGTAAAATTTCAGTTTTTAAAATTTCCATTTTAAGGCTAGTTAGTGAGCCAAATTTCTCTTTTAACGCTTTGCTGGTTTTTTCAAGCGACTCTTCAACGCTTTGAAACTGTCTTTCATTATAAAAATTTTTAACAAAGTCAATAATTAAAACATAATCAATAAAACTGGTTGAGCAAATTTCTAGATTCATTTGCACCTCTTGCTTAGTGACTCGCTCAAAATCAAGCATTCCGATGATCGTTTCAAATTTATAATCTTTAATGATCGTCATCATCTCGCTTTTCATACGACTTTTTTCTCCTTACCGGATATTAAACGAACGATATTTGGTATGTGTTTATAAACCACCAAAAATGCGATGATTAGTATCGGAGCGTGTGTGTAAATTTCATCTAGTTCTGGGTGGATTATAAAGCTTGATGCTATGAGAGCTGTCAATGCACAAAGTGAAGCAAGAGAGCTAATTTTTAAAAATTTACCGACCAAAAACCAAACAGCTAGAGCAATAATAATCTCAACTGGTAAGAAAAACGCGATCACTCCAGCTCCAGTTGCGACTCCTTTGCCGCCCTGAAATCCTAAGAATATAGAAAAACAATGTCCAGCCACACTTAAAACCGCCATAGTCCAAAGCACACTTTGGCTTGCACCAAGAGAAGAGGCGACCATGAGTGGTAAAACGCCTTTTAACACATCACAAACTATCGTTAAAATGGCTAGTTTCTTGGCTAGTTTTGGATCTTTTTGCTTTAAAACCCTTAAAACATTTGTCGCACCTATGCTTTTGCTGCCCTCTTTTTTTATATCAACATGGCCAAAAATTTTTGCTAGTATGAGCCCTGATGGGATGCTGCCAAGCAGGTAGCTAACGGCATAAAGTATTAAATTTTGCATATTTTACCTTTTAAATTTAAAGAGAAATGATAGTAAAAAAATACTAATTTTTTTATAAATCATCTCCACAAAAGCACGACTTTTTCGTCATAGATGTCGCTTTTCTTTGGCGAAATTTGTGTTTCATTTATCGTGATGTTTTTAATATCATTTGCCTCTTTTAGCGCGTCGCACTCTTGTGCAAATTTCTCTTCAAGCTCGCTTATGGCCAAATTTATATCATTTACGCTTTGCTCGCTAAGCTTGACGTCGCTTCGCTCTTTTAAGACCTTGTTTGCGCTTCTGGCACTTGATGCGATCTTGCCGGCGTTTTGGCGAGATAAGAGCTTGTTGCCAAATATCGCTCCAAATATGCTTGCGCCTATATTTATAGCTGCGTCAAGGCCGCTTGTGGTCATCTCTTTTTGCTCTTTATCAAGCTTTGCAAGGGCTTTGTTTAGCTTATCTTGCAAGCTCTTTTGCTCTTTTTCAAATTTAGCCGTGAGTTTTTCGGTTTGCTCCTCTAAAATTTCATTGCACTTATCTTGAAGCCTTATGAAAAACTCCTCTTTTGACTCATTTTCTTTTGAGTAAATTCCCATCGCCTCAAAGGTGTTAAATTTGAAATTTCTATATAAAAACTCTTTAAATTCTTTTTCTAAAGCGTCAAAATTTTTAGCGCTCGTTATGAAATTTGGCACAGCTGCAAAGCTTGCACCGCTTGGCTCATTTTCGCTTGTATCAACGTGCATACCTTCGCTAGCCTCACTCCAGTTTGGCTCTTTGTCATTTTCGCTAAGCTCATAAAGATAGCTCACCTCGCAAATGTTATCTATGCCTTTTTTGGCGTCATAAATTCTCACCTTTGCGCTTGCAAGTAAATTTGGCGTGAGGCTTTTTGAGTTGGTGTAGAGCTGTGTGATCGCACTTGAGATGATAGGTTTTGCGCTAAATTTCATCTCGCTTTTATCTACACTTTGGCTGCTTAAATTTTCTTTTTTATCTTTCATTAAATTTGAAATTTGCTCGCGGCTAAGCGGGCCTTTTAGATAGCTAAGTGCCCAGCGCGTGGAGATAACGTTTAGGCCGTCTTCGTTTATATTTTTGAGTAAGAAATTTCTTTTGGCTAAATTTGATATGAGATTTTCAAGTGAGGCTTTGTCTAAGTTTGAGCCTGCGATGCCACTTAGGCCGTCGATCACGCGAGCCTTATCTTGCGCTGTCTGGAGGCGACCGATGAACCAAGTGCCGATGTTGCTAAGGCCTTTGTAGTCAAGATCGACCGGGTTTTGCGTGCTTAAAACGCAGCCTAAACCAAATGCACGGGCTTGTTTTAAAAGCGTGAGCATAGGCGTTTTTGACGGCGGATTTGCGTTTGGCGGAAAAAAGCCAAAAATTTCGTCCATATATAGGATCGCTCTAAGTGAGCTTGTACCCTCGGTGCCGCGCATCCACGCGATGATCTCGTTTAGCAAAAGGGTGACAAAAAACATCCTCTCAGCGTCATTTAGGTGCGAGATTGTAAAGATATTGCACTTTGCTTTGCCGTTTTCGTCAAATAGCATCTTTGAAATTTCTAGTCTAATGCCTTGAGTCCAGCCTTTAAAACTTGGGCTTGCGATGAGCGCGTTTATCTTCATGGCAAGCTTTAGACGCTCACTGCTTGGATAGAAGGTATCCACGTCAAAAACGCCTATCTTTTTAAACGGCGGATTTGCTATGAAATTTATGAGCTCCTCGATAGTGACGTCTTTTTGCTCTTTAAATTTAGTATCAAATATGGTTGAGATGAGTAGCTGTTCTTTTGAGTTCATGTCCTCGGAATTTATACCTACAAGAGATAATACTGAGGCTGCAAGCGAATTTATATAGTTGCTAAAAATTTCTTCATCAGTGATATTTTGGTAGGCAAAATCACTAAGTAGCGCCACGCCTATACCAGCTGAGCTTTTTGGTGTGTAGATGTTAAAGTTTGCGCTTTCTTTTAAAATTTTTACTCGCTCAAGATCTTGAAAGCTCGACTCTATGCCGTTTCTCCAAAGCTCGGCTTGAGAGGTGGCAAATTCCTCTACGCTTTGACCTTTGTTGGTTGCTTCTGCTTCATCTATGTATGGTAAAAAATCCTCCGGCCTCATCTGCGGAAAGGTTAGAGCTAAATTTGTGATGTCGCCCTTTGGATCGATGATGATAGAAGGGATATTGTCTATGCATGCCTCTTCTAAAAGCGTGATACCAAGGCCTGTTTTACCGCTACCTGTCATACCTATGATAGCTGCGTGGGTGGTTAGATCCTTATTTTTATAAAAAAATGGCTCTTTGTCTTTTAGTCCGATATAAAAAAGTTTTAAATTTTCTTGTATTGTTTTCACTAGCTGCCTTATTCGTATAAATTTATACGTGAGCGAAGCTCGTCAAGTGTCTCTTTTATGCGCTTTTGCGTAAAATCTTTTATCGTTTCATCATCATCAATAAGCTTCATACAGTATCTAATGTAGCCTTTATATGCCAGCTCTGTAACAAGTCTTAGTTTTAAAGTCACGTTTTTTACTTTATCTGGCGCAATTAAGATTTCAAAGGTCGCTTCTAGCTCTTCTCCATCTTGAAAATTTGTAGTTTGCGGGCTTAATACGCTTATGCCACCCTCAGAAACATCATAAAGGCTACCTTCGATCTTGTCTTGCTTGCCTTTGATAATAGTTTTGGTGAAACGATTTGGCAAGATACGTTGGAATTTTCTTTTATATGCGTACATCGTCGTATTTCGTAAGAAATTTGAAAGAGTGACGCCTTTATTGACTATATTGTAATTAACAATATCAGCGCATAAAGGCTTTGAGAAAAAGCTATTTGGCAAAATAAAACCTTTGCCGTCTTGCTTCATGGCTAAAATTTGCATCATATCCACGCGAAAAACGACACTATCTTCTTTAACTTCTAAAATTTCAGCCTCGTATTTTATATTTAATCCATCATATAAATTTAAAAGCTCAGGCCTTACCTTGGCTTTTTTCATACGAGTGAAAGTATTGATCGGATCTTCATAAAAAAATGTTCCGGTTTCAATCATGTTTTTTACATTTGTTTCTTGCTGGTCTTTGGCGCCACATAAAATTTCTTTGATTCTTGAAACGGCATTTACGAAATAGCCTACGAAGGTGCTATTGTCGCAAGAGTGACTAAAATTTAAAGTCAAATTTAAAAGTAGGAAATTGATTAATTTGTCTCTTGTGTTTGATTTTGGTATTAGATTATTTAAATCATCTTGTAGCTGCGTAGCATTTGGCTTTTGAATAAGCAGTGTATCAAAGATATTTTCAAGACAAATTTTTACCTGATCGTGCGGCACGATAAATGTTAGCTGCCTACAAAATTTGATACCGTCATCGATAAATTTATCTCTTAATTTAAGTATGCTGTCTTCGCAATTTATTACAAGCTCTTGCTTGCCTTTAAAATCCATGTAGTCTCCGGAATGTTGTTGATTAAAGCCAAGGCTATGATATAAAAAGTTATATTAAAAAAGTATTTAAATTTATTTGGAAGAGAAATTTCTAGGTAAAGGATACCTAGAAATTTCTATTGATTATAGTTTGCCTTCGTTGTGTGAAAGGTAGTCGGCAACACCTTCAGTGCTTGGTTTCATACCAGCATCACCTTTATTCCAGCCAGCTGGGCAAACTTCGCCGTGCTCATTTGTAAATAGCATAGTATCAACCATTCTTATCATCTCATCGATATTTCTGCCAAGTGGAAGATCGTTTATAACTGCATGGCGAACAGTGCCATCTTTGTCTAGTAAGAATGAACCACGAAGTGCTACACCAGCATCTTCTAGAAGTACGTCAAATCCGCGAGCGATTGATTTTGTCATGTCAGCTACGATAGGGAAACGAACTTTGCCAATACCGCCTTTGTTTACTGGAGTCTCTTTCCATGCAAAGTGAGAGAATTGGTTGTCGCATGAAACCGCGATAACTTCGATACCACGTGACTTGAACTCGTCATATCTTTTGTCAAATGCGATAATTTCGCTTGGGCAAACAAAAGTAAAATCCATTGGATAGAAAAATACAACCGCGCCTTTCTCGCCAATATTTTTATAAAGATTAAAATCATTTATAATTTGATTGTTTCCTAAAACTGCTGCAGCTGTAAAATCAGGTGCTTTTTTTGTTACTAACATTTGTTCTCCTTAATAATAAATTTTATTGATTGCGAAATTATATCTATTCAAAATTAAATTTAGTTTAAACATATTTTAGAAATTTTTGTTTAGTAAATTTAGTATTATTAGTAAAAACAAAAAATGGATTCTTGTTAAAAGTGGTAAAAACTTTGAATTTTTAAAATTTTAGTGATGAGAGCATTTGAAAGAAATTAGTAAAAGTGCTGCTAAAAATTTAGAAGATTACTTACTGTAATTATTATAAATCGCTAAAATTTTTTCCGCCAAATTTTAGAATCGCTGATCCCCATGTAAAACCGCCACCAAATGCGTCAAGAAGCAAAACTGAACCATTTTTGATACGACCGTCTTCATAGGCATCATTTATAGCCATCGGAATTGAAGCGGAGCTTGTATTGCCATATTTAGCAACAGTCAAGACACATTGCTCATCTTTAAAATTTAATCTATTTTTTACTGCATCTATTATTCTTATATTTGCTTGATGAGGTATAAAAAAATCAATATCTTCGCTTTGCATTTTATTTGCATGCAAAATTTCTATTACGCTTTTGCTAAGTGTTTGAACTGCTATTTTAAAAACTTCATTTCCACTCATATGGATGAAATTTAGTCTATTTTTTAGTGTTTCCTCACTGGCTGGAAATACACTCCCGCATCCTGGAGTTATTAAAAGTTCAGCTTGTTTGCCGTCACTTGCTGTATGAATATCGATGATCTCATTTTCATTGCCACTACTAATTACAGCCGCGCCTGCTCCATCACCAAATAGTATACAAGTGCTTCTATCTGTATAGTCAACAATAGAGCTTAATTTTTCGGCTCCGATAATTAATACGTTTTTTTTGGCACCGCTAACAATGAGAGAATTTGCAAGCTCTAAAAGATAAATAAAACCGGTACAAGCCGCACTTATATCAAATGCTGTAACTCCATAGTTTAAACCCAAATTTGCAGCTATTTTGCAAGCAGTAGATGGCATACAAAGATGATCTGGAGATATCGTAGCACAGATGATTGCATCGATTTGAGCTTTATCAAGCCCTGAGCGTTTTATGGCTAATTCACCAGCCTTTGTACCAAGATCACTTGTTGTTTCGTTAGTTGCAATATGCCTTTGTTCGATACCTGTTCGCTTTACTATCCATTCATCACTCGTTTCAACCATTTTTTCAAAGTCAAAATTTGTCAGAATTTTTTCTGGAATGTAAGAAGCGATAGAAATCAGTGAAGCTTTTGGCATATTTTACCTTGCAAAGTGCGAAAGTTCTTCTTCGATAACTTTATTTATATTTGAATTAGCAAATTTTATTGCTTGAAAAATTGCATTTTTTATAGCTTTTGAATTACTTTTGCCGTGACTTATGATAACGCAACCATTTACGCCAAGAAGTGGTGCACCGCCATATTCGTCATAGCTAACCTGCTTTTTAAGCGTCTTAAAAACTTTTCTCATGAGTACAGAGCCAGCTATAGCAAGAGGTGATTTTTTAATTTGTTTTTTGATAATTTTACCTATAGCATCTGCAACGCCTTCGCTAGTTTTTAAAAGAATATTTCCCATAAAACCATCACAAACCATCACATCAATACTACCATCAAAAATTTGATTACCTTCTGCATTACCAACAAAGCTATCAAGCCTAGAAACTAATTTAAATGCTTCTTTGCTAACTTCATTGCCTTTGCTCTCTTCTTCACCATTTGACAAAAGACCAACTTTTGGCTCTTTTCTACCTAAAATTTCTTTTGCATAGGCCTCACCCATTATGGCAAATTGAAACAAATGCTCACTTCTGCAATCAACATTTGCACCAACATCTAAAACCAAAGTCGCAGATTCTTTTGAATTTGGCATAAGTGTTGCAATTGCTGGACGAGATATATTTTTTAGTCTACCAATTCTTAGAGTAGCTAAACTCATAGTTGCACCACTATGACCAGCAGAAACTACAGCATCAACTTCCTTGTTTTTTAAGAGTTCAATTGCTTTGTAGATCGTACTATCTTTTCTTTTAAGCGCATCAGTTGCGCCATCTGCCATTGAGATAACTTCGCTAGCTTCTAAAAATTCGATATTTTTTAAATAAGACTGTGGAATGAGTGGTTTGATGACATTGCTATCGCCGACTAATACAGCTTTAAATTCTGTCTCTTTTAGTGCATCAATAACACCAGATATTATAGGATCTGCACCAAAATCACCACCCATAGCATCGATAGCAATGCGAATCATATTTTAATATTCACCTGTAGTTTTGTTTATGCGGTGAGGCATTTTCCAAGAACCATCTTTGTCTTTTACAGGCACTGGAAGTGTAACTTTATAATGTGTTCTACGTTTTGCTGCACGAGAATGACTCACTCTTCGCTTTGGTACTGCCATTTTTACTCTCCTTTATAAATTTTTACATTTTTCACAATAGAAATAATCGCTTTTAAAAGCTTCTAACTCACTCTCAAGGACTTCTTTTAAATCAATATTACCATCAAAAAATTCCATCGTATCGCTAAGCTCATTTTCGCTATCTTTATAAATACCGTCACTTAAATTTAGCTCTACATCTTGATCGATAGGTAATATAAATGACTCACCACATCGATCGCAAACATAATTTATATTCCCTTTTATCTTACCTTGACATTTTACCAAAAAAGGGTCTTTTCTTTTTAAAATTCCAATAAAAACTAAATTATCATTTCCTACTAGCTCAAAGCTTATATCTTTGTTTGCTATTTTAGAAAAAGATATAATCAATTTTCTTGACCTAAAGTTAGCAAATTTCTCTTGAAGCAAAAAAGAAATTTATCTCATTCACAGCATTTTCTAGGCTGTCACTTCCGTGAACTGCATTTGCATCAATACTATCAGCAAAATCAGCTCTTATAGTGCCAGGAGCTGCTTCTTTTGGGTTAGTTGCACCCATTAGCTTGCGGTTTTTAGCAACTGCATTTTCACCCTCTAAAACTATAACTACAACTGGTCCGCTTACCATAAAATCAACTAAATCATTGAAAAAAGGTCTATCTTTGTGAACTGCGTAAAACGCTTTTGCATCGCATTTGCTAAGCTTGATTTTCTTTGCAGCTGCGATCCTTAGGCCGTTACTTTCAAATCTATCTATAATTTTTCCAACAACATTTTTCTTAACAGCATCAGGCTTAATAATAGAAAGTGTTCTTTGCATAAATTTTCCTTAAATCTAGGTTATTTAAATTGAAGTTGGCAATTATATCAAATAAAGCTTAAAAATAAAATAGGCTCAATTTGAGCCTAAAAATTTATAAATATAAATTTATTGAATAACTGGAATAGAGCCATTACGTGCATCAGCACCGATCTGATCGCGCGAAGGTTGTCCTGCTACAACAGCGTCCCATACGATACAACCGTCAGTTGGACAGGCAGATGCACAGGCTGGCTCATCGTTATAGCCTACGCACTCAACGCATTTATTTGAATAAACATAATATGTATCTGCTCCAGTTGGGTTGTCGCTATCATCAACGATAGCTGAAACCGGGCATTCATCAATACATGAGCCACAGCTTATGCATATATCAGTTATTTTTACAGACATTTTTTCTCCTTAGATTAAAATTTGGCGTAGAATATCAAAAAAAGCTGAAAATGATATAAATAAGCCCTTAAATTTAACTATGATCTTGAATTTTAGAAAAACTACTTTATAAATCTTTTATCACTTTTAGACTAAATTTACAGATTAAAATTTTAAAAAGGTTGTATAAATTTAATGAACGATATTATTGAAATAACTGGTGCAAGAGAACATAACTTAAAAAATATAAATCTTAAAATTCCTAAAAACAAATTAGTAGTTTTTACTGGTCTTAGCGGAAGTGGCAAGAGCACGCTAGCCTTTGATACGCTTTATGCCGAGGGACAAAGAAGATATATGGAGAGCCTTAGCAGCTATGCTAGGCAGTTTTTAGACCGTGTGGGTAAGCCTGATGTTGATAAGATAGAGGGTTTAACGCCTGCTATTGCGATCGATCAAAAGACGACCTCTAAAAACCCTCGCTCAACGGTTGGCACGATCACTGAAATTTATGATTACCTAAGGCTTTTATATGCAAGAGTGGGCGTGCAGCACTGCCATAAATGCGGCAAACCTATCTCAAAAATGAGTGCGAGCGACATCATAAATGAAATTTCAAAGCTCCCACTTGGCGCAAAAGTGATCATCTATGCACCGCTAGTGCGTGAGAAAAAGGGCACATGGGCAGACTTGATCGAAAATTTACGCCAAAAAGGCTTTGTAAGAGCGCAGATAGATGGCGTGGTGGTGAGGCTTGACGAGGAGATCGAGCTTGCAAAAACGAAAAAACACACGATAAAGGTCATCGTTGATAGGATCGCTATCGATGAGCAAAATCACGAACGCCTTGCAAGCGACGTGGAAAAAGCGCTAAATGAGAGCTTTGGCGAGGTCGAGATAGAGATTGCAAATGCTGATGAACTAGGACTTAAAGAGAGTTTTATACATTACAGCGAGCACATGGCTTGTTTTGACTGTAAAATTTCATTTACGCCGCTTGAGCCACTTAGCTTTAGCTTCAACTCGCCAAAGGGCGCTTGCGAGCACTGCGACGGACTTGGCATAAGATATAGCCTAGATATGAGCAAGATTATCGATGAGGAAAAGTCGATAGAAAATGGCGCTATCAAGCTACTTTATGGCTATAACATGAGCTATTATTATAAATTTTTGCTTGCTTTTTGTGAGCAAAATGGCATCGATATCAAAAAGCCATATTATGAGCTAAGTGAAGATGAAAAGAGGCTCGTTTTATATGGAAATGTCAAAGAAGTTGAGTTTTTTTGGAAGCGAAATAAACTGCTTAGAAAATTTGATGGCGTGGTTAAAATTTCACACGGACTTTTGAAGGATTATAAGGACTTTGACGAGTATATGAGTGAGAAAATTTGTGATGCTTGTAACGGTCATAGACTAAAGCCTCAAAGTTTAGCGGTCAAGGTCGCTGGCCTTGGACTAGGTGAAATTTTAGACATGAGCATAGAAAACTGCACCGCTTTTTTCTCGAATGAGAAAAATTTCGCATATCTCAGCGACTATGACAAGGCGATCGCAAAGCCTATCTTAAAAGAGATCAACGAGAGGCTTTTCTTTTTGTATGACGTTGGACTTGGCTACTTGTCTCTTGGACGTGATGCTAGGACGATCAGCGGTGGCGAGGCACAGCGTATCAGGATCGCGAGCCAGATAGGAAGTGGGCTAAGTGGCGTCATGTACGTGCTTGATGAGCCAAGTATCGGTCTGCATGAGCGTGATACGCTAAAGCTCATAAAGACGCTTAGAAATTTGCAAGCCAAAGGCAACTCTGTAATCGTCGTCGAGCATGATAAAAAGACGATAGAGGAGGCTGACTATATCGTAGATATCGGCCCTGGAGCTGGTAAATTTGGCGGTAATGTGGTCTTTGCAGGCACGGCAAAAGAGCTTTTAAACTCAGACACACAGACTGCTTTATATATAAATGGTAAGAAAAAGATCGACTATCAAAAAAACAGAAAAGCTGAGAAGTGGCTCGAAATTTCAAATGTAAATATCAATAACATCTCAAATTTAACCGCTAAATTTCCGCTTAGAAACCTTGTGGGCATCACTGGCGTTTCAGGATCTGGTAAGAGCTCGCTAATACTTCAGACCTTGCTCCCGGAGGCACAGGAGCAGCTAAATAGAGCTAAAAAGGTGAAAAAAATAGCTGGGGTAAATTTAAGCGGACTTGAGAATTTAGACAAGGTGATCTATCTTGATCAAAGCCCTATAGGCCGCACACCACGCTCAAATCCAGCGACATACACTGGTGTGATGGATGAGATAAGAAATTTGTTTGCGCAGACTAAAGAGGCCAAGCTTAGAGGCTATAAAATAGGGCGTTTTAGCTTTAACGTCAAAGGTGGGCGCTGCGAGAAGTGCCAAGGAGAGGGCGAGATCACGATCGAGATGCACTTTTTGCCTGATATAAACGTGGTTTGTGACGTTTGTAATGGCGCTAGATATAACGCTCAGACCTTGGAAATTTTATACAAAGGCAAAAATATCGCCGAGGTGCTAAATATGAGCATAGATGAGGCGGTTGAGTTTTTCAAGGCTGTGCCAAAGATCGCTTCAAAGCTCACGACACTGCAAGACGTGGGGCTTGGCTACATCACGCTTGGACAAAATGCAGTCACGCTTAGTGGCGGCGAGGCGCAGCGCGTGAAGCTAGCAAAAGAGCTTAGTAGAAGTGATACCGGAAATACGCTTTACATCCTTGATGAACCAACGACGGGGCTTCATTTTGCCGATGTTGATAGGCTGGTAAAGGTGCTAAATCACTTAGTTGATCTTGGAAATTCAGTCTTTGTGATCGAGCATAATATGGATGTTATTAAAAACTGCGACTATATCGTTGATATGGGACCAGAAGGCGGCGCAAAGGGTGGCAAAGTAATAGCGTGCGGCAACGTAAAAGAAGTAGCTAAAAACTATAAAAAAACTGGTAGCTACACTGGAGAATTTCTGGCACAAGAGCTTGAGGAAATGAAGAAAAAGTAGAAATTTAGCTCAACCGTTTCTTTGTAAAATTTGAAACGGTTGAGGCGTGTTGGAGCATTAGCTAATTTTTAAAGTCGATTTTTCATCTATCGCACTTAAAGCTAGAGCCCAAAATAGTAGCATTAAAAGTGCATTTTCATGGTGAAATGTTGTATTTGCAAGTGAGATTATATTATTAGCCATAAGCATTAAAAGTGCAAGAAAAACCATGCTATTTTGTATAAAATTTTTAATAAATTCTATAAAGAGTGATAGTTGAAATACCAAATATGCAAGCAAGGCAACGATGCCCTTTTCTGTTAAAAATGTTAAAAAGGTATTGTGTGCGTGACTAACATGAACTTCACCATTGCCTGGAAAATATTTTGTTATATCAATGATCTTAAACTCACCAGAACCTATCCCAAATAAAGGGTGGTCTAACCACGTATAAAACGCGCTAGCAAAGATAGGATATCTAGTCTCTGATCCAGTTACCCCCTTTGTTAGTTGACTATGCAATCTATCATCTTGAGTGATATTCGTTGATATATATATATAAGAAATAGCTATTACACTAAAGAAAATTATCAAGCCTAATAAAAATTTTATTTTTATCTGTTTATTTAAAATTTCAAAAAGTAAGTAAGCAAAAATAACGATTGGTAAAAGATACATTGTAGCTCTAGAGCCAGCTATCATTATTCCAAGGATGCAAATTCCGGCAACACTTATGCCTATATACTTTTCAAAAATTTCTTTACTATTTATCGAAACTAATGCTACACAAAAAACTAGCAGCATAAAAATAGCACTATGATTTACGTGTCCTATTGATTTAAGCTCAAAAAGTGCAGTCGGATCACTTGATGTAAATTTCTTAACACAAGCTGGAATAAATGCAACGATAAAACCAGAAAATAAGGCAAAAAATAAAAATTTAAAATTTATTTTTTCTACACCAACACTTCTAGCTACAAAGAAAAATAGCATACACCTTAGCGGATCAAGCGCTCTTGATGCAGAAACTCCATTTACCAAGCAGCTTACAAAAGTAGCCAAAACAAAGATAAAAAGCGAGATATTTATGAGATCAAATTTAAATTGCTTTTTTTCTTTGACGCAAATATAAATTCCAGCCAAGACAAAAAGTGTAAGCGAAATTTGCTTTAAGCCCTCAGTTACCGGTAGTGTAAATAAGACAATAACTAAAAAGAGATTGTAGAGCTTAGAGGCAATGTCGTTTTTCATGCAGATCCTTTAAATTTTAAGTGGGCATTTTATCATTGCTGAACTAAAAATAATATACAATTAAACAAAAATTAAAAGGAAGTATCGTGCCTAATGTGAAAATAAGCTTTGTAGTGCCTGTTTTTAACAAAAAAGAGCATATTAGATATTGTTTGAATTCACTTATATCTCAAGATATGGATGATATTGAGATCATAGTTGTAGATGATGGAAGCAATGATGGCACGTCTCAAATTTTAAAAGAGTACGAAGATAAAATAATATTAAAAACAAAGAGTAATGCCGGTGTTAGTGCTGCTAGAAATGATGGCATATTGTTATCTAGTGGCAAATATACTATCTGTATAGATGCTGATGACTATATAGAAAAGGATTATGCGTCATGCGTTTATGATATCGCAAAAAAATTTGGCGCCGACATGGTGATAACAGATATGTGTAAAGTTTATGGTAATAAAAAGCTCTTTTTGAAGGATTTTGAGACAAAAGAGGATAGTGTAATCGATAAAAATGAGTATCTAAAAAAACTTTTAGCCTCAAGACATAACAAAGTTTTGCACAATGCGGCAAACAAGGCGATTAGGACTAAAATTTTAAAAGAAAATTTATTTCCAGTTGGAATCACACAAGCTGAAGATTTTCACGCTGTAGTGAGAAATGTTATCGCTTCAAAAACTCTTGTAAAGCTAAATAAGGCATTTTATTATTATAAGATCGGAGACAACAATACTGCTGGTTTTGAAAAGCTAAAAGCTGTGATGGATCATAAATTTGTCTATGACGACATAATCTCAATTTTAAAAAACAAAAATTTAGCACTTGAAATGGTGCCTGATCTAGAGCTTAGAAAGATAAAAAGCGTCTATATGCCAGCTATTTCGGCGAGACCAAATCTAAAAAATAGTAGCTATGTAAAGGCACTTGATCTTTTTTATGAAGATATTGATAGCATCATAAATTCAGCTGGTTTTTCAAAACTTAGACTAAAACAGAGAATTTTGCTTAAAGTACTAAAAAATGTAAAATCGTATGAAAATGTATCAAAAATTTTAAAAATCTTTAATACAATAAATGGCTTTTTGTCAAATAAAAAAATGAAAGAATTTAAAGAGTAGAAGATGATAAATATACTTGAGCTTGAAAGCTCTCTTGGATTTGGTGGGCAGGAACACCGCACACAGCGTGTGATAAATGGACTAGATAAGAGCAAATTTAAGGTTTTTTACGGCCTAAATCCTGGCTCAAAAAGCTTTGAGAAGCAAATAGAGTGTGAATTCGTTGAGTTTAATCTCAAAAAGTCTTTTAATATCTTTGAAATTTTAAAAATTTGCAAATTTGTAAAGCAAAATAATATAAAAATTATCTCAACGCACTCAGGCAAAGACGGTACAATAGGCGCTATAGTGGGCAAAATTTGTGGCGTTAGTGTGGTTCGCACTAGGCATTTACAGCTGCCTATCACCTCGCCACTACCTTATAACCTAAGCACAAAAGTAGTAGGCGTGTGTGACTCAGTTTGCGTTGATCTTATAAAAAGAGGTGTCAAAAAAGAGAAGGTACTAAAAATCTACACTGGCATCGATACACAAAAATACACGCCAGAATTTAAGATAAATATTAAAAAAGAATTTGGCCTAAGTGACGATGTGGTGGGTGTTTGTATCGTGGCAGTGCTAAGGGCTGCTAAAAACCACAAGCTCTTAATCGATGCATTTAGTGAACTAAATTTAGAAAATTCAGCTCTTTTTATCATAGGTGACGGTCCTCAAAATGAGAACCTAAAAGAGTGTATAAAAGATAAAAAAAATATATTCATGCTTGGCAACAGAACCGATGTGAGCGATTTTTTGGGCTCACTTGATATCTGTGTGCTACCTTCAGACATGGAGGCTATCGGTGGAGCGCTACTTGAGGCGTCTTCGTGTAAGCTAGCTACCATCGGAAGCGACGTGGGTGGTCTTGGCGAGGCTGTGAGTGATGGAAAGAGTGGATTTTTATTTCAAAATGGCGATAAAGAGGGGCTAAAAAAGGTGCTTGAAAAGCTTATTTTGGATGAAAATTTAAGAAAACAGATGGGTGAGTTTGGCAGAGAGTATGTAAAAGAGATATTTAGTATCGAAAAAATGATAGAGAACACACAAAATTTATATATGGAACTTGTAAAATGAGCGTACCAGTTTTGATGTATCATCATGTGCTTAAAAAAAGTGGGTTTATTGCAAGTAGCGTAGATGAGTTTAGAGATCAGATGAAATTTTTGGCTCAAAATGGCTACAAATCGCTAAGTTCGGCTGAGTTTGTAGCATATAAAAAAGGTGAGCTTAGTGTGCCAAAAAAGAGTGTCTTTATCACATTTGATGATGGCTGGAAGGATAATTTTATCTACGCATATCCTATTATCAAGGAATTTAATCTTAAAGCGACTATTTTTCTAGTTGCTGGCTGGATAGAGCAGGCGAGTAGAAAAAGTGGCGAGTTTATAGAGCTAGATCATAATGAATACAAAAATGCTGCACCAACTAGACCTGAAGATGTATTTTTAAACTACGAGGAAATAGCAAAGATGAAAGAGTGCTTTGACTTTCACTCGCATACTTATACGCATTTTGATGATTATTTTGGTATTTGTGAAATGAAAGAAAATTTTACAAAATGCAAAGAATTTATGTATAAAAATTTTGGCTTTGATGACAAGCTACTTTGCTGGCCAAGAGGTAAATTTAATGATGAGCTAAAAAATGTGGCAAAAAGTGTCGGCTATGAGGTATTTTTCACAACAAAGCGTGGGATAAATAAACCTGATGGTGTACTCGATGATATAAGGCGCATAGCTGTAAAAAAAGATGCAAGTTGGCTAAAAAAGACACTATTTATCTATCAAAATGACTTTTTAGGCTCAATATATTCAACACTAAAATCTTAGGAGAAATTTTACTTTGTAAAAATTCTCTCATTTTTAGCAATATGTTTTTCATAAAATCTTGAAATTTTGTATGAGAAATTTTTATTAGATTTTTTAAAAAGAGAATTTATCTTCTCTTTTTGCTTTCTTTGGTTTTCCAAGCTAGAGTTGCCTAGTTCCTCTGGATGAGAAAAGATGTTGCTAAAATACATTTTTAGATCAGTGTTTTTTAGGATCGCTTCCCATTTATCGGCTCCGTAAAGACCATCTTTGTAAAAATCAAGCAGAGCTTTTGCACTCTTTCTTGTTAGAATATAAGCAGCAGTTCTATATATACTAGCGTATGAGTATGGTGAGATAAGATATAAATTTTCTTTTATTTTTTTGCCAAAAGCACGAAATCTACTATTTAAACCATCTTGCACACCACATATTAAAATGCTATCACTACTTATATCTTTGCATAGCAAAAAGGCCTCATTTATTAACTCGTCATTTCCAATAACATCATCCTCTAATATTAAAGTAAATTCCGCGTCGCCTTGTAAAAAATCCTCATAAGCTTTTATGTGTGACATTGTACATGCTAGCTCACCTGGTGTCGCAATTAATGGCGGTATTTTAAATTTATAATCTTCATTGCAAGATTTTAATAAGCAATCTATCATTGCATTGTAATACTCATTGACACTAAAATTTTTAGCATCAACCGCATCTATTATTTTAAATTCATCATATCTGTTAAATTGTCTTTGTAAATTTTGCCTTCGCTCTTCATCTCTTTTTAATGATATTACATAGACGGGATTATTCATTTTTTTGCTCCAACTTTTAAGTCAAATTCTAACTTGACTTTATATGCAAGGCCTGCTAGATCAAGCTCTTTTTTATTTATATGCTTTTGGGTGTTGATTAAATCGTCACTAGAATTTCTTTTATAAATTCCAGCGATTCGAGCTTCTTCATCAGCGTTTAAAATACAAAGAATGTCACATTTACTTATACGTAAAAGTGGATTTGCGCTTACGTATATTACGACTTTTACAAATGGCATGATAAATTTAAAAAATGGTTTTAACTCATCTTGATGATCGCTTTTGATTTTTATCTTTGGACGAGCTATAAATAAATTTAGGCTCATTACATCATCATCGATTACAGCGATTTGATAAGGTTTAAAGTTTTTAAATCCATTTTTTCTAATTTGTTTTGCAAGTGTACTTTTGCCACTACCGTGAAGCCCAGTAAGAGCGATTAAGGCTTGTTTTTTATCTTTTAAAATTTCTTTACAAGCCTCATTCAATGCCTCAAGCATTATTTATAGTCTCTATTTCTAAAATTTGAATATAAATTTCCTAGCACCGGCGTAGAATAGATAAAAAGCTTCTTTTTGACCCTAAAAATGTAGTCTTTTTCACTTTTTGCATTGTTTGAGATATCGATACGTCTTATCTTAAATTTATCATCTCCTGCGCAAAATCCACCATCTATCACACTAAAAGCAAAGTCATAATACTCTCTTACAACCTTTAGTGAAAGCTCGTTAAAGTGCCCTTTGGGAAAGCAAAAGCCAAATTCTTGTTTTTCGGGAAATAGCTCTTTTATCTTAGCTAGAGAGCTAGAAAATTCCTCTCTTAATTTTTCTTCATCATTGCATTTACAAGAAAAGTGGTTCGCTGTATGGCTATCAAACTCAAAAAGCCCGCTCTCTTGCATCTGTCTGATCTCGTCTAAATTTAAAAAATACTCTATATCTTTGTTGTAGTCGATATCTTTGTGTATCTTAAACGAAAAATCGTAATCCTGCCTTTTAAAATCTTTGATCTTATCTGTTATTAAAAAGCACACAGCTGGGATATTTAGCTCTTTTAGGATAGGAAATGCAAATTTATAATTATCAAAATATCCATCATCAAAAGTTAACAAAATGCTCTTTCTTGAGGCTTTTACTCGGCCACTAGCTATATCTTTAAACTGGCTGTAGTTTATAAATTTATAGCCCTCATCTAGCGCCATAAGAAGTGCTTTTCTAAATAGCTCTGGCTTAATGGCAAAGTCATTTTCATTATTATTGCAGTGATGCATCGTTAGCACGCAAACTGGGTAGTTCATTTTTGCTCCAGTAAATTTTTAATAGCCTCTTTTAGCGCCTTGTGGCTAAAGTTTTCATTCACAAATTTAAAGGCATTTTGTGAGTAAATTTTAGCTTTTTCAGGCTCATCTATCAGCCCTAAAATACACTCTTTTAGTGAAACCTCATCTAAATTTTTAGCACAAAGCCCACGCTCTTTATCTTTAACTAGCACGTTCATCGGCGCGTTATCATAGACTACAACTGGCACTTTTGAGCTCATCGCCTCAAGCAAAACTGTGCCAAGCCCCTCAGAGTGCGAAGCAAATACGTAGATATCAAAGCTTTTTATAACATTTGCCGCGTCATTTCTAAAGCCAGTGAAGATGATCTTATCTTTTTCATCAAACATAGAGGCGATCTGTTCTTTTGTGCTGTCGCTAATGTTGCCAGAAAAAACAATAGTCGCATCCTTTGTCTTTAAAATTTCTTTTGCGGCACTTGCAAAGTCAAAGACCCCTTTCTTGCGGTAAAGTGAGGTAAAAGTGCCGATGACTAGCTCGTTTTTAGCGATCCCAAACTCATCTCTAAAAGTGCTTTTTGTGCTATCAATCTTTTCAACATTAACCGTGCTTGGCATAAAAACTAGCCTATCTTTGCTAACGCCAATACTTAGAAGATACTCTTTGACACTATCTGAGATGTATAAAATTTTATCAAATAGCTTTTTGTGCATGAGTTTTGAAAGAAAGCCTTTTATAGGAAAAAGATTATGCCTTTCCTTGTAAAATTTAACGCCCTTGCTTCGGTAAAAAAGCCCAGCTATGGCTCCAACCCAGCTATCAGTCGAGCCATGCGTGATTACGATATCTATCTTGTTTGAGCTTATCGCTTCGCAAAGTGCTGGTACGCTTTTATGAAAATTTTTCTTATTCATCTCTTGTGCTATAACACTAAAGCCTTCTTTTTTTGCAATACTTTCTATATGAGAGTTTGGGTTACAAAAAAGTATGACATTGTGACCCATCTCGCGCATAAAACGCATCTCATTTAGCGTCTTATTTTGCTCGCCACCCCAGTTAAAAAGTGTCTGCGTGTGAAGAATATTCATCTACCTATCCTAAAATTTCTTTTATTTTGGCTTTTATTTTTGGCATTTCGTCGCTAAAATCCATCAATGTCTTTTCTATGCCATGCTTTGCTATGCCCTCTTTATCGCAAGGCACAAAGTCCCAGTCTTTTTGATAGACGATGTGTTTGCCCATGCTTTGTATGCCATTTTGCGCTGTGTAGCCATTTTCCATAAGTGAGTTATCCCAAGGCCCCCACTCAAAAGCATTGCTTGGACCAAAAAAGGCTATGACTGGCACGTCATTTGCCGCAGCGATGTGCATTATAGCAGTATCAACACCGATAAAAAGGCTTGAGTGCTTTGATAGGGCGATCGTTTGTTTCAAATTTAGCTTGCCACCTAAATTTATAGGCTCACTTTTGCAAATTTTTAACACGCTTGCTAGCTTTTCTAGCTCATTTTCTTTATTATCACTTGTTAGCACAACCTTTACGTCAAGCTCATTTTCGCAGTAGTCGATGAGCTCTGCCATACTCTCATCATTTGCGCATTTAAACATCCAGCGGCTTGTAAGATGCATATGTACAAAGCGTTTTGGTAAATTTAGATGCTCCACACTCTCGTCCGAAAATACACTCACCTTTTTGCTAACCGGTTCAAATCCCAAAGCCCTTAAAGCGTTTAGATTATGATCGATCGTATGTGAAAAATTTTCATAGTATTTTGTTTTGATGTTTAGAAGTTTATTTATTGATTGATTTTTGCCAAGAAAGCCTACTATTTTTTTGATCTTTGCATATTTTGAGATGATGATGCCGCGGTCTCCCGTGGTTGTTTGCACGGCCATATCGTATTTTTCTTTTTTGATGGCTTTTATAAATTTTATCTCGGTAATTAGTTTTTTTAAAAAGCCAGAATTCGCACTTTGCCTATCGTAAATGTGGATTTTATTTATATAAGGGTTGCCTTCTATCATCGCTTCTGTGCCTTTGTTTAGGGCAAAGTCGATGGTCGCATCTGGGTAGTAGTGGTACAAATTTTCAATGAGTGGCGTAGTCAAAAGCACGTCGCCGATGTTTCTAAATTTAATCACAAGTATTTTCATTTTATATATTTCCAAAATGTGTACTGGGCGTAAAGTCTGGCGATAACGTAGCCAGTAAAGCCCTCTTTAAAGCCACCTTTTAGCACGTAAAGCTTAAAAAATGTCCACGCTGGACTCGTAAGTGCCTTTAGTAAATTCCTTTTCGCCCCCATGCTTGAGTAGCGGTTTTGCTTAGCTATAAACTGCTCGATACTCTCATATGCATAGTGTAAGAAGTGATTTTTAAGCACTCCAAGCTTTTGTGTGTTGTCATTTAAAATAACCTTTTCATGTACGGCTCTGCCGTCAAATTTGGCAAAATTTTTGTTAAAAAGCCTCACTGTGTAGTCCGGATAGAGCCCCATATTTTTGATTGCTTTGCCAAAGAAAAAATTTAGCCTTGCTACGTTGTAAGCGCTAAATTTAGGCTCTTTTAGCGCGCTAATGATCTCATTTCTAAGCTCATTTGTGATCACTTCATCGCTATCAAGCACAAAGACCCACTCATTTTTGGCTAGATCTACGCCCTTTTGCTTTTGCGCGCCAAATCCCAGCCAAGCTTGCTCGTGAAATTTCACATTGCTAAAGCCATCACAAATTTGCCTTGTGCTATCTTTTGAACCACTATCTACAACGATGACCTCATTAGCAAATTTAGCACTTTCAAGTACCTCTTTTAGATATTTTTCGCTATTACAAGTTAGAATGATAACGCTTAGCATTTATACTCTTTTTCGTAAAATCTCTTAAACCTTTGGTGGAACCAAAAGTACTCCTCAGGCTTTGCTCTTACCATCTCTTCGCACGCACTGCACTGCATTTGCGTCGCTTTTTGCACGGCCTCTTCTTTGTCAAACGTGCTTATGTCTATAGGCTCTTCAAAGCAAATTTCATTTAAATTTTTCTCTTTTTGATAGATAAACGCATTTATGATAAGGGCATTTGTCTTTTGCGCTAGCACGCTCGCAGCTGGCGTGTGAAGCACATCTTTGCCAAAGAATTTCACCTTTATCCCATCTTTTGGTGCGGTGTTTTGATCTACCAAAATCCCTACTATTCGCCTAGCTTTTAACGCTTTTAAGATATCTTTTGCACCGCCATCTTTGTCGATAAGCTCCACGTCAAATTGTGATCTGTTGGCTCTTAAAATTTTATCCATGACGCTACTATCAAGCCTTCTGCCAAGCACTGATGATGGCCCAAAATAAGCTGCAACTGCTAGGCCAAATATCTCCCACTGCCCAAAATGCGCAGTTGTGACGATGATAGGCCTGCCAGACTTCATCGCATCAAGTAAAAAGTGCTCATTTTTAAAAACAACTTGCTCTAGTATCTTTTGTTTTGTTGTGTTTTGGTTTAGGATGAAATTTATACCAAGGTATTTTGCAAAGTTGTAGTAGCATTTTTTGGCGATCTCAAGTTTCTCTTCTTTGGTTTTTGACTCGCCAAATGCAAGATTTAAATTTGTCATAACGACGTGGAATCGCTTTTTATTAAGCTTCATATACGAAAAAGCTAAAAATTTAGCGAGCAAATCTCTAAGTGAGCTAGGTAGTAAAAATATAAAAAACTTTAAAGTATAAAAGCCAGCCAGATAGAGCCTATCCATTTAGTAGCCTTTTTGCAAAATTTGCGATCGTTTCTGGGAAAATTTCTCTAATGCAAAAGTCGTTTTTATCGATACTTCTGGCATCTATTTGCTTGCCCATATCTATAACTAAATTTTTATCCGTGATGTAAGCATTTCTGTGGCTTGGACGGTTACCAAAAAGTGTGATAGAAGGCTTATTCATCGCCCAAGCAAGGTGTGTTAGGCCACTATCGTTGCCAATTACTAAATCACAGCTTGTAATGAAGCTTATCATCTCTTTTATGTTAAGTTTTTCAAGTAGCTTTGCCGAGGTGCCTGAGATGATCGCCTCAGCCCTTACTTTCTCGCTCTCACTTCCGTAGCAAAGGTAAATTTCGCGCTCTTCAAGTAGTCTGATCACATCTTTAAATTTGTTATAAATTTTGCTTTCTTCACTTGCAAATGCGGCGATTAAAACTCGTTTTTTACCACTTTCATTTTTATAAATTTCACTTGCTTCAAAGCAAGGTACTTTCTCTAAAATTTCACTTGCTTCAAAGCTAAAATTTAGAGCAAAAGCCACAAGCGCTAAATTTCTAATGATTATATTTTCGTTGTAATCAATTTTAAATTTATACCTATAAAGCCTAGCTGCGATCTTTTCTTTTACACTTTCTCTGCTAAAGCCATAAGTTTGCTTGCCTATTATTTTTGCTACGATGGCTGATTTAAAAAGTCCTTGCAGATCGATCACTTTGTCAAATTTACCAAGAGTTTTTAGTATCTTGTAGCTTTGTTTAAAGCTTTGTTTAAGCGGCAAAACGACTAGCTCGTCGATAAGCGGATGATCTTTTAAAAGGCTTGCAAAACGAGTATCAGCTAACCACGTGATATGGGCATTTGGATAGTGCTTTTTGATAAACTGAAGTACAATAGCTGCGTGCACGATATCCCCAAGAGCGGAGAGTTTGACGATGGCTATTTTTAGTTGATTTTTGTTTTGCATTGATCACTTTAGATATAAATTTTTGGTATGATTTTAAAAAAAAATGCTTAAAAAAGGGCTAAAATGGCGAAAAGTTACATCTGTGTCTTTGACTGCGAGACGATACCTGATGCAAATTTGATAAGAAAAATTTATGGCATTGATGGGAGCGATGAAGATGTGAGCGTGCAAGCGATGGCACTGCAAAAAGAGGCCAGTGGTAGTGAGTTTTTGCCTGTGATGTTTCATAGAGTAGTCACCATTTCTGCTGTTATGGCTGATGAGTACGGCAAATTTTTAAAAGTTAGCACGATGGAGGGCAAGGATGAGCGCGAGATCATCGCTAAATTTTTAAAATTTATAAATGATTATAATCCAAGGCTTGTTAGCTTTAATGGAAGGGGTTTTGACCTGCCGATGTTAATGGTGCGTGCGATGCGCTACAATCTAAATGCGGCGGCATATTACGAGAGCGAAAATAAAGAGCTAAATAAAAACAAATGGGAAAACTATAGGGCAAGGTATTCGCCTAAATTTCACCTTGATCTGCTTGATTTTATAAGCGATTTTGGAAGTGTGAGAGGACTAAAACTAGATACTCTTTGCGCTAGCTTAAATTTACCTGGAAAATACGACGTGCACGGCGATCAGGTGCTTGAGCTTTACTACGCAGGCGAGCTTGATAAGATCAACGAATACTGCGAAAGTGACGTACTAAACACCTACTGGCTCTTTTTAAAATTTGAGCTTTTACAGGCAAATATCTTGCAAGATGACTATATAAATCACCTAAACGTGATGAGTGAATTTCTAGCCAAAAACTGCGCTCACAGAGGATACACTGAGGTCTTTTGCGCTGCGATAAGCGACGAGCTAGCTAGACTTAATGGCAAGCTTGATTACGAGATCAAGGTTCAAAAAGAGAGTGAGGATTACGAGGAATTTAATGATTTTAGTGATCTTGACGGCACAAAAGATACACCAGAGCAGCTAAAGGAGCGTTTGGTAAGACAAGGGCTTGATGGGCTTTTAAAAAAAGCGAGCGAAGTTACACCAGCTACCAAAAAAGATAAGAGTTTTGCTGAAGAGAAACTACCTGAAATAAATTTGGACGAAGAGTAGAAATTCTACGCTTTTAGGCCGTAAAATATCTTTTGCTACTCTATGGAATTAATATCCTGATCCGCGGAATATCACGGATATTCAAATCCAAATTCATACTCTTTTAAAACTCCATTAGAAAAGATGAATTTCTCGTAGTAGAGTGGCATATCAAATTCTTGTAAGAGTTTGCTTTCATTTTGCTCAGTGATGTAGGTGACGATAGAAATGGCGTTTTCTTCTTGTAGATCGTTTGGCTTACCTAGTTTCTTTAAAATTTGGTCTTGTTTGTCGCCAAGTTTGATGCCAGAATTTGTAGTAAAATCTTTTATTATATTTGCTTTTCGCAAAATATTTTTGATGCTAATTGGGTCACCTATGACTGCTAAGTTACCTTTACTCCACTATTTTCTGTTTGTTCAAATTTTTAGGTCAATATTTTATAGTAACTTTGCTAGGCATTAAAAGTTTATAAGCATATAAATTTTTGTCCTATTAACATGTTACTCAAATTACCTAGTTACTGCTTATTTTTTCATAAAATTTTTTCTCATGTCACTGAGAATTTTTGGAGTGATTTGATTTATATAAAGTCTATCGTCTTTATCATGATTCGTATAGTAATTTTCTACTTTACTAATCTTTTCGTCGCTCGTATTTTCATCTATGTATCCAAATTTCCAAGTGTACTCATACAAATAAAATTTCGAGGCTAATTTTTTAAAAAGTATATAAAAGTCTACTATATTTCCATCTCTGTCTTGGGTTCCGCCTTTAAACTCAATTATATTACCATTAGCTGTAACATTCCACATGGACATATCGTCGCAACAAAAACTCCATTTTTTATCTTGTCTTTGTAAATAATTGCGCACTCTTTTATGCCTATTACTTGACCCAGATTGTCTTCACTATAATTACGTAAAATTTTTACAGAATAGCTATCGCTGCCCGTTTTAAAATAATAGTTAGATACGTCTTTGTATTTAAAATTTGGTATTTCATCTTTTCCCATACCATTGAAGGTCAGCAATGATACTAATAAAAATACACTATTTAAAAATTTGAAAAATTTCATATTCTATGATCCATCGGTACTATATCCATTAGGATTTTTTATTAGGAATTTTTTAACAGCATCCGTATCATATTCTACACACTTGTCGTTACATTGAAAATTCAAGACTTTTGTTAGAAGCGAAACAATGATCGAATTTTCTTTTTTGTTTAACTCATAGCAATTAGTTACATTGCTCCTTGTGTCATTTAAAGAGCAGCTATTGATGATACAAAGATTTTTCTTTTTATTTATTTCTGTAAAAAATACTGATTTTATTTCATCTAGAATGTCTATAATATCAGGTTTTATTAAGGTTTTATCTATGTTTAAAAGCACCATTTGTGTTTTGTTGTTTTGCGTTTTTAAAAACGTAAGCACAGCTAAAGCACCATCTAATTTTACTGCAACTGGCTTATGGGGCATTGTATTATTGCTATCTATTTTGCATTGCTCCCAGTCATCTTTTGTCCATTGGCTTTGAAGCTTTTTAGAGATAAACATGCAGTTTATTTCGGCTCTATTGGCATTTTTTTGAGGCTCAAAAACGTTTAAATTTATGACTATTAAAAAGCTTATTAATAGTATGGTTTTAAATTTAATCTTTTATCCTTTGTAAATTTATTAGTCAGGTAAATTCTTGGATGTAAATTTATAAACATCTACGCTACCATCTTTTTCCTCATATAGCCATAGCTCACAGATATTTTCAGGATTAGTGTCAAATAACTGAACCAAGAGAGTGTTTTTGTTTATCCATTTAAAATCAAAGTCATAAGAATAGTTATTTGCATCATAGGTCTTGTATCTTATATTTTTCATACATTCTATGTCTTTTATAGGAGGTTCATAAATAAGAACATTTAAAATCGGCTCTTTATACATATTTAATATTGTATCTCTGCGGTAAGTGACCATACTTTCAACCCAAATTTTCTTTGCAAGCTTTTTACAGTCTTTATTCAAAAACTTTTTAGGTATCGTTTTTCTTTCCCAATCATCCCCACTAATCTCTATTGCAAACGACATATTTAATGCTATAAGTGATATTAAAGCTATTTTATAGATCGTTTTCATTAGTACGTTATTCACAATCAGTCAGGTAAATTCCAAGATATAAAATGATATGCATCTACTTTGTCATTTTTCTCTTCAAATAACCATAATTCACAACTGTTATCAGGATTGTGCTCACTTTTAGGGGCAAATAATTGAACCAAAAGAGCGTTTTTGTTTATCCATTTAAAATCAAAATCATAAGTTAGATTGTCTGCGCCATAAGCTATATATCTCGTGTCTTTCATACGCTCTACATCTTTTAACTCTGGTTTTGGTGAAAAAAATAACGTTAAAATATAATCTTTACATACATCTAATATAGTAGCACCAACATAAGTATACATACCGTCGTTCCAAATTTTCTTTGCAAGTTTTTTACAGTCTTTATTTAAAAGCTTCTTAGGTACCGCCTTTTTCTCCCAACTATTATCATAATCATCTGTTGCAAATGATAAATTTACAGCTATAAGTAAAGCTAAGATTATTTTAAAGATTGATTTCATAAATATATCGTTCATTATTAATCGGGTAAATTTTTAGACGTAAAACTATATACATCTACGCTACCATCTTCTTCTTCATATAGCCATAATTCACAGCTTGATTTAGAATATTTATCAGCATGAAAATGTAGTTGTACCAAAAGACTTTTGTTGTTTAACCACTTAAAATCAAAGTCGTAACAAAAATTTTTATTACACTCTTTGTATTTTTGATTTTTTAGATGTTGTATCTCTTTAATTTTTAGGTCGTAGTCTCCATATAAATTTAAAATAGGCTCTTTGTATATATTTAATATAGTTGTTTGACGATAGGAAACCTTGCTTTCATTCCAAATGTCTTTTAATATTGTTTTGCAACCTTGACTCAAAAACTTTTTTGATATTGTCTTTTGCTTCCAGCTATCATAATAATCATCTATATAATCATCTGTTGCAAATGATAAATTTAATGCCATAAGTAAAGTTAGTGCTATTTTAAAGATTATTTTCATAATACTTCTCCAAAAGTATTTTTATATCCCTCTTTTAATATCTCTATAGGATCTGCTAAGTCTTTACGCCTTTTAAATTTATTGTTTGGATCATTAGTGACAGTCAAAGCATCACAATAGCTATTAAAAATTTTTTATTTTCATAGTAATATCCTATTTCTTCGGCTTTGAAAAAAGTAGAAAAATAAGCAAATAAAAGAAAATCTAAAAACCACTATACTTTATATCTTTTTAAATTTATTTTGATCGCTACAATTCTTTAAAATACTCTTTTGATATAAGCATATTTTTTGGTATCCATTCCTTTTTGTTTAATGTCTCACACTCTTCAAAATTTACTATAGCTCTTTTGTTTTCATCGGCATCTATTCGTAGTGCTAGGTAGCATCCATTGCCTTCATATATGTATTCATCTGCAAAGTAGGCTACTTTCTCGCCATATTCGTCATCATCTGTCTCTGGGTCAAGATCTATATTTTTATTCCTGGCTACTCCAGATATTTTTACAATATCTTTATATGCGTTATTTTCATAGGTTAGACTAAATTTGATCTTATCTTTTGCTATCTGCTTTGTACTTAAATCTATACTTATGGTATCTGTTTTGTATGTAAAGACTTGTGCAAACGAACCACTACAAAAAAATACTATAAAAAATATAAATAAAATTTTTTTCATCTAGTTTCCTTTATGTTGTCAATATTGCCATTTTCTATAGTAGGTAGACTGTAATTGGGTGTAAAATTTTCCGGATATACAAATGTAAAATTTTTGTTTTTATATATAGAATATCTTACCTCATCTTTTTGGTTACCTCCTAATATTACAAGATTATTATTTTTTGTTACAGCAACAACAAACCCAACATGTCCTGTTCCATTTTTATTAACAATAACTGCTAAACTACCATATGCGGGCTTGTCCAATTTTTTCCCCCAATTTTTCCAGGAGTATGCACCAGCACTATTGGTTCCTTTTATACCAACCTGGGACATTACCCAGTTTACAAAACTGGAGCACCAAGGTGTTTCATCGTCTTTGAAATTTCCTGAAGTAAACGAGTGGTATTCTATGATTTTAGGGTTGTGGTCTTTGCCTGTTATTTCTTTTACTCCTACTTCTTCTCTTGCGATAGCTATCCAAGGCAGCTCTTCTTTTTTTATCTTTATTATCCCAACCCCCTCATCCCCATCTTCCCACATACCACTATCTACTCTGGTTAAACTCTTTGATTCATTAAAAGAGTTAATAAATTTATCCATATTCTCTTTACTTAATAAATTTATACCAAGCTTATCATCTTTATCTGCATTAGACTGATTATTACTAGAGCTCTCTTCTTTTGCATAAATTTGATAGCTCTTATTTGTCTTCTCATCACTTTTTAGCTCTTTGCTTAGCTTATCATCTTCATAGATATTTATCTCATTTGATGAGATATTTTTATTTATATATAAGTAATTATCATTTTTTATTAAAGCATCGTCTTTATTATCACTAAGCTTTAATTTAGCATCAAATGCCTTCTCTTTTATGGCATGCTCAAACTCATATATAACTAGCTTATCATCTTTAAATTTAATATATAAAGGTATCTTTATATCTATTCTTATATGATTTTTGCCATATCTTGTAAAAAACTTAAATTTATCCTTATCACCTTCAAGATATGCAAAAAATACTATAGTATGACCACCTTGCTTTAGCTTATCTAGATCATCTTTTTGTATAACATCTAAAATTTTAAATGTTATCTCTTTACCCTTTTGATCTTTTAAGCCTACTACATCTTTTGGATTTGATTTGGATAGTTCATCATACTCTTTACTTTTTATGACCTTATATCCCCAAAGTATCTCTTTATATCTCTTACTACCTTTTTCTTGTTTATATATAGCCTTTAAGCTTATTGGCTCATTTGTCTTAAATGGATACTCACTATCAGAGATTACATTTGTTATATGATCTGTTATATCTCTTAACGAGATCTTATTGCTATAGCAAAAGTTAGAACTACTCTTATCTTGATATCCTAAAGATATTACAGCTGTATCAGTGTGAGCATGAATATCTTTAGTGCTATAAACTTTACTTAGATCACTTGAATAAAGTATAAATTTAGTATCTCCTTTATTCTCTTTATCTATTGGGATATTAAATGTAGCTGTATATGAGTTTTTGATATCTGAGTCTTCATTTTTTACTAAAGATATACTCTCATATATACTTTTATCAAAGCAGTGATGAAGATATATCTTATCTATATCTTCACTTGCCTTACCATCTTCGTTTTCAATGATGAGATTGTTTATTGTAAGAGTAAGACCTGAACTTGATGCTGATGTAGGCACTACATTATTACCATGTGCTAGACGAAGCTTTATATCAAACATGGCTGAGTCTTTATCATCTCTTAGGGTAAAGTTATTCTCTTTGGCGAAATTTAATAAAGAGAAATTTAGGTGTTTGTTGTTAGACGAGGGGAGTTTGAAGTGATGAGAAGTAGGCACACTACTCCTCTTTTCTATTCTCTGGTAAAACTAAATGACCATTTTTGTCTATTAGGGAGTATTGCACGAGCACAATATATAATAGGTCATCTATCTGTGGATAATCGGCATCATAGTGGTAAATTTTGTACTTTTGCAAAAATTCGTTATTTATTTCAGCTCTTTTTGCATCTCTTGGTGCGCTACTATTTTCTATTGGTACATACTTTAAGGTGTCTTCAAAAACCTCCTTAAATTTCTCATAATCTTTGCCATAAATTCTTTTAAAAAGCTCTTTATCATTTTCATAAAGTATTAAAGCTAGCTTGGCAGTATACTCTCTATAGAAATTCTTTACACAATAGATACTTTCAGATACAAAAAATGCTGACCTTGTGATAAAGCTATAGTCATACTCTTTTTTTGAGTATCTAATGCACTCTTTTTTACTATCTTTTATCCTTTCTCTAGCTATCTTTTGAGCCTTTTCTTTTAAATTTGGGTTTTCTTTTACTATTAGATTATAAAGATCGCTAAAATAGTTATCTCTAAAAGAGTTATAGTCTGACTGGCATATAAAGTCTTCTAAAGAGTATTTTTTAAATTTATACTTTCCTTTGGTGTCATAGCAGGCAAAGCTTGGTTTACTCTTTGTGCCATAATCCCTCCAAGGGCTTGAATCATAATCATTTAGTTGGTAAAAATCATTACTAAATTTATTGATAGCATTTTCAGGGCTTAAAGGTTCAAAAGCGTTTAAATTTAAACTAGCAATTAGGGCTAACAATATGCTTTTAAATTTCATCCTACATCCTTACTGAAACATCTTAAATATATTTGCATCTCTGATACGTTTATACGCCTCTTTCCTACGCTCTAGCCCAAGTTTTTGTGGATTTATAACAGCGGTTATGCGCTCTACTATATCACTATTATCCGAATCCGCTTTGCTTTCATCGGCTATTTCATAAAGACGATATTTTTTAGGTTTTGGTCTTTCTAGAGTCCAAAAATATGCAGCAGAAACTAGAGCATATTTTCCATCTAAAGTTAATAAATCTGGTGAATTTACAAAATTTACTTCTTCATCTAGCCAATAATTATTACGCGCATATTTGTTGAAATCTTTATAGTTAAATTTTCCAGTAAGTTGCTTAATTCCTCTACCTCTAAAATTAAATCCATCATCGCCACCATCATTGCCCAAATAACCCTCTCCACGATCAGAGTACATAGCGTTACCAACAAATTTTGCCCATTTTGAAGGATCTGTCTTGTCGTAATATTGCGGATATAGTTTTTTAGCTTCTTCTAATCTAGCTTTACCTCTATAGCTAATTATATTATTCTCTGTAAATTTTTCTAACTCTTCTTCTAGAGTAAAATCACCTTTTGTTGTCTTTGTTTCTACAAAGCATTGCCCAAAAAAATGTTCTAATCTATTTCTAGTATTAAGCTTATATTTTACATACATTTGAATTCCGTCATCATCATCTCTTCTATTTAGTTCATCTACCATTTCTTGTAAGATATATTCTTGATTTGTTTTTATATTGGTAAATACTTGTTTTAGCATATCTAGTGTAAATGGATAATCTTTAATCTCTATTAAAACATTTATCCCCTCATCCCCATCTTCCCACATACCACTATCTACTCTGGTTAAACTCTTTGATTCATTAAAAGAGTTAATAAATTTATCCATATTCTCTTTACTTAATAAATTTATACCAAGCTTATCATCTTTATCTGCATTAGACTGATTATTACTAGAGCTCTCTTCTTTTGCATAAATTTGATAGCTCTTATTTGTCTTCTCATCACTTTTTAGCTCTTTGCTTAGCTTATCATCTTCATAGATATTTATCTCATTTGATGAGATATTTTTATTTATATATAAGTAATTATCATTTTTTATTAAAGCATCGTCTTTATTATCACTAAGCTTTAATTTAGCATCAAATGCCTTCTCTTTTATGGCATGCTCAAACTCATATATAACTAGCTTATCATCTTTAAATTTAATATATAAAGGTATCTTTATATCTATTCTTATATGATTTTTGCCATATCTTGTAAAAAACTTAAATTTATCCTTATCACCTTCAAGATATGCAAAAAATACTATAGTATGACCACCTTGCTTTAGCTTATCTAGATCATCTTTTTGTATAACATCTAAAATTTTAAATGTTATCTCTTTACCCTTTTGATCTTTTAAGCCTACTACATCTTTTGGATTTGATTTGGATAGTTCATCATACTCTTTACTTTTTATGACCTTATATCCCCAAAGTATCTCTTTATATCTCTTACTACCTTTTTCTTGTTTATATATAGCCTTTAAGCTTATTGGCTCATTTGTCTTAAATGGATACTCACTATCAGAGATTACATTTGTTATATGATCTGTTATATCTCTTAACGAGATCTTATTGCTATAGCAAAAGTTAGAACTACTCTTATCTTGATATCCTAAAGATATTACAGCTGTATCAGTGTGAGCATGAATATCTTTAGTGCTATAAACTTTACTTAGATCACTTGAATAAAGTATAAATTTAGTATCTCCTTTATTCTCTTTATCTATTGGGATATTAAATGTAGCTGTATATGAGTTTTTGATATCTGAGTCTTCATTTTTTACTAAAGATATACTCTCATATATACTTTTATCAAAGCAGTGATGAAGATATATCTTATCTATATCTTCACTTGCCTTACCATCTTCGTTTTCAATGATGAGATTGTTTATTGTAAGAGTAAGACCTGAACTTGATGCTGATGTAGGCACTACATTATTACCATGTGCTAGACGAAGCTTTATATCAAACATGGCTGAGTCTTTATCATCTCTTAGGGTAAAGTTATTCTCTTTGGCGAAATTTAATAAAGAGAAATTTAGGTGTTTGTTGTTAGACGTTTGGTCTTCAAAGTACTTCATGCTTATAGCGCCATCTTCTAGTTTATACTCTATATCATCGCTATTTTGCTTTATGCTAGTAAAGGTAGCACCATTTATCTTATCTTCTTCATTTTTGTTTTCTTGATAGAGCATTACCGTGTCTTTGCTCTTTGCATTTTTAAATTTTATCTCTTCATTTTTACTATCTTCATAAGAGTCAAATTTAAAGTCAGTAAGTATTAGCTCACATAAATTTACCTTGCCATAGTTTGGTCTACTAGAATTTAGCTCTTTTGGGTTTAGCTCACTGCAATCAAATGGAGTTTGACAAGCTAGCACAACGGTAAATTCGCTCTTTTTAGGTTGAAAGACTCTAATAGGAGTTGTCATCTTTCTTGGACATAGTAAGAGTATATTTTCTTGTTTGTAAAATTCCTCCTCTCTTTGCCTTAAGAGCTTATTTATTCTTGAAGTATTTGAAGCATTTGAGCTGATTAAATTTACGCAGTATATGTTTTCAAGGCCAAAGGTCTTTGTACTTTGAGTGCTTAATAAAGAATTTATCTTATTAACAAATGGTTGAAATAATGCCTCACATTTTGATGTATCTGATACGTTTAAATTTGATCCATTTTCTTGAAGTTTCATAAATTCTAAATGAGTGACATTTTGGATGATCTCTTTATTGTTTTGGTTTTTTGATTTATATTTTGCTTTGGATATATTTAAATGGCTAAAAACATCTATGCACTCGGCAAAATTAACATTTTGCTCATCGCTTTCATAAAGCCCAAACTGATTTGAAATTTTTTCTCGCAAAAGAGATGTTTTATTGCTTACTTCATCACTAAAGCTCTCATATGTTAGCCAGAACCAGGCCTTAAAACGATTTTTGCTTTTGATATAGCTTGCTAGGGATGGATCAATATTACTTTTTTTACTGATATAAAGAAGTGCTAAAAGTGCGACATGCTCTCTTGAAATTTGGTTATTTTGTGTATCTGAAGTAAGTGAAATGGCTTGTAAATTTTTAAGTGGAGAGTTGTTTAATTTTTGATTTATCTCTTGGATTAGCGGCGTAAGCTTTTGCTCCAAGATGGCATTTAGCTGATCTTCCGAGCTAAATTCAAACTCAGGTAAAGTATCGGCACCTCCAGACTTTGCATAAGCCCCTTTTGCGGCATCATTTATCTTTTTTAAAAGTTCATCTGTATCTATCTTTTCTATGGTAGTCTTACTCGTGGTGTTAGCAATAGTTTGCTTGACATCTTTTATGACTTTGTCTTTGTTGTTTTTATAAATTTGGGCACAAATAAGTTCTATATCATCTTTTAGGCTAAAGCCATATCCAATAAGTAGTTTGTTGTTAGATATAAATGGCCTACTTATGTCATTGTCATATGAAAATTTTATAATATCTATTAAATTTCTTTTAAAATTTACATCATTTCTGGGCGTTAGAGGCATTAAACTTCCTTGGAAATTTTTGCTAAATATTAGCACAAACTTAAAAAGTATTCAACAATAAAACTTTATAGTAAAAATTTATGTCAAAAACATAAATTTGCATGTTTTTATTTTTAACAAGGCTACTTAAAAGGGCTTGTAAATTTAAAGCGCCTTTATAAACTCTTTAAATTTATCGCCTCGCTCGGCATAGCTCTTAAACTGATCAAGGCTTGCAGCTGCCGGGCTTAGAAGCGCTATCTCGCTGGTCTTTAGCTCTTTATTTATCTCATTGACAGCATTTTGTAAAAAATCGCATTTTAAAGCCGGTATGCCAAATTTAGTCGCTAATTTCATGAGTTTGTCACTATTTGAGCCGATGGCGTAAATTTTTACTCTTAAACTCTTTAAGCCTTCAAAAAGTGGCGTCATATCAACACCCTTATCATCGCCACCAAGTATTAGATGTATGAAATGATCTTTGTAGCGTTTAACAGCCTGTATGCTCGCGTCTATGTTAGTTGCTTTTGTGTCATTGACCCAGATTCTGCCATTTTTATCGCTAAATTCTTCAAGCTTATTTGCCTCGATGACGAAGGTATTTAAAAGCCCCACGTCGCAGCGGTCAAATAAAATTTTCTCCACTGCAAGTGCTAGTAGCGCATCAAGCAAAAATGGCGTTTTAAAATTTATATCATCTACGCTTACACCACAAAACTTAGCCAGATCGCTCTCATCTTTGTAAGCGATCACTTTTGCCTTTGTTGGCGTGCTGGCGTAAATTTCTGGCACTATCGCCACGCTACTTTCGCTCATGCTAGCAAGTGGCTTTAGCTTAGCCTTTTCGTACTCGCTCATGTTGCCATGCCAGCTTAGATGATCTGGAGTGATGGGTAAAAGCACATAGATGCCAGGTACGGCGCGCTTTGTGTAGTGCAGGGTAAATGAGCTAGTCTCAAGTATCCAAATTTTAGCACTTGGGTCTAAATTTGCTAGCGCAATGCCAACATTTCCGCCCATGAGTGAACCCTTACTCTCTAGCAAATGCTGCATCATCTTTGTAGTTGTAGTCTTGCCGTTTGTGCCACTGATCCAGACATTAAATGGCAGATGATTTTTATAAATTTCATAAAAATAGTCATATTCGCTAACTAAATTCCTAGCTTTTTTTATAAGCTCGTGATGAGGTGGAATGCCTGGACTTGGTATCTCTAGACTGCTTTTTGCTGGGTCAAATTCGCTAACTGGCAAAAGAGTGTTTCCAAACTCGTCCTTAGCAATTTCGTTAAATTTATCATCACAGATATCCCAAAAACCGTCATTTACGAAGTTTTTGGCGATAGCTTTTGTTGTGCCACCATAGCCAAATAGTGATTTTCTCATGACTTTCCTTATCTGATCTTTAGCGCCGTTAGCGCGATCAAATTTGCTAAAAGCGCGATGATCCAAAAGCGCACGATGATCTTATTTTCTGCCCAGCCTTTTATCTCGAAATGGTGATGTATAGGTGCCATGAGGAAAATTCTGCGTTTAAAAATTTTAAAGCTACCCACCTGCAAGATAACGCTTAGCGTCTCTACAACGAATATCAAACCTATTATGATGAGCAAAATTTCATTTTTGGTCGCAACGCCCATAAAACCGATATATGCGCCAACACTTAGACTGCCACTATCACCCATAAAAACCTCAGCTGGGTGGCAGTTAAACCACAAAAATCCCATGAGTGAGCCAATTAGCGCAGAGGCTACGACGACGCTCTCGCCAACGCCAGCGATCTTTGGCAAGAGCAAATATGAGCTAAAGACCGCGTGTCCGCAGATGTAAGCAAAAACACCAAGTGTTAGAAGCGAAAATATCGATGGTACGGTAGCTAGTCCGTCAAGCCCGTCTGTTAAATTTACTGAATTTGAAGCAGCGACTATGACTAGTGTCCAAAAGAAAATGGCAAAAATTTTTAAATCTAAAATAGGTTGCTTAAAAAAAGGTAGATAAAACTCGGTGCTAAGCTCGTGACTTGCATATAAAAAAATAGAAATAACAAAGGCTATTAAAAACTGAAAAAAGAGCTTTGCTTTTGGGCTTAGGCCAGCATGATTTTTTGCTCCTAAAATTTTGCTGTAATCGTCCTTGTAGCCAAGCAGCGTAAAGCAAACTAGGCAAAAGAGCGATGTTAAGACAAATGCGTTATCAAGCCTTGCGCAAATTATCGTGGAAAGTACGGCTGTAAAGACAAAAACAAGTCCGCCCATAGTCGGCGTTTTGGCCTTTTTTTGGTGAGTTTGTGGGGCAAGCTCGTAGATAGGCTGGGCGGCGTTTTTTGCCTTTGCCCAAGCGATAAATTTGGGCATCAAATAAGTTGTGAGTGCAAAAGCGATGAAAAAAGCGATACCAGCACGAACGGTGATGTATTGAAAGATATTAAAATTTAAAATTTCATAGATATAGTAAAACATGAGAGCCTTTATTTTTAAAAAAAGCAATTTTAGTATAATGGCCTTAAAAATTATCTAAAATTAAGGATAAATTTTCAAAATGAGTCAAAAAACTATTTTAATAATAACTGATGGTATTGGATTTAATAAAAGCGTTAAATTTAACGCATTTGAGGCGGCTAAAAAGCCAAATTACGAGAAATTTTTTAAAGAAATTCCAAACTCGCTCATAAAAACTTCTGGAAACGCTGTGGGACTACCTGAAGGGCAGATGGGAAACAGCGAAGTAGGGCATATGTGCATAGGAAGCGGACGAGTTTTGTATCAAAATTTGGTTAAAATTTCACGTAGTTTTGCCGATGGCTCGATAGCAGAAAACGAAGCGCTAAAAGCTCTTTTTAAAAAGTGCAAAAAGATCCACGTCATAGGGCTTTATAGTGATGGCGGCGTGCACTCACATATGGAGCATTTTGACGGTATGTGTGAGCTTGCTAGCAAAAATGGCTGCGAAGTTTTTGCCCATGCTATCACCGACGGACGCGATGTTAACCCAAATAGCGGTATAAATTTTATAAAAAGCTTGGAGGCTAAATTTAAGGTAGCTACCGTTTGTGGAAGATTTTACGCGATGGATAGAGATAAACGCTGGGAGCGCGTAAAAGAGGCCTATGATAGCTTGGTAAATGGAGCAAATTTAAGTAGCTTAATGCCAAGTGAGTATCTACAAAAAAGCTACGATGAGGGCGTGACAGATGAGTTTGTAAAGCCAGCTAGTTTTAATGGCTTTAAAGGCATAGGCGAAGATGACGGTGTGATCTTTATAAATTTTAGAAATGATAGAGCAAGAGAAATTTGCGAGGCTTTGGGCGAAGAGAAATTTAGCGAGTTTGAGCGACCTTTTGCTATCAAAAATTTAATCACTATGACCGAATACGACGCAAATTTTAAATTTGAAGTGCTATTTAAAAATGAAAAGATAAAAAACACTCTAAGCGAGGTCATAGCAGCGGCTGGGCTAAGACAGCTTCACACGGCTGAGACTGAAAAATACGCCCACGTTACATTTTTCTTTAACGGTGGCGTCGAGGAGTTAGCTAGCAACGAAACAAGGGTGCTAATCCCTAGTCCAAAGGTAAAGACCTATGACGAAAGGCCAGAGATGAGTGCAGCAGAGGTTTGCAAAGCCGTGCTAAAAGGTATGGATGACGAGCAAGACTTCATCGTAGTAAATTTCGCAAATGGCGATATGGTGGGGCACACTGGCAACTATGAGGCCGCGATCAAAGCGGTAGAGGCAGTAGATACGGCTCTTGGAGAAATTTACGCCAAAGCAAAAGAGAAAAACTACGCTATGATCATCACGAGCGATCACGGAAACTGCGAAGAGATGCGCGATAGCAGTGGCGAGCTACTGACAAACCACACGACTTATGATGTCTTTTGTTTTGTGATGGCAGATGGCGTAAAAAAAGTAAAAAACGGCGGTCTAAACAATATCGCTCCTAGTGTTTTAAAGCTCATGGGGCTTGAGATCCCAGCTGAGATGGACGAGGCGTTAATATAAAAGAATGGAGCTAGTCGAGTTTTTTGGAGCGGATAAAGTCATAACCTTTATGCTCCTTTTTGCACGTCTTAGTGGGCTTATCGTATTTTTTCCATTTTTTTCTCACAATCAAATTCCGCTTAGCGTAAAAACTTTACTAGTTTTCGCCCTTTGTATCGTGCTTTTCCCGCTCTCACACACCCATGAGCACGCTATAAATTTTTTGATCATGGAAATTTTAAGTGAGGCCATGCTCGGACTTTGCGCTGGACTTTTGCTAAATATCGTTTTTGCCATACTTCAAATGGCTGGCGAGCAGATCTCGATGATTATGGGTTTTTCGATGGCTTCAGTGCTTGATCCGCAAACTGGTACAAATTCGCCAGTGATCGCAAATATTCTAAATTTTATTGCACTTCTTGCATTTTTGATGCTTGATGGGCACCATTTAATATTGCAGTTTTATTCCACTTCACTTTCTGCTATACCGCTTGGAGATTTTTATCCAAGAAGCGGTGTGATGAGCTACGCCCTAAAGCTTTTTGGTAATCTTTTTATGTTTGGATTTGTTCTGGCTTTTCCTATTATCGCGCTTTCTATACTTTCAGATGCTATTTTTGGCATGCTTATGAAAACTATGCCACAATTTAACCTATTAGTTGTTGGCTATCCTATTAAGGTAAGTATCGGCTTTTCGGTTTTGATAGCTATTTTAGCTGGCATTATAAAAATCATAACTGATATGATGGTGCAGATTTTAAACGATATGCCAGCGCTATTTTTTTAAGTAAATAGCAATGAATTTTATCATAGAATACAGCCTCAAGCTCTTCAAGGAGGGATCATGAAAGTTGCACTTATAAACAAAAACCCAGCAGTTTCTCGCCTTATAACGTTAAGTTTAAATAAGCTAGGCATAGAATATAGTGAATTTGACGATATTAATAGTGTTGGCGATCAATTTGATTATATTATCATCGATAGCGATATGGATAGCAGCGATGTTAATTTAAATCAAAAGATAATGTATCTAGCACCTAGAGGCGGTGAAAAGCCAGATTTTGCTGATGTTATGCTTGAAAAGCCCTTTTTACCAACAGAATTTATTAGTTTGTTTGAACAAAACAAAGATACTGACAATGATAAAGAACTTGAGCTTGGACTAGATGAGTCTGCAAATTTTAATGACTTTGACGAAAGTAATAAAAACTTTGATGATTTAGAAAATTTTGAGCTTCCAGAAATTGATATGGGTCTTGAAAATTTAGCAAAAGAAGATGATAAGGCAGATAAATTTGATAACGAGGCTTTAGATGACGAGTTTTTAAAAGAGGAGCTAAGTGAACTAGAGGCCGAGGATTTAAAGGATAAAGATATCAGTTTTGATGAAACAGACACTGAACTCATAGATGATGATATTATAAATGACATAGCTAGCAAGTATATGGCTGATTCAGAAGATGTAGATAAATCCTTAGAGCAAAATAATGAGCCACCTGTGACAAAAGAAGAGCATAGCGATGACTTTGATGAGCTTAGTTCGCTTGTGGATGAGATAGATGATATGGGCGAGAGCGACTTGGCAGATGAAGAGGCGAAAAACGAGCTTGATAAAATGGTCGAGCAAAATTCTCAAAATTTAGAAACTACCGAGCTTAATGAAGACTTTGTAGATGATATAAGCCAAAGTAAAAAAGAGCTCAGCGAGATCGAGTCTTTGGATAAAGAGCTAAACGAAGAAGCCAGCGAAGATGGTGAAAATTTTGATGAGCTAGAGGCTGATTTTGATAGTGATGAAAATTTTGAGCCTGAAAGCAGCGAGGCAAATTTAATAGATGAAGCTAGTCAAAATTTAGAGGAAGATATAGATAGAGAATCTACTAAAGAAGCAGAGGAGATTTCTTTAGACGAAGATATAGATCTTGAAAAAGAGCTAGCTAAAGAAGATCATGAAGAAATTTTTGAAGAAGTCCTTGCTCAAGAAGACCTAGGCATGGTAGATGAGGTGTTTGAGGAAGAAAATTTTAAAGAAGAGACGTTGGGTAGCCTAAATTTTGATGTAGCGTCTATTGAGGAAATAGATGAAAATACGATGCAAGCAGCATTTGGATTAAATAATGCGCCACAAACTAGCTCATGCGATGAAACAAAAATCGATGCTGACTATAAAGAAGAGCTAACCAAAAAGATCACAAAACACGTCCATGAGTCGTTAAACGAAAGCTCGCTAAGAGATGTGCTAAAAGATATGAACATAAAGATAAATATAAGTTTTGAGGAAAAGTAGTTGCAAGGACAAATTTTAGTAGTTTCTGGGCCTAGTGGAAGTGGAAAAAGTACGCTTTTGGGCCGTCTTTTAAAGGAAGAGAAGGATCTTTATTTTTCTATTTCAAGCACGACAAGGGCAAAAAGAGAAGGCGAAGTCGATGGAGTGGATTACTATTTTATAAAAGAAGATGAATTTAAAAGTGGTATAGAAAAGGGCGAATTTTTAGAATGGGCGCAAGTGCATAAAAACTATTATGGAACGAGTCTAAAGCCTGTTTTGGCAGCACTTGAGGCTGGAAAGATAGTTATATTTGATATTGATGTGCAAGGCTTTCACATCGCACTTGAAAAATTTAAAAGTTACATAACCTCAGTTTTTATCACGACAGCAAATAAAAAAGAGCTTAAAAAACGCTTGAAAAACCGCGGAACTGATAGCGACGAAACGATAGAAAATCGCCTAATGAACGCAGTTGGAGAGATGGAGCATATTTTAGAGTATGATTATTTTTTAGTAAATGATGATATAGAAAAGAGCTATAAAGGGCTAAAATCAATTCTTAGAGCGATGAGGTTAAAAAGCACAAAAATAGACTTAAGACGCGTTATTGATGAGTGGATAGATTGCTAGAAATTCAGGAATTTATGATAACATTTTGAAAAATTTATTGAGGAGAAAAAATGGGTTCTTTTAGTATTGGTCACTGGCTAGTTGTTTTAGCGATTATTGTTTTACTTTTTGGAGCAAAGAAGATCCCAGAACTTGCAAAAGGACTAGGCAAAGGCATAAAGACTTTTAAGGCTGAGATGGAAGATACAACACCTGAAAAAAGTGAGAAAGTCGAGCATAAAGAAGAGAATGCCGATAGTCAAAAAATAGAAGAAACAACTAAAAACGCATAGGTTTTAGAGTTGAAAAATAAAATAAAAGTTGAAATTTCAAAGGTTTTAGAGCGTGAATTTGTGCTTGAAAAGCCAAAGGATAAAAATTTAGCCCACTATGCTACACCACTTTTTAGCCTTGCAAAGGAGCTAAGAAAGTCACCAGCCATGATAGCTAGCGAGTTTGCTGATAAATTTAGTGATAGCAAAATAGTTGAAGCTAGTGCAGTAAATGGCTACTTAAATTTCAAGCTAAAAAGCGAGTTTTTAGATGAAATTTCAAAGCAAATTTTGCTAGATAGCGAAAATTTTGCAAAAGAAGATGCGAAAAAAGATAGCTATTTAATAGAATACATCAGTGCAAATCCAACTGGACCGCTTCATATTGGACATGTTAGAGGCGCAGTTTACGGTGATACTTTGGCAAGACTTGGTAAAAGACTTGGCTACGCTATCTCAACAGAATACTATATAAACGACGCTGGTAATCAAATTGATCTACTTGGCACTTCGATATCGCTTGCGGCAAAAGAGCAGCTTTTTAACGAAAGTGTCGTCTATCCGGAGAAATATTACCGCGGGGATTATATTTTAGATATTGCTAAGCTTGCAAATGAGAAATTTGGCAAGGAAATTTTTTATGACGAGAGTAGAAACCTCGAGCTTGCCGAGTTTGGCAAGGATATCGTGCTTGAGATCATTAAAAAAGATTTAGCTGACGTTGGGATATTTATAGAGAGCTGGGCCAGTGAAAAGGCTCTTTATGATGGCCTAGAGCCAACTATAAACAAGCTAAAACGTTCAAAACAAATGTACGAAAAAGATGGTGCTACTTATATCGCTTCAACCACGCTTGGCGATGATAACGATAGGGTCGTAGTTAGAAATGACGGCAGACCGACATATTTAGCTGGTGACATCATCTACCATAACGCTAAATTTGAGAAAAATTTTGATCACTACATAAACATTTGGGGTGCTGACCATCACGGATATATTGCAAGGCTAAAGGCTGCAATAAATTTCCTTGGATACGATGAAAATAAGCTTGAAGTGATACTTATGCAGATGGTTAGCCTGCTAAAAGATGGCAAGCCATACAAGATGAGCAAGCGCGCTGGTAATGCCGTGCTAATGAGCGATATTGTAAGCGAGATCGGTGCTGAGGCGCTTAGATTTATCTTTATAAGCAAGGCAAATACGAGTAGTTTGGAATTTGATGTGGATGAGCTTAAAAAAGAGGATAGCTCAAATCCTATCTTTTACATAAACTACGCTCACGCTAGGATAAATCAAATCTTCGCAAAGGCTGGAAAAAGCGTTTGTGACGTGATAAATGCTGACTTTGAATGCCTAGATGAAAATGCTAAAAATTTACTTTTTGAAGCACTGATTTTACCTGAAATTTTAGAGGATGCTTTTATCTCAAGGCAGCTTCAAAAGATCCCAGACTATCTGAAGTCACTAGCTGCTAGTTTTCATAAATTTTATAATGAAAACCGTGTGGTTGGAAACGAAAACGAAGATAGCTTACTAAAAGTCTTTGCAGTTGTTGCTATCTCGATAAAAACAACATTTAATATAATGGGAATCACAGCTAAAGATAGGATGTAGAATTTGCATTTATTTTGGCTAAAAGCAACAAAATTAAATTCGAAAAAAGGTTTATTTAAAAATATCTCAAACTCATGATGCTCTTGAGAATTTAAACACCTTTTTTCTCAAATACAATCGCAATAGTTTTTACTATGATCTTTATCTCTAGCCAAATCGACCAGTGTTTTATGTAGTAAAGATCATACATTAGTTTTTGTTTGGCGTCGTGTGTATTTGAGCCATAAGGGTAGTTTACCTGTGCCCAGCCGGTAATCCCAGGACGGACGATATGGCGTTCATTGTAGTAAGGAATCTCTTTTTCAAAGAAATTTATCCAGTGCCTTCGCTCAGGCCTTGGACCTATCAGATGCATTTGTCCTCGAAAGACGTTTATACACTGTGGCACCTCGTCTATACGAGTTTTGCGCATAAATTCGCCAAACTCAAATACTCTCTCGTCATTTTCGCTAGCAAATTTTGCTCCATCTTTCTCGGCATCTTCCATCATCGAACGAAATTTGATGCACTCAAATTCCTTGTTGTCTAGCCCAACTCTACTTTGTAAAAAGTAAAGGCTTCCAGGCGATTGCTCGTCTATCTTTCTTTTTACATAAAATTTTAGACCAAAAAGCAAGATAAAAAGTACCAAACAGCTAGCATAATCGATCATTCGCTTGAGTGCGTAAGCAAAAGCACCATAAGGCCTTATCTCATCTAAAAAATTAAGATTTTCGCCATTTTCTGGGATGTAGCACTTTTGCAAGTAAATTTCTAAAAAATTCTCTACGTTTAGAAATTTTATCTTTTTATACTTTGTTTTAAACTGCAAAAGCGTGAGAAATCTAACCAATTTACTATCGACTGGCTTTGCGGTATTTAGTACGATTAGCCTTTGATCGCCTGATTTTATGAGATTTTCTAGTGCGCTTCTCAAGGCTTTTGCGTCGCTATTTTCATGGGATAAAAAATTCACCTGGCCAAATTTCTTTCTAAGCTTTTCTAGTTCTAAGCTGGTAAAAGCATATTTTTCACCAAGGATGATCATAGCCCTATCCCTTTATCTTTATTTTAAATTTGCATTATAAAATTCGTCTAATTATACCCAAACGTGCTAATTGCATTTTTAAAAAAAGAGTTAAGATTAAAATATGTCACACAAAATTCTCGCAGTGCTTGTTTTGGCGCTGATTTGCGGCGTTTCTTTTGCGCTCTCAAACACGCTTTTGGCCAAATTTCACACAAGCCCGCTCATCATCTCTATCATTCTAGGCGCCATTTTTGCAAATCTTTTTACTAAGCGGACTCAAATTTTAAAATCAAGCGGCGTCGTGGCGATCGCAGGGAAGCAAATTTTAAGGCTAGGCATCATACTTTTTGGCTTTAACATAAGCCTTGGCGAGATCGCAAGTGTTGGTACTCTAGGCGTGATATACGCAACTTTTATGGTCTTTGCGACCTTTTTGTTTGCGCTTTTTGTAGCCAAAGGTTTGGGGCTTAGTAAGGATAGTACCGTGCTCATTGGCTCAGGAGCAAGCATATGCGGCGCAGCTGCTGTTATGGCTACTCAAAATGAGATAAAAGCAGACGCAAACAAGCTTGCTATCGCCATTTGCACGGTGGTACTTTTTGGGACGATTGGTATGTTTATCTACCCATTTATCGCTAAATTTCTAGCTCTTACACCGCAACAAACCGGCTTTTTTATCGGCGGCTCGCTTCACGAAGTAGCCCATGTAGTTGCAGCCTCAGCGGCATTTGACGGCACAGCAAGTAGCACCGCCGTCATCATAAAAATGCTTCGCGTCATCATGCTCGTGCCATTTTTGTTTTTGCTAAATTTCTTAAATTTAAGCCAAAATAGCGGCGGCTCAAAACTAAAGAGCATACCATGGTTTGCGCTATTTTTCCTAGTGGCGATATGCGTTAGATCTCTACCATTTTTCCCTGAAAATTTGGTGCAAATTTTAAAGCTAGCCTCTAGCATCTGCCTTTGTGTTGCTATGTGTGCTTTGGGGTTTGGGATAGATAGGAGTATATTTAAAGCGACGGGCAAAAAGCCATTTTTGTTAGCATTTTTTATATTTTTATGGCTTATTTGCTCATCGCTTGTTTTTGTTAAGACTCTTTGCTAGTTTTTAGCTTTTGCAAAAACTCTTCGATGTTGTATTTTGCTCGATAAGCTGGACTTAAAAGGTGTATCAAAATGTCGCCAAGGTCCATCACGATCCAATCAGGCGAGCTCTCCGTACCTATAAATTTCTCCCCAAGAGGTTTAAGCTCCTCTTTTAGATCCTCGCTCAGTGAGTAAGCGTGTCTCTCGCCAAGCGTTGTAGCGATAACTACGGCTTTTACGAAATAATCATCCCCGCTCATATCAAACACTTGTATCTCTTCAGCCTTTTTTGCGTCTAAAGCCCTGACTATACTTTCGGTGCGCTCTTGCATCGATCTCTCTTGCATTTTGTATCCTTGGTAAAAATTTATAATTTCATCTTTTATCTCGCTAGGCAGCTCATCAAGCCCTTTTTGATGCCTGATCTGCGACGAGCTAACATCCACGTGCACGTCCATTTTTTGTAAATTTTGTGGAATTTCTATGTGATTGCGCTTGGCGATCACAAACTGCACTAAGCTTTTAAGCTCCTCGTAGCCATGCCACTTATCAAGCGTAGCTAGGTGGTCCGCGCCTATTATGAGATAAAATTTATCTATCTTGAATTTCTCATACAAATACTTAACCGTCTCTATGGTAGGCACAGGGCGAGCTAAATTTATCTCATAGTCTGAGATCTCAACTTTCTCTAGTCCGCCCCAAATTTCTCTTATCCACTTTAGGCGAAGCTCTGGCGGAGCTGAAAATTCGCTCTTAAAGGGACTTATAAAAGTTGGCATAATGATGAGTTTGTCGATATCTAGGCCGCTTAGTGCCATTTTCACAATGCTATCGTGACCTAAATGAACCGGATCAAAGCTCCCGCCAAAAAGTGCTAACTTCATCTATTAAAGTGCCTTGTTTATATTTGTTTTAAAATTCTTTTTTGTAGAATTAGGCGTAATTATATCAAAAGGAGCTAAGATGTCAGTTAAAGTAGCAATCAACGGTTTTGGACGTATCGGCAGGTGCGCTGCTCGTATTATTTTAGAGCGAGACGACGTTGAGCTTGTCGCTATCAATGACACGGCGACGCGCGACATGACGCGCTATCTGCTCAAATACGACAGCGTGCACGGCGAATTTAAGCAAGACGTTAAGGTGATAAGCGACGATTTTATAGAAGTAAACGGCAAAAAGATAAGAGTTTTTTCAACAAGGGATCTAAACGAGCTTAGCTACGCAGACTGCGGCGCAGACGTGGTTTTGGAGTGTACGGGCAAGTTTTTAACCACCGAAAAGTGCGAGCCCTATCTCGCTCGCGGTATCAAAAAAGTCGTCATGAGCGCTCCCGCAAAAGATGATACTGCTACATTTGTAGTCGGCGTAAACGACGATAAATACGCAGGCGAAGCGATCGTCTCAAACGCAAGCTGCACCACAAACGGCCTAGCGCCCGTCGCAAAGGTGCTAAATGATAAATTTGGCATCGTAAAAGGGCTAATGACTACGATCCACGCCTATACAAACGGCCAAAGCCTGGTTGACGTGAAGGCCAAAGACTTCCGCCGTTCGCGCGCTGCAGCCCTAAATATCGGACCTACTACCACAGGTGCTGCCAAAGCGATCGCAAAAGTGCTTCCTGAACTAAACGGCAAGATGCACGGACAAGCGGTCCGCGTACCTGTCGCTAACGTCTCTATGGTCGATCTAACGGCGGTTTTAAAAAGACCTGCTAGCAAAGAGGAGATAAACGAGGCGTTTAGAGCGGCTGCTGAGTCGAATTTGAAGGGAATTTTATTCGTCGATGACGATTATAGAGTTAGCAGCGATTTTTGCACGAGCGCATACAGCAGCATCGTGGCGAGCGACACTACGCAGGTCATCGCGGGTGATATGGTAAAGGTCTTTGCGTGGTACGACAACGAGTGGGGCTACTCGACAAGGCTTGTGGACCTAGCTAAGATCGTGGCTACGAAGTAAATTTAAAGGGTGAGAAATGAGTGAAATTTTATCGATCAACGACCTTGAGCTAGGCGGCGCGAAGGTATTTGTCAGGTGCGATTTTAACGTGCCGATGGACGAGTTTTTAAACATCACCGACGACCGCCGTATCCGCTCAGCGATACCAACTATCCGCTACTGCTTGGATAATGGCTGCAGCGTAGTTTTGGCTAGCCACTTAGGCCGTCCAAAAAATGGCTTCGAGGAGAAATTTTCGCTGCGAGGTGTGGCAAAGAGGCTTTCGAGGCTGCTTGATAGAGACGTGATATTTGCCGAGGACGTCGTCGGTGCGGACGCCAAAGCCAAAGTCGCTGCGCTAAAACCGGGCGAAATTTTACTTCTTGAAAATTTGCGCTTTGAAAAGGGCGAAACAAAAAATGACGAAGCTTTAGCAAAAGAGCTTTCAGAATTTGGTGAATTTTACATAAACGACGCGTTTGGCGTCTGCCACAGGGCGCACGCATCGGTTGAAGCGATCACTAAATTTTACGACGAGAAGCACAAAGCGGCGGGATTTTTGCTACAAAAAGAGATAAATTTCGCTCAAAATCTCATCAAACACCCTGCGCGCCCGTTTGTAGCGGTCGTGGGCGGCAGCAAGGTAAGCGGCAAGCTGCAAGCCCTGCACAACCTGCTTCCTCGCGTGGATAAACTCATCATCGGCGGCGGCATGGCGTTTACGTTTTTAAAATCGCTCGGCGAAAATATCGGAAACTCGCTGCTTGAAGAAGACCTCATCGAGGACGCGCGCGAAATTTTACGCAAGGGCAGGGAGCTTGGCGTTAAAATTTACCTGCCGGTAGACGTCGTCGCAGCCCAGACCTTTTCGGCAGAAAGCGCCGTAAAATTCGTCCCCGCTCAAGAGATACCGAGCGGCTGGATGGGGCTAGATATCGGGCCGGCGTCCATTAGGCTATTTAAAGAGGTCATCGCCGACGCGCAAACCATCTGGTGGAATGGGCCGATGGGCGTTTTTGAGATGGATAAATTTAGCAAAGGTAGCATCAAAATGAGCCACGCCATCATCGATACTCACGCGACTACGGTCGTTGGCGGTGGCGACACGGCCGACGTGGTCGAGCGCGCGGGAGACGCCGACGAGATGACCTTTATCTCCACGGGCGGAGGTGCTAGCTTGGAGCTCATCGAGGGCAAAGAACTACCCGGCATAAAACCGCTTAAAAAGGCTGCGGAGTGAGGTTTTTAGCAAATTTAAAGTGCAATCATACGAGAGCGAGCTTTGCTAAATACGCTCAAATTTTAGATGCAAATTTAAGCGCAAACGACGACGTGACGGTATTTCCTCCGTTTAGTGCGCTTGATCTTGTGGCTCATAAATTTAAACTCGGCGCGCAAAATTTCTATCCGTGCGAAAGCGGCGCTCACACCGGCGAGATCGGCAAGGCGATGCTGGACGAGTTTGGCGTAAAAAGCGTGCTGATCGGGCACTCCGAACGACGCGAGCTTGGCGAGAGCGAGGAGTTTTTGCGAGCTAAATTCGACTTCGCCGTAAAGGCGGGCTGGCAGATCGTCTACTGCATTGGCGAAAATTTGAGCGTGAACGAAGTGGGGTGCACGAAGGAGTTTTTGGCGGAACAGCTAAAAAATATCGACCTTGGCTACGAGCGACTACTGATCGCCTACGAGCCAATTTGGGCGATAGGCACAGGCAAGAGCGCAAGCGCGGAGCAGATCGAGGAGATTTTAAATTTCATTCGCGAGCAGACGAGTGCGCCGCTGCTTTACGGCGGTAGCGTAAACGCCGCAAATATCGGCGGGATAGCGGGTATCGCAAACTGTGATGGAGTGTTAGTAGGTACGGCGAGCTGGGACGCGACGAAGTTTTTGGAGCTTATACGCGTCGTCTCGCATCGCTATACTTCGTTGTCTTAAAATTTTGCTCGGTCATTACCTGTATTGCATGGTAACTCCCGTCGCAAAATTGTAAGTCGCCTAGTCTAGCTTCGCGATACTGTCGCTTGGCGTTTTCGCGAGATTTCGCGAATTTTAATTTATAAAATTTTAAGTCAAATTACGCAGGATTTTTCGCTTAGTCAAGGCAAAATTTAAAAAATAAGCGGAGCGAACATATGGTTCGTGAGTATTATTTTTTAAATTTTAACGTAGAATAAGTAGAAAAAGCCAGGCAAAAGTAGAAAGGAAAAATAATGATATTAAAGGGTAAAAAGGGTCTAATAGTAGGCGTTGCGAACACCAAATCTATCGCTTACGGCATTGCAAAAGCTTGTTGCGATCAAGGTGCGCAGATGGCGTTTACCTACCTAAACGACGCGCTGAAAAAACGAGTAGAGCCGATCGCAGAGGAGTTTGGTAGCAAATTCGTCTATGAGCTTGACGTAAATAATCCCGCTCACTTGGACGGTCTTGCGGATCGCATCAAAGCAGACCTTGGCGAGATAGATTTTGTCGTGCATGCCGTGGCTTATGCACCAAAAGAAGCGCTTGAAGGCGAGTTTGTAAACACGACTAAAGAGGCATTTGATATCGCGATGGGTACTAGCGTTTATTCGCTACTAAGCCTTACTCGTGCGGTCCTACCGGTGCTAAAAGAGGGTGGTTCGGTGCTAACTCTTACATACCTTGGCGGACCAAAATTTGTGCCACACTACAATGTCATGGGCGTTGCCAAAGCGGCACTTGAAAGCTCGGTTCGCTACCTAGCACACGACCTTGGTGCTAAAAATATCCGCGTAAATGCTATCAGCGCAGGCCCTATCAAAACGCTTGCTGCAAGCGGAATAGGCGATTTTAAGATGATACTTCGTTACAACGAAGTAAATAGCCCGCTAAAACGCAACGTTACGACTGAAGACGTCGGCAACAGCGCGATGTATCTACTTAGCGACCTAGCTAGCGGTGTAACAGGTGAAGTTCACTACGTAGACTGCGGCTACAATATCATGGGTATGGGCGACGTGGCTACCGATGCCGAGGGCAATACGATCCTAGCTTGGGACGCAAAATAATCTACTAATACAAAATTTGGCGGGGTGACTTGCCAAATTCTTCTTTAAAATTTCACTAAATTTACCGCATGGGCATACAAAATGAGCTTTAGATGAGCTTGTAGACGCAATAGGCCAGGCTGGGCACTGATCAAGGAGTGGCTAAAAGAGGCTAATTAATTTTTGTCTCTTGATGAAAGCATGGTGTAAAGCGAGCTTTTAGGACTTCAGGTAACTACTTGCTCACCGATAGGAGCGTTTGTTTATGGGTGCGGTGGCATCGTGATGGATGAAGGTTGGCTGCGCCTACTTGGCTCAGTATGTGAGCAGATGAAGCGTGGAATTTACAGCTTTAACCTTGGCAAAAACTTTAGCGAGGCAGGGTAGATGCCTAGCAATTTGTTCGTGGCAAACGATGTTTTGTATAAATTTGTTCGTGATAAACGGCGGTGCCTTTGGTGGCAAAGCTGGCAATGTTCTTTACTGCGCGCTAGATAGCGGCAAATGGGAAGATACGCAGCTTATCTACTCGCGGTTTTTACTTGGCGCTTTGCGGCGATATATCTAATTTTTTGTGAGTTTTACAGCTGGTATGGCTAGTGTGAGGATGTGAAAAAAATTAGCCTTGATAGGATGATATTTGTGCTACCGCCGATACTTTGGCAAGACATCAACATAAGTTTAAGACTAAAAGACTTTAAAAAAGATGATATTTATGTGAATTAATAATTCATTTTTGCCTTCAAGGGTGTCTAGTAAATTTATATGATACTTCCAGTAGATCCAAGAGTTTTGCTCTATCT
>NZ_POZU01000037.1:0-29472 GCF_002914005.1 Campylobacter concisus | reverse complement strand
ATTTTTAAAAACATTGCAATGAATATGAAAACAAAATGTTATAACATCAAGATGAGCGAAACGAGTCTGAAAAAATTTATGCTAGTCTAAAAAACTTTAATCAATTTATCAAAAGAAATCACTTTTTAAAATATGAGATTAGAAAATTTCAAAATAAGATATCTCACTTTTATGAGACACTTTCGATTTGCCAAAGTGAGCAACAAAATTTAAAAAAAGAGATTAAAAATAGTACTCATGAGGCAAATGTTTTTAGAACAATGGCCAATGAATATGCCTGCAGAATCGATGATATTTATACATTTATACAAAGTATAAAAAACGACAAAATCAATCAAAACATTTACATTTTGACAATGATATCAGCTGTAATGCTGCCACTAAATCTGATAACTGGCTTTTTTGGTATGAATACACAAGGCTTACCATTTAATGAAACTAAAAATGCTACCATAATAGTTGTATCAATAATGCTTGGAGTAATTCTTTGTTGTGTTATTTTTTTATTTTGGTATACAAATAAGAAGAAGTAGAAAATAAATAAATTTAGTATATAAGGTATCTGAAACTTTATACAGAAATTTTTTATATATTTTAAATTTTTATAGCCTAGAGGTAAAAACAATAAAAATAAATAGATATTTTAATATTAAAAAACAAAAAAATTAAAAAAATTAAATTTAAAAATAAGATTAAAAGTCCTGAATAGACTTCAAGACAGATAGTAGAATTATTTTCTAAGTTCGCGGATTTTAGCAGCTTTACCACGAAGGTCACGTAGATAGAATAATTTAGCTCTTCTAATACGACCTTTTCTAAGAACTTTTATCTCTTCGATTGAGTCACTAAAGATTGGAAAAATTCTCTCAACACCAACACTGTTAGCACCAATTTTTCTAATGATAAATGTTTCGCCGGTACCGCTACCACGTCTAGCTATACAAATACCTTCAAAATTTTGAATTCTAGTTTTATCGCCTTCGTGAATACGAGTAGCAACACGCAATGTATCTCCTGCACGGAAGTCAGGAATATTTTTACTAGCAATTTGAGCATTTTCAAATGCTTCAATGTATTTATTTCTCATGTTTTTCCTTATTTATGTGGCTTAAGCTTTTGATATAAATCAGGGCGAAAGAACCTTGTTTTGCAGTGAGCCATCTTATTTTTTAAAGTGTGGATTTTAACATGGTTACCCTTTAAAAACTCTGAAACCACAAAGATCGATCTAAAATTATCAGGCTTTGTAAAAGATGGGGCTTCAAGTAAATTATCCTCAAAACTCTCAACTTCAAGGCTCATATCGTTTCCTAAAACTCCAAGTATATTTCTTGATATTGCATCACTCATACAAAGCGCAGGAAGCTCTCCACCAGTTAAAACAAAATCGCCTATGCAAAAAACTTCGTCCGCCCAAAGCTCAACAACTCGTTCATCAAGGCCTTCATATCTACTACAAACAAAACAAATATGATCTTTTTTAGAGAGCCTCTTTGCGTCATTTTGATTAAATTTTTTACCAGCTGGCGTTAAAAATATCACATGAGTATTTTTATCTTTTTCTTTTAGAAATTTGATCGACTCATCCAAAGGCTGTGGAAACATCAAAAGCCCTGCTCCACCTCCGATCATATAATCATCAACTTTATTGTGTTTATCGTTGGTAAAATTTCTTGGATTTATGAAATCAATTTCTATAAATTTATTATTAATCGCACGTTTTAAAATAGAATCACAAAAGTAAGGTTTGACTAAACTTTCAAAAAGTGTAATAAAGGTAAATTTCATGAATTTTCTAAGATGTCTTTAGCGCCTTTTACCAAAATCTCTCCACTATCCAAATTTACGCTTTCGATAAAACGCTCCAAATATGGAATGTAGAAATTCTTTGGTTTGCCAGCTGTAATAAACTCTTCATCTGTTTTTATATATAAAAGTGAATTTGCAAAATTATCTTGGATATCTTCTACGATACCTAAAATTTCGCCATTTTCTACAACTTTTAATCCAATAATATCAAACTGAAAAAATTCATCTTTTTTTAGTTTGCAGTTTTTTCTAGTGAGCTCTTTTGTGGTATAAATAGTTTTGTTTACAAGTGTTTTAGCAAGGTCTAAATCATCAAAATTTTCAAACAGAACCAGCTCTTTTTGTCTGTTGTAGTCTTTTATGATGAGCTGATCATTTTTTTTATCAAAAAAGGTTGCGCCTTTTTTATACTGTTCTGGAAAGTCGCTCTTGTTGTGAAGTTTTAAATAACCCCTTAAACCAACACATCTTCCAATAGTAGCGACTTCAACAATATCACTATTCAATAGCTTTTACCGTTACCCTATAGCTTGTATTATCTTTGGCTTTGCAACCAATAATAACGGTCTTTATAGCATTTATCATTTTACCGTCTTTACCGATAAGTTTTCCAGTATCAATCTTGTCAGCATTTATGATAATTTCAATAAAATTTTCACCAAGCTCTTGACGCTCAATAGTCACCTTTTCAGGAAAATCAGCTATCAGCTTGGCGTATTCGTATAAAAAATTTTCAACCATTATTTTGTAATTTGTGCAACTCTGTCGCTAAGTTTAGCACCGACGCTTTTCCAGTAGTCTAATCTCTCTTTGTTGAAATTTATAACATTTGGCTCAACCATAGGGTTGTAATAACCAATGCTCTCTATCCAACCGCTGTCGCGTCTTTTTCTGCTATCTGTAACAACTATACGATAAAAAGGTCTTTTTTTGCGTCCCATTCTTGTTAGTCTTACTACTGTTGCCATATTATATTTCTCCTCTTATTTTTAAATAAAGCTTAAATTTAGATAACAAATATCCAAATTTAAACCCTTTTATCAAACAGGTCTTTTTAAATTTGCTTGAGAAAGCATATTTGCGAGTCCTTTTGCTCCACCTTTTCCTGAAAATTTCTTAGCAAGTTTTGAGGCATTTTCAAACTGCTTTAAAAATCGATTTACCTCTATCTGAGAAAGTCCAGAACCAGCCGCTAAACGTCTTTTTCTACTATTATTCAAAAGTTCAGGATTTTCACGCTCTTTTTGCGTCATAGAGTTTATCATAGCCTTAATATGTAAAATTTCTTTTGAATTATCAAGATCTATATCTTTTATCTGATTTGCTATGTTTGAAAGCCCAGGTATCATCCCCATCAAAGACTTCATACTGCCAAGCTTTTTAACACTTTCCATTTGATCTAAAAAGTCATTAAAGTTAAACTGACCTTTTTTTATCTTTTGATTTAGACGTTTTGCCTCTTTTTCATCAATAATAGTCGATGTCTTCTCGACCAAAGTAGCTAGGTCGCCCTCACCCATTATACGGCTTACGATACGGTCTGGTATAAAGCTCTCGATATCGGCTACTTTCTCGCCAATACCGACAAATCTAAGTGGGATATTTAGCTGTTTAGCGATACTGATAGCTACGCCGCCCTTTGAGTCAGAATCAAATTTAGAAAGGATAACTCCAGAAATTCCTAAAATTTCATTAAAACTTGTAGCTGTTTTTACAGCATCTTGTCCGCTCATAGCGTCAGCTACATAGAAAATTTCATGTGGATTTATAGCATTTTTTACATCTTTTATCTCTTGCATCAACTTTTCATCGATCGCAAGACGACCAGCGGTATCCACCAAAAGCACATCATAAAGGCCACTTTTTGCTTTTTCTAGTGCTTCTTTTGCTACTTTTATAGGATTATTTTCATTTTCTATAAAGAAAAGATCGATCTCATTTGCAACGCAGAGCTGTCTTAGCTGCTCAACTGCTGCTAATCTTTGCAAGTCACAAGCCGCAACTAAAACTTTTTTCTTTCTTAATTTTAGATAGTTTGCAAGCTTGATAGTTGTCGTTGTTTTACCACTACCTTGCAAACCAGCCATCAAAACAATGGTCGGTGCAACTGATGCATAGACAAAGCCTTGATTGCCAGGAGCTGTTAAGATAGTCGTTAAATTTGACTTGATCGCATCCAAGAAATTCTTTTGACCAACACCAGTTTGCTTTAGTTCGCTTTCGATAGACGCGAGCAGATCTTTGGTGACTTTATGGTGAACATCAGCTTTTAAAAGAGCTTTTTTGAGCACGTCAAGTGCGTTTTTTAGAGCTTTTTCGTCATCTACAAAACGTATCTTGCTAACAGCCAATCTAAAAGACTCGCTAATTTGTTCGAACACTAATCACCTTTCTAAGTTGTTATTAAAGGGCGTATATTACTAAATAATTTCTTTATTGCTCTTTAAATTTCAAATTTATTAGATAACTCAAATCCAAGAGTATTAAATTCTTTTGGGATCGGTGCTTTAAATTTATAATTTAAAAGAGCGATAGAATAGGCATGCAAGAACATTCTATTTGCCCTATTTTTGCCGTATTTCTCATCGCCAACGATAGGTAAATTTAAGCTAGCTAGATGCACTCTTATCTGGTGTGTCCTGCCTGTTTTTATGGCAACTTTTACCAGCGTTTTTTTGCCAACAACCATGAGAGGTAAAATTTCACTGATTGCCTCTTTGCCATCTTTTGATATCTTTGAAAAAGCGCCATTTTTATTTTTTATCGTTAAGATCGGCTCATTTACGACCACTTCCTCGCTCATGATACCTCTAACTACGGCCACATAATTTTTCTCAACCTTCATCTTTTTAAACTCATTTATAGCAAGCGCTGCGAATTCATCATTTTTCACAAGAAGTAACACACCACTTGTATCCTTATCGAGCCTATGAAGGAGTGGGAATTTATAAATTTGACTGATTTTTTCGCTAGTTATAGCAGCAGGCTTGTTTATGGCTATTAAATTTTCATCTTCAAATATAACGCTTGGCCTTGGCATCTCTTCAACGCTAAATTTAGTATTTTCACTCATCAAGGCACGAGCGATCATCACCTTTTGCCCCTTAGCATAGACTAGACCACTATCTATTAGCTCCTTTGCCTCGTTATTTGAGATATTTTTTTGCTTAGCTAAAATTTTATATGCTTTTTCTTCACTCATAAAGTGCTCCTTATATCTTCTATGATCGCATCAGCACTGGCCTGCACGGCGATCTTGCTCTTTTTAGCGTCACTATCTATTATGCCGCCGATCTCGCTAGCTTTTACGATGTAGATGTTTTCAACTAGGCTAAATAATGCCTTTTGGTTAAATATAAACTCGCCACTTATTATCACTGGGTTAAACTGTGCGCACTCGATTGGATTATGCCCACCGATATTTGGCAAAAAACTGCCTCCAAGCACAACTATATCGCTAATGGCATAGATATTTACAAGCTCGCCTAAAGTGTCAAGCAAATTTACTTTAGCTTCAAATTTATGCGTCTTGCTAAATTTCGCAAAGCTAAAGTCATGCTTTTTAGCATAGTTGGCTGCAATCTTTTCAACCTCTGCAAACCTCTCAGGATGTCGTGGCGCGATGATTAAAAGATCGTTTTCTCTTAAATCTAAATTATCTAAAATCATCTCTTCTTCGCCTGTATGCGTGCTTGCTAGCACGATCACTCTAGCTTTTGGCTTTTCATAAATTTTACTCATGCTTGGCAAAAACGCAGCTTTTATGTTGCCAACGACCTCTATTTTGCCTGCTCCAAGCGACTTTAGCCTCTCTTTATCAAGCTCACTTTGGGCATAAATTTTGTCTATAAATTTAAAAAGATATCTATAGAAAAAGCCAAATTTCAAGTAGCTTTTGTAGCTTCTGTCTGAAATTCTCGCATTTATTAATATTACACGGCTGCCTTTTAGCTTTGCCATGAAAACTAGCATAAGCCAAAGCTCAGCCTCAAAAATGACTAAAATTTTGCTCTTTTTTAGCCAAAACGGCAAAAAAATTTCAAACGGTAAAAATCTCGCGTTAGAGCAAATTTTACTTGCCGCTTCAAAGCCAGTATTTGTCACCACACTTATGGCTTTGCTATCAAATTTTTGCATCAAAGGTTTAAGTGCTTGCACTTCACCAAACGAACAAGCGTGAAAATGCACATCTGCATCTTGAAATTTAGGATTATTAAATAGAAAAAAACGTGCTGGGATCGATCTGTGATACTTTTTTTTAAAACTTAAGATGAGTAGAAAGATAGCCCCAAATAGATAGAGTATTGAGGCTAGAAAGTAATATATTATTATCACGAAATGTGTTATTGCTCTTGTTTATACAAAATTCTGCCACAATGCGGACATGTAACGATATCTTCGCCCTTGATAACAGCAGAGAAAGTTTTGTCATTTATCTGCATAAAGCAACCATAACAAGCTTGTTTTTTTACAGGAACAACAGCTGTGTTATGAGCCCATTTTCTAATTTTTTCATAAAATGCGAGAATTTTTTGATTCATAGTGGCGATAAGCTTGTCTTTTTTGGCATAAACTTCTTCACGTTCTTTCCCAATATTTTCAAGTTCAGATGAAGTTTTGCTTTTTATATTTTTTAAATTCTCTTCAAGTTCAGCTTTTTTTGCACCAAGCTCATCTTTTTGACTATTTTTACTATCTATTAGCTTCTCAAGTCTAGCAATCTCTTCATTTGCAGCCTCAAGTTGCTCTTTTGCAATATCTTCTTCAAGACTTAGAGCTTTTATCTCCTTTTCACTTTTTGCGCTTGAGCTTTTTTTAGCCACATCTTTTATCTTAGCACTAAACTCGGCTATATGAGCATTTGTTCCTGATTTTTGAGATTTTAGGTCATTTACCTCTTCATCTAGTCTTTCTATATTAACCGTTATGTTTTCGCACTCTTCTTCTATATTTTTATAAGCCTTTTCTATGTCTTGAATGCGTGGTATAAAGCCATCTATTTGTTTATCAAGATCAGATAATTCAACTAATTGTTGTAAGTATTTATTCATAATGTTTCCTTTTTTGTTAGCAATATGTAAATGGATTTTTAGAATTGCGTATTATAACTTCAATTTTCAGATTTTGCAAATATTTTGCTAAAAAATCACCAAAATAACGTTCACTTTCATAGTGATTTATATCGATTAAATTTAGCCCATTTTCCTTTGCATAAAGAGCTTGATGATACTTTAGATCACCCGTTAAAAAGACATCTGCTTTGACATCTTGGATGAGATCTCCGCCACTTCCAGTGCAGATACAAATTTTAGAAATTTTATCTTTTGCATGAACCACTCTTAAATTTTCTAGCCCAAGCTTCTCTTTTACAAATTTGCAAAGCTCATTAAATTTCATCTTCACATCAGCGTAGATCAAAAAGCCCTCTTTGCTTGAAATTTCAAGCCCCAAAACCTGCGTTACAAATTTTTCATTTAAAAATGCAAGGTCAGCATTTGTGTGAAGCGAGATGAGCGAGATATTTTTTATCATCATCTCCCTTATGAGTGAGCTTGGATAAAGGCTGTAGTCTAGGCTTTTTAGCCCCTTAAAAATGAGCGGATGGTGAGTGATGATGAGCGAATTTGGCAAGACATTTTGCAAAAGTTCGCTATCCAAATCAAGACTTAGATAAATTCGCTCAAATTCGCTATCAAATGAGCCAACTTGAAGGCCACTATTATCCCAAGACTCTTGGCTCGCAAACGGGCAAATTTCATCTAGAATTTTATAAATTTCAGCTATTTTCATAAAATTTTACTTTTGCTCTAGGCTCTCTTTATAAGTTAGCGCACACTCTTTTGCAAGCTCTCGAATTTTTAGGATGTAGTCTTGCCTTTGCGTTACACTAATCGCTCCGCGCGCATCAAGGACGTTAAATGTATGAGCTGCAAGCATGCAATAATCATACGCAGGGAGCGAAATTTTAGCCTCCAAGCAGCGTTTGCACTCATTAAATGCGTTTTCAAACTGGTTAAAAAGCATATCAACATTTGCTACTTCAAAGTTATATTTACTCCACTCGTACTCACCTTGTTTGTGAACGTCGGCGTAGGTTACGATATTGCCACCCCTATCGTCCCAAACGATGTCATAGACGCTATTTACATCTTGTAGATACATAGCCAAGCGCTCAAGTCCGTATGTTATCTCACCAGAAATCAACTCGCATGCGATGCCACCTACTTGTTGAAAATACGTAAACTGCGTCACTTCCATACCATCTAGCCAGACCTCCCAGCCTAGCCCCCAAGCGCCCAGCGTTGGGCTTTCCCAGTTATCCTCGACAAAGCGGATGTCATGATTTTTCAAATTTAACCCAAGCTTTTCAAGGCTTTTTAGATAAAGCTCTTGGATATTTTCCGGACTTGGTTTTATGAGTACTTGAAACTGATAATAAGCGCCTAGGCGGTTTGGATTTTCGCCGTATCTGCCATCAGTCGGACGGCGGCTTGGAGCTACGTATGCAGTCGCCCAGGGCTTTGGTCCAAGGCTTCTTAAAAAAGTCGCTTGATGATAAGTACCAGCACCAGCAGGCATGTCGTATGGCTGAAGTATAACGCAACCTTGCTCTTGCCAATAGTTTTGAAGGGTTAATATTATTTGTGAAAATGTCATTGCTTTCCTTTTAAAATTTTACTTTACATAGTGTATAACTGCACCAGGTCCTAGCGGTAGATCAAAAATGTACCAAAACGACATTAGCGCTGTCCAAGAAATTAAAAATGCAACCGTATAAGGAAGCATAATAGAAACTACTGATCCGATTTTTAAATCCTTATTGTATTTTTGCATAAAAGCTACTATCAAAACAAAAAATGGCATCAAAGGCGTTATGATATTTGTAGTAGAGTCGCCTATTCTAAAAGCAGCCTGTGTAAGCTCTGGCGAGAGTCCAAGATTCATAAACATTGGTACAAAAATCGGAGCCATCATCGCCCACTTTGCAGAATCAACAGCTATAAATAAATTTATAAAAGCGATCAAGAAGATAAAAACCATAATAAGGCTAAGTCCAGTTAACCCGATCTCTTTTAGAAAAATAGAACCTTTTATAGAAAGTACTAGCCCAATATTTGAGGTATTAAAAAGATATGTAAATTGGGCTGCAAAAAATATCAAAACCAAAAATCCTGATAGCTCAGAAATAGATTGTTCCATAAATTTTATGGCGTCATTACTGCTTTTTATACTCCTAGCACCTACACCGTAAGCTACGCCTACCACTATAAAAAGTAACATCATAAAAACAACAATAGAATGCATAAAAGTAGATTTCATAAAGCTTTCATTGCCTTTTGCTCCAAATAAAGAGCCTGAAGGCAAAATAGCCACAAGCAATAAAATCACAAAAACAATCAACGCTATTAGTGAAAATTTTAAGCCACGTTTTTGCTCTGCACTTATCTCGTTATGCTCTTGTAAGCTAAAATCACCTAAAAAATCAAATTTGCCAAGCCTAGGCTCTACGATTTTATCCGTTACAAACCAGCCAACAAATACGATCAAAAATGTTGAAGCGATCATAAAATACCAATTTGCAGTTGCTAGTACCACATAATCTGGATTTAACACGCTAGCTGCTTGCATAGAAAATGCCGCAAACATAGGGTCATTTGTACCGATTAATAAATTTGCCGACCAGCCACCGCTAACACCAGCAAAAGCAGCAGCTAGTCCAGCAATTGGATGGCGACCAAATCCAGCAAATAAAATAGCTCCAAGCGGAATTAGCACGACATAGCCAACCGAGGAAGCAATATTCGACATTACGCCAAGGAAAATAACGATTGGAGTTACCCATATTTTGGAAGATTTTAAGGCAATCTTTGTCATAAGTGCTGATAAAAGTCCAGACTTGTCTGCAATACCAATACCTAGAATAATTGCAAAGACTACTCCCAAAGGATAAAAATTAGTAAAATTTTTAAGCACAGACGAAACAAAAAATCTAAGACTATCGGCAGAAAGCAAATTTATAACATTTGCATTAAGCTGTGATATTTGTCCATCTTTGATAGCTTGATAGCTTACACCAACGCCCATCTTTTCTAACACAAACGATATTATTATCGTAATAATCGAAAGATATATAAAAAGCATAGTTGGATTCGGTAATTTGTTACCAAAATTTTCGATAAAACTTAAGATTGAACTATTATTTTTTTTATTCATTTTTCTAACCTAAAATAGATATAAAAATTTTTATCTCATCGCTGCCGTAAAACTCAAAATCCGTTTCGTAGGCTCTTTTTAGCTCACTACTTTCAAAATATTTCCAAATTTTACCCCAAAATTTTGCTACGTTTTGCGGCTCTCTTGCAAAACTAAAAACGGCATATTTGCCACTTTTTATCTCTAGAATTTCATCACTTTTGTGGCTTGATCTTGTGCCGATGAAGTTATCGTAATGTCCGTTAAGATCACTTTCGTAGTTGCAGTAAACGCTATAAATTTCACTCTTGCCATCGTAGTGCTCACTCATAAATTTAGACCATAGAGCTGGAATTTTACCCTTGACGCCTATCTCATCTTCATTTTTAGTACGAGTTTTTACTCCGTAAATTTCAAAGCTTTCCTCTAAATTTATAATCTTCATAAACTACTTTTGTCCGTTAAAATTTTCAACCGCTTGATTCCACATTAGCTTGTATTTTCGTTTTAAAAATTCAACTTCATCTTGTGAAATTTTAAGCTGTTTTGTAAGCGTCTCGACCGTTTTTCTATCTTCATCATAGAGTTCTTGCATAGAAATGAGCGCCTCTTTTAAAAATTTATTCTCATTTCTTAGGGTCTCAAGCGTCTCATCCTTTGCGTCAAGCACCTTTTCGTGCAAATTTAATATCGTTCCAATCGTCTTTTCAACAAAACTGATGCCATCTTGGCTTTGCGGCTGCAAGGATAAATTTTGCGAAACACTAGGCACCACGCTCATCGTTCCTTCGCTCGCTTCTATCAAAATTTCTCCATTTTCCTCTTTGGTTTTCAAAACGCCACGATTTATCATATCTTCGATAACTTCACGCTCCAAGTGCACAAGTTTGCAAAATTCATCAACACCAAGATAAGTCTGCACCACTTCTCCTTTTTACAGTATCACTTCAACCTTTGAAGAGTCTTCCTCTAAAGCCTTTATCTTCGCCTCTCTATCGGCTTTTAGAGCACTTGCCAGACTATCATCTTCAAGCGCTAAAATTTGCACTGCCAAATAGGCTGCATTTATCGCTCCAGCTTTTCCGATAGCTAAGGTTGCCACTGGCATACCACTTGGCATTTGCACAGTTGAGTAAAGTGCGTCAACGCCGCTTAGAGCTGAGCCAGCCATTGGTATGCCGATCACTGGTTTTGTTGTATTTGCTGCGATCGCTCCGGCTAAGTGGGCAGCCATACCAGCAGCTGCGATGAAGACTTTTGCGCCTTTTTTTTCTGCATTTGCGACATACTCGCTTGTTCTTTTTGGACTTCTGTGGGCTGAGCTGATTATCAGTTCATATTTTACGCTAAATTTTTCAAGAGTTTTTGCCGCCTCACTAACTATCTCATAGTCGCTCTTACTTCCCATTATAATAGAAACAAATTTCATATTTTCTCCCTCAAAAAGCTAAATTTTGGTAGCTTAACACCAAGACTTATCTCATTTTCATTGCCACTGTGAATTTCACTCATAACCTTACCTTTTTTGGTGATGAGCTGCTTAAATTTGATAAATTTCTTACCATCTTGTGAATAAACCTTTGAGATTTCATTTTCACTATCTTCTGTAATCGATCCAGTAGGAGCCACGATCTCGTAGCTATTGCCTGGAAAAATTTTATATTTACACTTAAAAAATTCTCCATCTTCGCTTATTGCATTTACCTGATGTGTGCCCTCTTCTAGGCTGCTAACGTGATTTTGTGTATCGGTTCGTTCATAAGGTCTATGCACCAAGTAGCCGTCCGTAAAGCCGCGATTTTTCAGCGTATTTATCTCATTTTCATAAATTTGTGCGTCAAATTTATCGTCCATGGCATCATCTATCGCCATTTTATAAGCTCTTGCTGTGCAAGCTGCGTAGTACTCGCTCTTTGTGCGACCTTCTATTTTTAAGCTATCTATCACGCCACTATCAACGATCTCTTTAATGTGAGAGATGAGGCAAAGATCTTTTGAGTTCATAATATGAGTGCCATTTTCATCCTCTTCTAAGCGGAAAAGCACGCCACTCTCTTCGTTTTTGGCATAGAGTTCATACTTAAACCTGCAGTCGTTGGCACAGCTGCCGCGATTTGACATACGCCCGCTTTGCACTGAGCTTACTAAGCACCTACCAGAATAAGCAAAGCACATTGAGCCATGTACAAAAATTTCGATATCAAGAGTTGGAATTTCTTCTTTTATCTTTATGACATCTTTTAAGTTCATCTCGCGTGCTACGACGATACGTTTTGCACCCATATCGTGATAAATTTTTGCATCAAGCACATTCATTACGTTTGCCTGAGTTGAGAGATGTATCTCGATATCAGGGGCAATAGCCTTTGCTAGACTCATAACGCCTGGAGTTGCGATTATAAAGGCGTCTGGCTTCATAGCCGAGATAGTCTCTAAATGGCGTTTAAGCGGCTCGATCTGAGAGTTAAAAGGAAAGGCATTTATGGTCGCATAAAATTTCTTTCCATTTGCATGTGTGTAGTCTATCGCCTCTTTGAATGTTTCAAGGTTAAATTCGCGCGCCGAACGAGTGCGAAGCGAAAAGCTAGCCACCGAGCCATAAACAGCGTCGGCTCCATACTCAAGGGCGATTTTAAGTTTTGTTAAATTTCCAGCTGGAGATAAAAGCTCAGGCCTTTTTAGCACTATTTTTTACCCAAACTTTCTATCAAGGCTTCGATATCGTCGTTGCTGACAAGATTTTCAGTCGTTGTATCACCAGCGATGTGAACAGCGGAGCTAACACGCTTATCATCGTCAATTTTACCTTCAAACAAGGTATTCATATATTTACTTAGCGCCCTCATAACGTTGATAACACGCTCGATCTTTTGCCTATGGATATCTTGATACTGCATCATATCCATAGCCATCATGATCTCATCTTGCCCCATTTGTAAATTTCCGATGATATTATCTATCGTGCCAAGAAGTGAGTTATTTTTCTCCAAAGCCTCGCTAAATGCGGCGATATTTGGAAATTTCTCACTTAGCGTCGTAAATAGCTCAATATTTGAGTTTATCGCATCTTTTAGGCTATTTGAGTCGCTCTCAGCCTCCATAAAAAAGTTATTTATCGTCTCAAGCTTGTCAAACATCTGAGTAGCTTTTTCTTCACTATCCCTAGTCACATCATCAAGCTGATGAACCATTTTGTGATCTTCTGTTGGTGGTGGTGGTGGCCAAACGCCATCTGCGCTCACTCTGTAGTTTTCTGCATTCTTTGAATTACTTTCTGATTTTGACTGTGGCTCATCTTTAGTATCGATTGCTTCTGCAACTTCTGTTACCTCGTCCGTATCCTCTTTGACGTCCGCAACCTCTTGGCCAGCATCTTCTTTAGCATTATCTAACTCATCATCTAGCCCACCTGCCATAAGTGCGTCAAGTTCCTCTTGGGTCATAAAAGCTCCTAATAAAATTTGGCTTGATTATATAGGATTTAAATAAAAAGTAAGTTTAAAGGCAATGCCTTTATCTTTAAATTTATAAATTTTTAGATAGCATTTTTAAAAATAAACGACCTTAAAAGGCATAAAATGACCGTCGATCTTCACAACCATACGCCACTTTGCAAACATGCAGTCGGCGAGCCAAGAGAGTATGTACAAAACGCAATAAAAGCTGGCACAAAATACTTTGGTTTTAGCGATCACGCACCAATGAACTACGATGAAGCTTACAGAATGAGCTTTGATGAAATGCAAGGCTATGAAGATAAAATTTTACGTTTAAGAGATGAATTTAGCGGTGAGATAGAAATTTTGCTTGGCTATGAGATGGATTTTTTAGATGGATTTATGGATGAGCGAGTTTTTGCTAGAAAGGTCGATTATCTAATAGGCTCCGTGCATTTTTTTAACGGCTGGGCATTTGACAATCCAGAATTTATCGGTGGTTACGAGGGCAAAGACTTAGATCGGATTTGGCAAGAGTATTTTGATCACGTAGAAAGATCGGCCAAGCTTGGTAAATTTGACATTATGGGGCACATTGATCTTTTAAAACTTTTTAAATTTTTGCCAAAAAAGGATGTTAGAATTTTGGCTAAAAATGCAGTAAATGCGATAAAAGAAGCAAATTTAGTTGTTGAGATAAATGCTGCTGGCTTTAGAAAACCTATCGGCGAGCAATATCCAAGCGTAAATTTACTTGAACTAATAGCCGAAAAAGATATAATCATCACCTTTGGCTCAGACGCTCACACAAAAGAAGATATCGGTAAAAATGGTGAAATTTGCGAGCAAATAGCTAGAGATTTAGGTTATTCAAAATGTGCTATTTTTAAAAATAGAGATAGAGAATTAGTAAAATTTTAGATTGGGTTCAAATAAAATATAAATTTAATCTTAAATATTAGGTTTTATGATAGAATACGAAAAATTTAAAAATTAAAAGGAGAAAAAAGTGGGAAAATTCGTCCAAAATATAGATCATTTTTTTGATTTTTGTAAAGAAAATGAAGTCAAATTTGTAGATTTTAGATTTACTGATTTAGGTGGTGCTTGGCATAGCATTAGTTACAACATAAAAGCTGTTACGAAAGAAAATTTTATAAATGGCATACCAATGGACGCTAGCTCTATGCATGGCTGGCAACCAATTGATAAGAGCGACATGATAATGAAGCCAGAAGCCACAACTGCATTTTTAGACCCATTTACTTCTGATATTACAGTTGTTGTTTTTTGCGATATTTACGACATTTACAAGGGTCAAATTTATGAAAAATGCCCTCGCTCAATAGCCAAAAGAGCAATGCAATACGTAAAAGATAGCGGTCTTGGCGATGAGGCATACTTTGGCCCTGAGAATGAATTTTTTGTCTTTGATAACGTCAAAATCATCGATAGCCCAAACTGCGCGATGTATCAAGTAGATAGCGAAGAAGGCGAGTGGAACGATGCTACTGACTTCAAAGATAGCTACAACACAGGTCATCGCCCACGCAGAAAAGGTGGCTACTTGATGACTCAACCAATCGACAGCATGGTCGATCTAAGAGCTGAAATGATGCAAGTTTTAGAGCAAGTTGGTCTTGAAGTCTTTTTAGGACACCACGAAGTTGCTCAAGGACAAGGTGAAATCGGCGTGAAATTTGGCAACTTAGTCGAGGCTGCTGATAACGTTCAAATTTACAAATACGTCGTTCGTATGGTCGCTCACCTAAATGGCAAAACAGTTACATTTATGCCAAAACCACTTTATGGCGATAACGGAAGCGGCATGCACGTGCATCAATCAGTCTGGAAAGATGGTAAAAATTTATTCTATAAAGAGGGCAACTACGCAAATTTAAGTGATTTCGCAAGATACTACATTGGTGGCGTTTTAAAGCACGCAAGAAGCGTTGCCGCCTTTACTAATCCAAGCACAAACAGCTACAAACGCCTAATCCCAGGCTTTGAAGCGCCATCTATCCTAACATACTCTAGCCAAAACCGCTCAGCAAGTATCCGTATACCTTATGGCTCAGGTGAAAAGTCAGTTAGAGCTGAGATGAGATTTCCAGATAGCACAGCAAACCCTTATCTAGCCTTTTCAGCGATGCTAATGGCAGGACTTGACGGCGTTAAACACAAATATGAGCCAGTTGGTCCGATGGATGAAAATTTATTTAAACTTCACCTAGATGAGATTAGAGAGCGTGGCATAGAACAGCTTCCACACACACTTCGTGGTAGCCTTGAAGCGCTAATTCGCGATAATGAATACTTAAAACCAATAATGACCGATCTTTTCATAGACACCTATCAACATTTCAAATTTGAAACTCAAGTTTGGCCTTACGAAGCACGTCCAACCGCTTATGAGTTTAAAACTTGCTTCTCTTGCTAATCTAAAATTTTGCCTTGGCGCACATGCCAAGGCTTTTTATACCAAACACAATTCATACAAAAATACAAAATATTTAACATAAAATTTTATGTATTTTTTATTATAAATTTTAAATCTATACAGCTATGGATCATTATAAAAAGGGATATTTTTATTTTTTTGCAAATACACTAGGAATTTTATGCAAACATATAAAAATTTATCCGCCTTCATTAAACTAAAATAAAAAATTTAAAGCCAATTAAATATATAAATAATCATAAATTTATGCCTTTTTTTATAAAATCCTTGAACTTTATAAAAAGGATACCGCATTGCAAGCACTAGCTTTGAAATATCGCCCTAAAAATTTTGATGAACTTATCGGTCAAGAAGCAGTTAGTAAAAGTCTTATACACGCACTTGACGAGGGTCGCATAAGCCACGCATATCTATTTTCAGGGCTTAGAGGAAGCGGTAAAACTTCAAGTGCCAGGATATTTTCAAAAGCTTTAGTGTGCGAAAAAGGACCTACTTCAAAACCATGTGAAGTATGCCCACAATGCATAATGGCAAATGAGTCAAGACATATGGACATCATCGAAATGGACGCGGCTAGCCACAGAAAGATAGATGACATAAGAGAGCTAATAGAACAAACAAAATATGCTCCAGCAATGGCAAGATATAAAATTTTTATAATTGACGAAGTGCATATGCTAACCAAAGAGGCATTTAACGCCCTTTTAAAAACGCTTGAAGAGCCGCCAAGCTATGTAAAATTTATCCTAGCGACGACTGATCCATTAAAACTTCCAACAACGGTGCTTTCAAGAACGCAGCATTTCAGATTTAAACAGATAAGCAGATACAGCATCATTAAACATCTTGAGTTTATTTTAAGCAAAGAAGGCATTAGCTATGAAAAAGAAGCGCTTGAAATTTTAGCAAGAAGTGGCGGAGGATCGCTAAGAGATACTTTGACGCTTCTTGATCAAGCTATCATTTACGGTGCAAATAATGTCACGGCAAATGGCGTAGCCTCAATGCTAGGACTCCTTGATCCAGATAAGATCGAAGATATAATAACTCATGTTTTAAATCATGATAAAAATGCTATCAGAGTGCTTGTAAGCGAACTTGAAAGCTACGATCCAGAGATGATAATAGATGAAATTTTGGCAAATTTAAAGCAAAAATTTATAGAAAATGACTCAAAAATTTCACTACTTGTTTATGAGAGATTTTTTAGGATTTTAGCACAAGCTAAAGGTATGTTAAACGTAAGTAGCGACAATGGCTTTGTGATAATGCTAATGCTTTTTATGATGATAGAAGCGCTAAATTTACAAGATATCGATGATGCTATAAATGAAGTGATCTCAAAAAATAACGAAAATTCCACACAAATCACAGAAGTCATCACTCAAAAAAGCCAAGTAGCTCCTGCTAAAATGCAAGGTCCATACGAACTCTTCTTAACAAAAATTTATGATAGAAATTACGATCTTGGCGAGTTTTTTAAAGAATTTGTAGAATTTAGCTTCTTTAATAACAATGAGCTTGGACTGATAGTAAATGCAAAAGATGAAAATCTTGAATATTTTAAGAAAAATTGGAAAATTTTAAACGAGATATTGCGTACGCTTTTTGGACAAAATGCGAAGATAGTAAATGCAAAGAGCGATGAGCAAAAAGCACAAACTAAGACACCTAAAGCCTCTTTAGAAAATAATGAAAAAAGCGAACTAGACGAGCTTGATGAGGAAATTTCAAGATTAAATGCAAATAACGTTGAAACTAAAAATGAGCCAAAAACCGAGATAAAAAGTGAGCTACAAAACGAGAAAAATAACTTTACTTTGATGCTAAATAAAGAGCCAAAAACGCCAGAAGAGCTTCAAAGACAAAGAGAACAAGGGGTTCTAAAAGAGGCCAATAGACTCTTTGGCGAGCCAACTATCGAGAGCTAGCCTTATCTTTACTGCTAGCCTCTAGCCTCTTTTTTAGCGCTTCTTTTTTGCGAAGCTCTAACTCATAAGCTTCATTTAGTGCCTCTTCATCGTCCAAATTTGCTCCGTCTAAAAATTTTCGGTAGTCCTCAAATTGCTTATTTTTTATCCCCCAAAGCACGCCAAAAAGTAAAAATGCTCCCATCAAAACTGAGATAAAAACTAGCATCGCAAGTGTCGCGCTATCCATTATTTTTCCTTAAATTTTCTAACAATATAAAGCGAGTTTAAGATAACACTTAGCGAGCTAAGCGACATAAAAAGCGCAGCAAATAGCGGAATGACGTAGCCACATACGGCAAATGGCAGAGCAAGAACATTATAAAGAAGACAAAAGAGCAAATTTTGTTTTATCGTTTTGTAAGTAAATTTTGAGATTTTTATGGCCTTCGCTAGACTTTTTAAACTATCATCAAGTAGCACTACATCGCTTCTTTCTAAGCTTATTGCCGCCCCGCTTCCCATACAAATAGCAACATGAGCAAGGCTAAGTGCTGCTGCGTCGTTTATGCCATCTCCTACCATTAGCACCCTTTTGCCCTGATCTTTTAGTTCGCTTATAAATTTAGCTTTCGTTTCAAGCAACATCTCTGCTCTAAACTCGCTCACGCCAAGCTCATCTGCCACGTTTTTTACCACTTTTTGCACATCGCCACTTAAGATACACACTTTCATACCAGCGCTCTTTAGCTCGTCTATCAAGGCCTTTGCCTCGGGCTTTACACTATCTTTTAGGTAAAATTTCGCCACTAACTCACCATTAAGCCCCACAAAAAAGCTCACATTTTCTTCAGCTTCATCAAAGCTAATACCATTTTCAACTAAAAATCGCTTGCTTCCTGCATAAAATTTTTTACCTGAAATTTCAGCCTCAACACCCTTTGCCACGCTTAAATTTGTATTTTTAAGCTCTATTTTCCTTGCGCCTTTTTGCTTTAGAAATTTAGCCACTGCTACGCTTATTTGATGATTTGATATAAGAGCTAGCGAATAAATTTCATCTAAACTTATACTCTCTTTTATGAAAAAATCACTAACTTCAAATTCTGCCTTTGTAAGCGTGCCAGTCTTATCAAATACTGCTACATCGCACTTTGCAAGGCTTTCAAAAAATTTAGCCTCCTTAAAAAGCACTCTATTTTTAAAGGCCACACCAAGGGCACAGACACTACTAACTGGCGTGGCAAGCGCAAGCGCACAAGGGCAAGCGATCACGATGACGCTAACAGCCGTGACAATAGCTTCTGAAAAGCCAAATTTAAAGTACCAAAACCAAAATGTAAAAAATGCCAAAGTTAGCACGCTAAGAGAAAATTTAGAAGCGATTTTATTAACCATTAGCTCGATATTTGGCTTTTTTAGCTCTGCATTTTGAAGCAAATTTATAAGCTGATTTAGATAGGAATTTTTAAAAATTTCCTTTGCTTCATAGATGATTTGTCCATTTTGGCAAATGATACCACTTTTCACCTCTTGCCCCACTCCCAAGGTCGCAGGCAGGCTCTCCCCCGTTAGGCTTGAGCTATCCACGCTTGCCTCGCCACTAAACACTACTCCATCAAGCAGCGCCCTCTCGCCAGATCTAAGCACGATCTTTTCGCCCAAATTTACATCTCTTGGCTCTTTTAAAATATCCTTGCCATCCTCTAAAATACACACCTTTGCAAGCAGCATATCATTTAAGAAATTTGAAGTCTCAAGCGCCTTTTTCTTACCCAAAATTTCTAAAAATTTACCGATAAAAACAAAGGTGATGATCATAGCAACCGAGTCAAAATAGCTCTCGCCACTCCTCGTAAACATCGCATAAATCGAATAAATATAGGTAATGCTAGCTCCGGTGATAACAAGCAAGTCCATATTTGGCGAAGCGTTTTTAATGGCTATCTTTGCTCCTTTGAAAAACTCGCTACCGGTATAAAAAAGTACAGGCGTTGCTAATACAAACTGTGCAAAACTTAAGATATCTTTTATATCGCCTCTTATGCCGCTAAAATACCCACTATACTGAGCAATGGCCAGCCACATAATGTTCATCGTAGCAAAGATACCAACTAGCGCTTTTGTGTAAAAATTTCTTCTTTTCTTGGCTAGTTCGTCTTCTTTTTGACTCGTAGCATAAGGCTTTGGGACATAACCAACGGCATAAATTTTTTCAATTATTTGCTCTATTAAAAGCTCTTGCTCATCAAAAATAATGACCGCTTTTTGATTAAGTGAGTTGATATTTACCTCCAAGACGCCCGGCAAGCTAAAAAGTGCCTTTTCAAGTAGCCAGATGCAAGCTGAGCAAGTGATGCCATCGATTAAAAATGAAATTTGACTAAACTCACCCTCTTTTGTCACAAGCTCGCTAAAATTTGCCGCTAAATTTTTGATATTTACACCGTTGCTTGCCGGTGTAAGTGTATTTTTACCAAGACGTTCATAAAACTCGCTAAGCCCATTTTCATTTAAAATTTCATAAACGCCTTTGCAACCAACACAGCAAAATTTAAGTCCGCTTTCATTTGAGATCATCACGCTTTCATCAAATTTTAATCTACAATGAGCACATCTACTTTGTGGCATTTTTACTTTCTTTTATCTAAAATTTTTACCAATATTATTACATCACATGCCTATTGTGTACCATAATTTAAATACATAAATTTGAAGCAGACAAACTGCAAAAATAGGCACAAATTTCTTCTTTTATTATCGTTATAAAATGGCGAGATTATAGCAAATCAACCATTTTTGAGCAAAAATTTTATTTTATGCCATTTCTTGACAACAAAGTTTTATTTTTATAAAATGCCGAAACTTTCAAAAACTTCTTTTTGAAACTTAGAATTTCTGCAAAATTATCCCCGCATTTAAAGAGGAAAAATGGAAAATAACCAAACCGAGCAAAGTGCTGCTCAAAACACAAAAACTATAAAAAAACATCAAGCATCAAGAACCCACGTACCAGTCGATGGACACAAGATCGAAGAGCTAAGAACGCTTAGCTTAGACGAGCTAGTGCAGATCGCAAATGGCGTTGGTGTCGAAAATCCACGCGAATTTCGCAGGCAGGATTTGATATTTGAGATATTAAAAACCCAGACAAAACAAGGCGGATTTATACTATTTACTGGAATTTTAGAGATCACAAACGAGGGTTACGGCTTTTTAAGGGCTGTTGATGCAAATTTAAGCGACAGCTCAAACGACGCTTATGTTTCAAACTCGCAGATCCGCAAATTTGCACTTCGTGTAGGCGACATCATCACTGGCCAAGTAAGAGAGCCAAAAGATCAGGAAAAATACTACGCCCTTTTAAAGATAGAGGCCGTAAACTACATGCCTCTAGCGGATGCGAAAGAGAGGCCATTATTTGACAACCTAACCCCACTTTTCCCAACTGAAAAGCTAAATTTAGAGTATGATCCTATGAAGCTAACGGGCCGTGTGCTTGACCTTTTCACACCTATTGGCAAGGGTCAGCGTGGTCTCATCGTCGCACCTCCAAGAAGTGGTAAAACTGAACTTATGAAAGAGCTAGCTCACGGCATCGCTAAAAATCACCCAGAAGCCCAGCTAATGGTGCTTTTGGTTGACGAGAGACCAGAAGAAGTTACCGACATGCAGCGCTGCGTAAAAGGCGAGGTATTTAGCTCGACATTTGACCTGCCAGCGCTTAATCATGTCCGCGTAGCAGAGCTAGTCATCGAAAAGGCAAAACGTCTAGTTGAGATGGGCAAAGACGTCATCATCTTGCTTGATAGCATAACCCGTCTAGCACGTGCCTACAACACAGTGACCCCACCAAGCGGCAAGGTGCTAACAGGTGGCGTGGATGCAAACGCACTTCACAAGCCAAAACGCTTCTTTGGCGCAGCTAGAAACATCGAGCACGGCGGCTCACTAACCATCATCGCAACCGCACTAATCGACACTGGCTCACGTATGGATGAAGTGATATTTGAAGAGTTTAAAGGCACTGGAAACAGCGAGATCGTGCTTGACCGCAACATCTCAGACCGCAGAATTTACCCAGCTATCAACGTGCTAAAATCAGGCACCAGAAAAGAAGAGCTACTTCAAAAGCCTGATGAGCTTCAAAAAATTTGGGCTATTCGCTCTGCGATAGCTACAATGGACGACGTCGAAGCGCTTAAATTCTTATACGCAAAAATGCTAAAAACAAAAGATAACAAAGAGCTTCTCTCTATCCTAAACGAGTAAATTTAACTGAGCTTGAAGCGCTTGCTTTGGGCTCAAATTTTTCACCTAAAATATAAACTCCAGCTTTTCTAGCAAAAAATATCTTAGAAATTTTGAATTTTCTAACTATTGCTATTATAAAAGAGATTACGATTTTTAAACGATTATTTACTAAATTTTTCTATGTCTTGATTGATTAAATTTTCATATTCGCAAAGCTCATTACAAGTCTTTTTGCTCTGCTCTATAAGCTCATCAAATTTAAATCCAAGCATCACAATACGATAAAGGTTTGGCTTGTGTTTTCGCCAGTTGTAAAGCGTTGCGACATCAACGTCTAAATGATAAGCCATATCACGTTTTGTCATCTTAGCCACTTTATACTCCTTTTTTTCGAGTGATTTTATAAATTTTATTCTGATAAGAAAACAATCGAATTATTTTATGTTTTTTATATATTTAATTGAATATTTAAACTTTATTTAATCCAATAAAATTTAGAATACCAGTCAAACTTTTTTAAATAAGGAATAAAAATAAAAAATGTAGTTTTAAAAGTTGCTTTAGGCTTAAGCCTGGCTAGTGCTGCTGCTTTAGCACAAGGAGCCTTCATTGGGATCGAAGGAGATTACTCTTTTAATTCAAAATTAACAGCAAAAAGCGACAATGACACAACAAAAGTGAAAAAAGCTCAACCAGGTATTGGACTAAAAGCTGGCTATGATTTTGATAGTTTTAGAGTTTATGGAGCTTACATTTACGACTTTCAAGCAAAGAAATCACTTGGCGATGAAGATGGTACAGTAATAAAATGGAGTACACATAAATTTATAGTAGGCGCAGACTATACACCAGAGTTAACAAAGGACATAAAACTAGTTCTTGGTGGCTACACTGGCTACTCAAAGCTTAAAATGGATGTATTTGACACTCATGATGGCTCGGAAAAGCTAATACAAATGGCTGGATACTAGGTGCAAGAATTGGTGCTGAGTACTCTATCAACGAAAACAATGCGGTTAAGTTTGGTGTAAAAGCAGATAGAACAAAATATAGCTCTATAGCAAAATATGATAATGCAAAAATAAAAGAGACAAATGTAGGTCTTTATTTAGGATATACATATAAATTTTAATCACTCGCAAGCTCAAATTTGAGAGTAAATTTGAGCTTTTTATTTAAAAAAGAACTATAAATTTAAAAGTTTTTCTAAATTTTCGCCGTCTAAGCGATAGTTTCTCCACTCAAGAGATTGATTTGTAGCGCCCATACTTTCATAAAATTTAATGCTTGGCTCATTCCAGTTTAGGCAGCACCACTCAAGCCTTTTTAAATTTTCATCCTTGCAAATTTGAGCTAAAAATTTAAAAAATGCCTTGCCGATACCTTGATTTCTAAACTCTTTTTTGACGTAAATATCCTCAAGATATATCCCACCAAGCCCCAAAAATGTAGAAAATGTGTAAAAATAGATAGCATAGCCAATCACCTTACCCTCACTCTCGCAGATAAGGGCCTTTGCGTGATTTTTATTAAAGATAGAGTCTGCAAAAATTTCATTTGTGAAAGTGACTTGATCGCTCAAATTCTCATAGCTTGCTAGCTCTCTTACAAGCTCGCAGATCACGTCTATATCGCCCTCAGTCGCTTTTCTTATTTGAAATTTCATTAGTTATCACCAAAGAGTGCTTTTAGATCTTTAACCATTTCGCCATTTTCGCCACTGCTGCTAGTTTTTGAGCCAAGTTCATTTAGCTCGATCTCATAGCCAGTTAGCATGCTTGCAAGGCGGATATTTATGCCGTTTTTACCGATCGCCTTACTCTTTTGTTCGCTTGCAAGCGTTACGATCGCCTTGTTTTCTTCGATCTTTACAGATGTGATGATCGCAGGCGCCATAGCGCGAGCCACCAAGATCGCTGGCTCTGTGGTGTATTCGATTGCGTCGATACTCTCACCATGAAGCTCTTTGCTTACGGCATTTATCCTAACACCCTTTGTACCGACCGTTGCGCCGACTGGATCGATGTTTGGAGTGGTTGAGATTAGCGCTACTTTAGCTCTTTCGCCAGGGATCCTCGCACTTCCTTGAATGATGATACCGCCATCTTTTATCTCAGGCACCTCTGAAGTTAGCAGCGCTTCAAGAAATTTAGGTGAAGTCCTTGAAAGTTCGACCTTTATGCCTAAATTTTTATCTGTAAAAACTTTTCTAATGACCGCTTTTACCACGTCGCCTACTTTAAATTTTTCGCCTTTTATGCGGTTTTTACGTGGCAAGATGGCACGAAGCTCGTCTATCTCGATAAATGTGTTTTCATCGTTATCGACCCTTACAACTGGGCCAAAGACCATGTGACCGCTCATTTCATTATATTTTTGTAAAATTTTCTCTTCAACTAGGCGCTGGATGTGATACTCAAGCTCCTTATGAAGCGTTTGAACTGCGGTTCTGCCAAGGTTATCAAGGCTTAGCTCATATGTGAGCTCATCTCCGATCTCTACGCCACCATCTATCTTTTTAGCCTCTTTTAAGCTTAAAAAATGCTCATTATCCTCTTCAAGCCTCTCATCGTCGTTTGCTACGATTGAAATTTTTTGATAAAGCTTTAAATTTTTATTTGCATCGATACTCACGTCATACTCATAATTTTCGCCATAAACCCTTTTAGCAGTGTTTATCAAAGCTCTTATAACGCGCTCTTTTACATCTTCTATCTCTAAATTTTTCTCATTTGCAATTGACTCGATGATATCTGAAATTCTTTCCATTTTTTCTCCATTGTAACGATAAATTTCGGGGATTTTTCGTGAAGTTTTGAAATTATACATAAGCCATACTTTTAATAACTTTAAGCTTATTATTAACTTTTATTTAATCCTTTTTTTATGATGTTTTGGATATATTGACCGATTAAAATTTAAGATTTTGAAAGGATTAAAAATGGAGCTAAAACTTGCAAGAGCCGAATTAGACGCAAAACCAAAAACGATTTCACTAGAAAAAATAGAGGCAGCTGTCGAAAAAGAGGGTCAAAAAATTTTCTATTTTGATAAAGAAAACACACACAAACAACTAATCGCCTTAGTCGAGCACTTTGAAGAAAAAGGGCTTAGCGTTTATCACAGAACCGTGAAATACGGCCTTGATGATAGCGACTACATGTATGAAGTGCATATACTTTAATGAGTAAAAAACTTTTTATACAAACTCTAGGCTGTGCTATGAATGTTCGTGATAGCGAGCATATCATAGCCGAGCTCTCACAAAAAGAAGACTACTCCTTAACACAAAACATCGAAGAAGCTGATTTAATCCTTATAAATACCTGCTCGGTTCGTGAAAAGCCAGTTCATAAGCTCTTTAGCGAGGTCGGCGCCTTTGAAAAAGCTAAAAAAAGAGGTGCTAAAATAGGCGTTTGCGGCTGTACAGCAAGCCATTTGGGTAGTGAAATTTTCAAGCGCGCACCTTATGTTGATTTTGTCCTTGGTGCAAGAAATGTTAGCAAGATCACAAAGGCGGTAAATACACCTAAATTTATCTCAACCGACATCAACCATGACGAGAGCGAATACGCATTTGGCGAATTTAGAGGCTCGCCATATAAAAGCCACATCAACATCTCGATCGGCTGCGATAAAAAATGCACCTACTGCATTGTCCCACACACCAGAGGCGATGAAATTTCCATCCCTTCAAGCCTCATCCTAAAAGAGGTAGAAAAGGCTGCAAAAAGCGGCGCAAAAGAGATATTTTTACTAGGGCAAAATGTCAATAACTACGGCAAAAGATTTTCAGGCATGCAAGAAAATATCGATTTTAGTGACCTGCTAGTAAAGATCAGTGAGATAGATGGCGTTGAGAGAATAAGATTTACAAGCCCACACCCACTTCACATGGATGATAAATTTCTTGAAATTTTCACTAATAACCCAAAAATTTGCAAGTCTATGCACATGCCACTTCAAAGCGGAAACACCAAAGTTTTGCGCGAGATGAAGCGCGGATACACAAAAGAGTGGTTTTTAGACCGCGCGCTAAGACTTAGAAAAATGTGCCCAGATGTTAGCATCTCAACTGACATCATCGTCGCATTTCCAGGTGAGAGCGATAGAGAGTTTGAAGATACGATGGACGTGCTTGAGCAAGTTAGGTTTGAGCAAATTTTTAGCTTTAAATATTCACCTCGTCCGCTCACAAAGGCAGCTACTTTTACAAATCAAATAGATGACAAAACCGCTTCAGCTAGGCTAACACGCCTGCAAAATCGCCACAGCGAAATTTTAGACGAGATCGTGGCGGCGCAAAAAGATAAAATTTTTGATGTCTATTTTGAAGAGCTAAGGGCAAATGGCGGCATTGCTGGGCGAAGTTTTAACAATTTTTTAGTTCAAGTTGATGGCAGCGAAGAGCTTCTTGGCACTACGCAAAAAGTAAAGATTACAAACCCAAAAAGAATGGTTTTGTATGGCGAGCTGCAAATTTAAAAACACCTTTGAAAAGCTCGCCCTAAACGTGGGCGTTTTTTTCATCTACATTTTGATGTGGCTCATTTTTCTAACCTGCAAAAAGAGCTACACTCCAAATTTCTTACCACAAAATGGCTGCGTCGTCGTCTTTTGGCACGGCAGACTTAGCTTTATGAGCTTTGCTTACAGGCAGTGGTGGAGCAGACAAAATAGAAAACAAGGCAAGGTGATAATCAGCGACCACAAAGATGGCGAGCTAATCACCAGAATAATCAAATTGTTTGGTATCGGCACTATTAGAGGCAGTAGCTCAAAAGGCGGTGCAAGAGCGCTAATAGAAGCTTTAAGAGAGATAAAACAAGGCCACGACGTCATCATCACGCCAGATGGCCCAAGAGGACCAAGGCACAGCGTGGCAGACGGAGCCACGGTGATCGCACAAAAGTCATCTTGCGAAATTTATGCTCTAAATTTTGAAGCAAGCTCGTTTTGGGAGTTTAAAAGCTGGGACAAAATGATACTTCCAAAGCCATTTTCAACTATAAATTTTAGCCTCTCAGCTCCTTTTAATGTGGAAAATTTGGAGCAAAAAGATGCAAAAGAGAAGATACAAAACGAACTTTGGCAAGCCTCACAAAATGATGGTGGAAAGAGCGTTTTGCAAAATAAAGAGGACTTTAGGTCAAATTTAAAAATTTGGTGGAAAAAATATGCTCATAAAAATCCACAAATAAGCGCAGAGATAAAAGAAATTTTGGACGAAATTTATGAAAAATAAACTATCTATTTTTATAGCCATCTTTCTAATTATTTTATTTGGGCTATTTTTTTATAGCGACAACTCCTATAAGCTCGCTCTTGAAGCAAAATTTTTATACGAAAACAAAGAATACAAAAAGGCCTTAAATTTAAGCCAAAAAGCACTTGATATAGATATTTATAACAAAATGGCAAATACTATACTAAACCAAAGCAAGGCTGCTATGAAATTTAGCTCATACATAAAAAATGGCAAAGAGTATCTTGAGCGTATCAAAAAAATGAGTCAAAGTAGCGTAAGCAAGGCTGATGGTGAGCGCATTAAGATGATGTGTGATGTGATGATAGAGGATTTTGACGACCTTAAAAACTCGGCCCTACTTGATAGTGAGCTAAAAAATGAAGCTTTAAATACAAAAGAGATTTTCGTTAAGCTTAAAAACGAGCTGTTTTAAACTTATTTAATCCCTTTTTAGCTACCATAACGAAAATTATGCACTAAATTTAGGAGATTTATGTCTTTTAGCGTCAAAAAGCTTTTTTCTAACCTTTTTTTAAGCGTCGTGTTGGAGGGCAATGAGTGCATATTTTTCGGTCAGGTCTTTAGAAATGGCAAACTTTTAAAAACTATAAACGCTAAATTTACAGATATAAATATCGATAATATTGATGAAAAAATCATAAAATACATAGAAGAGCAAGAAAAAACATATTTTGGCGTATATGTCTCAGTTTTTTTTAACGACGACTCGCAAGGCGCACTTCCTAGTGTTAGCTTTGACGAATACAAAAAATTTAATATAAATACTAAAAATCTTACAAGCCTTATCATGCAGGATAGCTGGAGTATTTATGCAAATTTAAATGCTATAAAAAAATATAAAAATTTATTTGGACAAGATAGCGTAGATCTCATCTACTCGCCTATTGCCCTACTCTTTCACGAGCTTTTAAAACGCGGGATTTCTCCAAAAACTACACTTTATCTTTATATCCATGAACATTCGTTTACGCTTGCGATCTTTAAAGATAAACAAATGAAGTTATCCACTTTTTTAAATATGTCTGGCATTGAAGAAACCAACCAGGAAGCCGAAAGCCTAAAAGAAGAAGATATAACAGATATTGACAACTTAATCATTAAAGAAGAAAATGACGCAACGTCGCTTGATGATTTTAAAAGTTTAGATGATTTTTTAAGTGATGATAAGCCAAAAGAATTTGAAGATCTAAACTATGAACTAAATATGCCAGTTTCTACAAATGTAGAAAAATCGGTTGCTATTTTTGGGTATGACATGAAGATGTTTGATTACATCGTAAAGGCTGTAAAAGAATTTTACGAAAATCCTCTCTACGGCGGCGATTTTATTGAACAAATAATTGTTTTTGAAAACACAAAAACAAGTGCAACCTTTTTACAATATCTGCAATCTGAGCTTTTAGTAGAGACTTCAGTGTATCCAGTGAATACAAATCATATTATGAATGAAATCATGCAAGAAGAGATAATATTATGAGATTTAGCTTTATTGCTCCAGAACCAAGACCACTTATATCTATCTTTAGCAAAATTTGGCTAAGCCTTATAAGCTTTGTTTTTGTAGCTCTTTTGGCAACAAATTTTTTTATACTCTATAAAAATTATTCAATCGAAAAAAATATAAATTTTTTATCAAATGAGCAAAAAGAACTTAGTCAAAAAATAGTCACAACAGATGAAATTTTGGCTAAACTAGCCGTACAAATAGAATCTGCAAATGATATTTTCACTTCAAATTCTATTCTCAAGCAAAGCTTGCACAATCTTTTTGATCTAGTGCCTGATAGTATAACGCTTGAAGAGGTTTTTATGGATAAAAACTCGCTCATCATTCGCGGTATAACGCCGACAAAAGATGTATTTAATCAGCTTCTAGCTTCGCCTTTAAGATCTATTTTTACAACTTCAAATACTAGCTTTTATCAAAGTAAAAACGGCTGGTATGGCTTTATAAGTACAAATAAAATTGATAATTCTGAGGGATATAATGAGTAAAAAAGATACGAGCTTAGAAAAAATAGATCCCGTCAAGCTTTTACTTTTTATATTTGCTTTTATTGTAGTTTGTTTCATTATGATATTTGGTTTTATCGTGCCAAATATAAAAGAATTTAAAAACCTAACTAGACAAAATTATTC
>NZ_POZU01000036.1:0-60488 GCF_002914005.1 Campylobacter concisus | reverse complement strand
TTTTTATATATTCTAAGACAAATAAAATCTTCAAAATCAAATAAATTTTTGCAAGAGATAATCTTATAAATTTTATCCTAAATAAGCCTTCTTAATCAAAATGTTATATTTGTATCAAATTATCCTTAAAATATAAGTTTAATCTAAATCCATAAGAGATATAATCTTGATTAAATTTATATTAACTTAGGAGGTTTCATGGATTTTCTCATGAATTTAAGCGAAGGCATGCAGTTTGCTATCCAGCTTCTCATCGTCCTTATCTGTTTGTTCTACGGAGCTAAAAAAGGCGGTATCGCACTTGGTATGCTAGGTGGTATCGGTCTTATAGTTCTTGTTTTTGGATTTAACATCGAGCCTGGTAAGCCAGCTATTGATGTTATGCTAACTATCCTTGCTGTCGTTGTGGCAAGTGCTACGCTTCAAGCTAGCGGCGGCCTTGATGTTATGCTTCAAATAGCAGAAACCATACTTAGAAAAAATCCAAAATATGTAAGTATCTTGGCTCCATTTGTAACATGTACGCTTACTATTTTATGCGGTACTGGACACGTTGTTTATACTGTGCTTCCTATCGTTTATGACATTGCTATCAAAAATGGTATCCGTCCAGAGCGTCCAATGGCAGCAAGCTCGATAGCCTCACAAATGGGTATCATCGCAAGTCCAGTTTCAGTTGCTGTTGTAACTCTTACAAGCTTTCTTATTAATGCTAAAACTCACCTAGCTGGCTTTGATGGATATTTAGATCTTTTAAAGATTACGATTCCATCAACATTTTGCGGTGTTTTAGCGGTAGGAATTTTTAGCTGGTTTAGAGGTAAAGATCTTGATAAAGACGAAGTATTTCAAGCAAAGCTTCAAGATCCTGAGTTTAAAAAATATGTTTATGGCGATAGTGCGACACTTTTAGGCAAAAAGCTTCCTGGCTATCAATGGGCTGCGATGTGGATATTTTTAGGCTCTATCCTTGTAGTTGCGCTTCTTGGATATTTTAAAGATCTTCGTCCAAGCTGGACTACTTACAAAGATGCAACAGTCGTTCAAGTAATAGCCAACCTACCAACTGAGCAAAAAGTCTTAAAAACCTTAAAAATAAAAGATGCTAGCATCCAAACAGAGGCGGCTGAGCTAAAAGTAGCAAACGATAAGCTAAATGCTAATCAAAAAGCTCAATCAGTCAAAATCATCGGAAAAGATGCAAATCAAACTCTTACTCGCACGGCTGATGGCGCAGTAACATATATAAATGAAAAAGGCGCAAAAGAAGAATTCCAAGGTACTTACATCAATATAAGTAACAAACAAGCGTCTTCAAAGAGCCTAAGCATGGTTCATGTTATCCAAATTTTCATGCTTTTAACTGGCGCTATCATCTTAATCTTTACACCAACAGATGCTAGCAAGATCGGCAAAAACGAGATATTTAGATCAGGTATGATCGCTCTTGTTGCAGTTTTTGGTATCTCTTGGATGGCTGAGACTATGTTTGCAGTGCACACTCCTATGATGAAAGAGGCGCTAGGAAGCATCGTAAAAGAGCACCCTTGGACTTATGCGGTTATGCTTTTGATTATCTCAAAATTTGTAAATTCTCAAGCTGCAGCCTTGGTTGCGTTTGTGCCATTAGCATTAAATATCGATGTTAATCCTGCTATCATTCTAGCTTTTGCACCAGCTTGCTACGGATACTACATCCTACCAACATATCCAAGCGACCTTGCAGCTATTCAGTTTGATAGAAGCGGTACGACACATATTGGTAAATTTGTTATCAATCACAGCTTTATCATTCCGGGTCTTATTGGTGTTATATCCTCTTGTATATTTGGCTATATTTTTGCAACTGCTTTTGGATATCTATAATAGATAAATTCTCTTGCTGCTAGTAATTTCTAGTGGCAAGAGTAGAATTTATCAAAGCTTATCTTTAAATTTTTGTTTATTGCTCATATAAACGAAGCTTAGCACCTCGGCTACGGCTCTAAAAAGATGTGCTGGTATCGTATCATCGACTTCACAAATTTTATAAAGCTCTCTTGCGAGTGGTGGATTTTCATAAATTTGCACACCATTTTCAACGGCTATTTTTTTGATTTGCAGTGCTAAAAAATCAACACCTTTGGCAAGTATTATCGGCGCCTCGTCGCGACTTTTATCATATCTTATCGCCACGGCGTAGTGAGTAGGGTTTGTGATGACTACGTCAGCTTGTGGGATATTTTGCATCATTCGACGCTTGGCTGCACGCATTTGTGCTTGACGAATTCTACCCTTCACTTGCGGATCTCCTTCCATTTGCTTATACTCATCTTTTATCTCTTGCTTGCTCATACGAAGGTCTTTAAAGTATTGAAAACGCACGATAAGAAGGTCGATAAGTCCGATCACAAAAAGGATAAAAAGCATGACACTAACAAGAATGATGAGCTTTTCTTTTAGCCAAGCAAGCTGATCAAACATAGAAAAAAAGAGCGTGTGTGGCAGCTCTTTGATAAACTGCAAGAAAAAATAAAATCCAACACCAAAGACGATGCTAACTTTTAGCACGATTTTAATGCTGTCTATCACTTTTTTCATCGAGAATAAATTTTTTAGTCCCTTTAGCGGGTTTATCTTGCCAAAATTTGGCATTATAGGCTTTGTGGTAAAGATAAATCCAAACTGCATTACATTTGCGATGACACCAGCGATCGCCACACAGATACAAACTGGAAGTATCATAAGAAGCGACCTTGCAAAGGTATTTACAACGATCATTTTTACAGTTGGCAAGGTCAGTGGCTGACCGATAAATTTTGAGTAGTAGATATAAAGTGAGATGATCTGTTCTTTCATGAAATTTAGCATCGCAAGTAGTACGCCAATAGCGATGACAAGGGTCACGAACCCAGCTAGGTCCTGACTTTTGGGGACGTTACCATCCTTTTTTGCATCTTCTATCTTTTTGGGGGTCGCTTCTTCGGTTTTTTCCTGATCTTCGCCTGCCATCTTTATCCTAAGGGTGCTTAAATTTGGGGCGATTATAGCCAAAATGCGGTTAAACTATCCGCTAAAGCCACCTTTTGCACGTGGAAAATTAGGCGTTTTTGGCTAAAATTATCAAAAATAAGGAGACACAAAATGTCATTTTTAGAAGGCTTATTTAACATTTTCAAAACCAAGAAACCACCAAAAAGCAACGAAGAGCTACTTTTAGACGAGTACGCAAGTATTTACGCCCAAATAAAAGAGAAAAATTTAAACGAATACGACTTTTTATGTGAGCTCATACGATTACTCTCTTTTTCAAGAGCTAGAGACTACAACTCTTATCTTGAAAAGTGCCTAGCTGATGGCGATGCCGAGGCACTAAATGATCTCATCTTTCAATACGCTAAGCTAAATTTACTCCCAGGATGTAGCGGTGGATACGATCAGTGTGAGAGGCTCATACCGGGGTTTTTTGCTATCGCTTGCGGTGACACAGATGGTATGATACGGATCTTTCCAAAAGGCCTGTCACCTAGCAAAAATGGCTATAAATTTCTATGCGTGATGCACGATTTGCTCACGGCGATGCTTTGGCAGGATGAAAATTTACTTGCCCAGACTCTAGAAAAAGCTCACGCTTTTGCGCAGTCAAAAAAGCCATCAAACGAAAGAGAGGCGGTTAAATTTATGCTAGCCTTGCATGAAAAAGATACGGCCGCTATGAGCGAGCATTTGCAGAAATTTTGCTCCACATTTGGCAGGACAGATGCGCCTAAATTTGAAAAAAGACTTTATATTTTCGCACACGGACTTCATGCCCTGGCGCGCTACTTTTTACCGCTTGAGCTCTTTAAAGAGATAAAGCTACCAAAAAATGAAAATTTCAGTAAATTTTACACACAAAGGCTCTTTCAAAATGAAATTCCTAAGCCAAAACTCTATTTTACTTTTCCACCCGAGCTTGAACTGATAAATGTGATCTTAAGTGTGCCAGTAGCCAAGACACTGATATATCAGCCACATTTGCCAAATGACAAAACATTTTTCTTAGACCATACATCTATGATAAGAAATTTAGCCGACGAGATCATAAGATCAGGGGCATTAAAGTAGAATTTATAAACTTTTGGCTAATATTCACACCTTACAACCAATAAAGCTCCATAAATCTTTTGCAAAAAAGTGCTTTTTGGTCTTACCAAATTTTAGAAAGGTAGAGTATGTCAAAATACGCTATATTTAAGCATGGCGGTAAGCAATATCGTGTTAGCGAGGGCGAGTACCTTAAGCTAGATCACTTTAGTGCTGAAGCTAAATCAACCGTTGAGATTACAGAAGTTTTAGCTGTAAATGACGGCGAAGTAAAGGTAGGTGCGCCATTTGTAAAGGGTGCAAAAGTTGTTCTTGAGGTCGTTAATGAAGGCAAAGACAAAAAAGTAGTTATCTACAAAAAACGCAGACGTAAAGACTCAAAACTAAAACGCGGCTTTAGAAGACAATTTACACGTGTAAAAGTCGTAAGTATCGCAGCTTAAGGAGATAAGATATGGCACACAAAAAAGGTCAAGGTTCAACCCAAAATAACCGTGATAGTATCGGACGCCGATTAGGTGTTAAGAAATTTGGTGGCGAGTTCGTTCGTGCTGGAAATATAATCATCCGCCAAAGAGGAACAGCAACTCATGCTGGAAATAACGTAGGTCTTGGCAAAGATCACACTATTTTTGCATTAGTCGATGGCTTTGTAAAATTTGAAAGACTTGATAAAAACAGAAAAAAAGTATCTGTTTATCCAGCTGCATAATCTCAGGGGCAATCGCCCCTTTCTTTCTTGAAATTATTCAAAAATCAAAATTTTTATTTAGTGTTTAGAATTTTTTAAATAGCTATTTAAGAGAAATTTTAAATCAACCATAACTTTATATTTTAGGCTTCATACTGATTATCTTTGCTTTATTTTAGACAAGATATCACGATTTAATTTCAGTAAAGTTGGATATAATCCAAATAAAAAATTTAAGGTAAAAAATGTTTATAGATAGTGCAAGATTGACTCTAAGTTCGGGGCATGGTGGAGCTGGAGCTGTGAGTTTTCGCCGTGAAAAACACGTCATTTTAGGTGGTCCTGATGGCGGAGATGGCGGAGATGGCGGAGACGTTTATTTTGTTTGTGATAACAATACACATACTTTAGCAAATTATAAGGGTAAAAGAGCCATGAAAGCTGGTAATGGTGAAGCTGGCATGGGCAAGCGAATGACTGGCAAAAAGGGCGAAAATTTAGAACTCATAGTCCCTCCTGGCACAGCTGTTTATGATGCACAGACAAATGAGCTGCTCTGCGATATAGTTAGCGAGGGTCAAAAGACACTATTTTTAAAGGGCGGCAAAGGCGGACTCGGAAATTTCCACTTTAAAAGCTCTATCAATCAAGCTCCAGAATACGCACAAAAAGGCATGCCTGAAGAGAGCATTGAAGTAAGGCTCGAGTTAAAGCTCATCGCTGATGTTGGTTTGGTGGGCTTTCCAAATGTCGGTAAATCAACGCTTATTTCAACAGTATCAAATGCCAAACCGCAGATCGCAAACTACGAATTTACGACGCTTACGCCAAAGCTTGGCCTTGTTGAGGTCGATGAGTTTAGTGGCTTTGTCATGGCTGACATCCCTGGTATCATCGAGGGAGCGAGTGATGGACGCGGTTTGGGCGTTAAATTTCTAAAGCATATCGAGCGAAATAAAATTTTACTTTTTATGATAGATGGAGCAAACTATAGAGGTATGAGCGAGCAGTTTAGTGTGCTAAAAGAAGAAGTCGCTAAATTTTCAAGTGTGCTTGCCAGCAGGGACTATGCTATCGCTATCACCAGAGTCGATGCGGCGGAAAATTTAGATGAAAATATAAAAGAATTTATGAAATTTTTAAAGCTAAAACCAGAGCAAAACGGTAAATTTATCTACAAACAAGATTTACTAAGCTTTGATCATTTAAAGCCATATTTTATTTTGCCGATCTCATCAGCGACAAACGAGAACATCGACGAGCTTAAATTTGCACTGCTTGAGCTACTTAAAAAAGAGCTTTGAGTTGCGACTTTTTGGCGCTTTGAGCATAGAAATTTAAGAACATAAAATGAAGAAAATTTTTTGCATTATACTATTTTACTTTAGCGCATATAGCTGTGATCCAGCGGATCCGGCATATATGTTTTTGGATTACAATGACATAGATCGTGACGGCATGCTAAATTTAGATGAGTGGACGTCCTGCAAAGTGCCATCAGCGCTAAAAATAGCACCAGATCTATGCACTAGTGAGGAATTTAAGAGGCTGGATCTTGATCGTAGTGGCAAAGTTAGCATTAATGAGCTAGGAAGTTTGATATTTCAAAAGATTGACTGGCAAGAAGATCCATGCGCCTCTTGGCTGACTGGCAGTAAAAACGTAGATCAAAATAAAAGTCGTTGAAATTTAAAGGAAAGTGATGAATGTAGTTTTTATGGGGACGCCCGATTATGCCGTTAGGATACTTAGGCACCTAAAAGAGGCTGGCTTTAATATAAAAGCAGTCTTTACCCAGCCTGATAAGCCAGTTGGTAGAAAGCAAATTTTAACCCCAAGCGAGGTGAAAATTTACACACAAAATGAGTTAGCAGGCGTGCCAGTCCTTACACCAAATACGCTAAAAGATGAGGCGGTTATTGCCGAGCTAAAGGCATTTGAACCTAAATTTATCGTAGTGGCAGCTTATGGTAAAATTTTGCCTGGGAGCGTGCTTGAGGTGGCAACTTGTATAAATTTACACGCTTCAATCTTGCCAAAATATAGAGGCGCAAGCCCTATACAAAGCGCGATCTTAGCAGGCGAAAAGCAAACTGGCGTCACAGCTATGCTAATGGACGCTGGGCTTGACACTGGCGATATGCTGGACTTCATATACACGCCTTGCGAGAGTAAGATGTCAAGCGAGCTTTTTAGTGAGCTAGGCGAGCTTGGCGGTGAGCTAATCGTAAAAGTACTTAAAAATTTTGAAAATTTAAAGCCACAAAAGCAAAATGACGCAGAGTCTTCGCACTGCAAAAAGATAAGCAAGAGCGACGGGCTTTTTAGCTTTGATGAAGATGCGGGGCAAATTTATAATAAATTTCGTGCGCTCACACCTTGGCCGGGGCTTTATTTGGCAAGCGGGCTAAAAATTTTATCGCTTGAGTTAAGTAAAAAAAGTGGTAAAAGTGGAGAAATTTTAAGCGTAGAAAAAGACCACGTTGTGGTTGCTTGCAAGGGTGGGGCGGTTAAAATTTATGAGCTTCAAGAGCCAAGCAAAAAGCCAACAAACGCAAAAGCATATATAAATGGTAAGCGCCTTAGCGTTGGCGATGAATTAAAATAAATTTAAAGGAGCGGTTATGAAAAATGCACTAAGTATAGCAGGGGTTGATCCAAGCGGTGGAGCCGGAGTTTTAGCTGATATAAAGGTCTTTATAGCGCACGGCGTATATGCGATGGGAGCGATTACGGCGGTCACTGCTCAAAATACAAAAGGTATATTTGGCATGCAGCTAGTTGAACCAAAGCTCATCGAGGATCAGATCAAGGCGATATTTGATGATATAAGAGTTGATGTGATAAAAATAGGCGTTGTCCCAAGCGTTGAGATCATCAAAAGCGTCGCAAAAACGCTAAGAGAGATCAAAAATTTACCACCAGTCGTGCTCGATCCTGTTATGAGCTGTAAAAATGGCGACATCTGGCTAGAGGGCGCTGCAAAAGACGCGATCGTGGAGGAGCTATTTCCACTTGCGAGTGTGATCACGCCAAATATCTTTGAAGCGCGCGAAATTTTAAAGCATGAGCTAAAGGGCGAGAGCGAGCTAAAAGAGGCTTGCAAGGAGCTTTTGAAATTTGGTACAAAAAGCGTCTATCTAAAATGTGGCGAACTTAATGGCAAGTCGCTTGATATATTTTATGATGGCAGCGAGTATGAATTTGTTAGCGACGAGCGCATAAAAACGACTGCGACACACGGCTCAGGCTGCTCACTATCAAGCGCGATCGCTTCGAATTTAGCAAATGGCCAAAACCTAAAAGAGAGCGTAAAAAATGCGCATGATTATATCTTTAACGCTATCAAAAACGCGGTTATCATCGGCGGTGGACAAAATCCGGTAAATCACTTCTATAAATTTAAGTTGTGATTTGAAAGTAGAGTTTTTTCAAAGTCTGCCTTCGACACAGGAATTTTTGATAGAGGCCCTAAAAAACGGCGAGATAAAAGCTCCGTATATGGTTGTGACGTATAATCAAACCAAAGGCATCGGTAGTCGCGGTAACAGCTGGGAGGGGCTTGGCGGAAATTTGTTTATGTCATTTTGTATAAGCGAAGATGAGCTACCAAGCGACATACCTCCGCCCTCGATCTCGATATATTTTTCTATGTTGATGCGTGAAGTCTTGAGCGAACTTGGCTCAAAGTGCTGGTTAAAATGGCCAAATGACTTTTATGTGGACGAGCGCAAGATAGGTGGCACTTTAACAAATAAAGTAGATGAAATTTACATTTGTGGCATGGGGATAAATTTAGCTAGCGCGCCTGAAAACGCGGGCATTTTGGATATAAAAACTAGCGTAGATGAGCTAGTTTGGGGCTTTATTAGTATGCTTGATAAAAAGATTTTATGGAAGCCAATTTTTAGCAAATTTAGGATAGACTTTTGCAAGTCAAAAAGTTTTATTACGCATATTGCAAATAGAGCTGTTTCGCTTCAGGATGCTGAAATTTGCGATGATGGAGCGATCTTACTAAATGGGGAAAAGGTATATTCGTTAAGATGAGCGAGATAATAACAATAGCTAATCAAAAAGGCGGCGTTGGCAAGACCACAACAGCCGTAAATTTAGCCGCATCACTGGCGGTTGCTGAGAAAAAAGTATTATTAATAGATATCGATCCACAGGCAAACGCGACAACTGGACTCGGTTTTAGCAGAAGTGACTATGAGTTTAACATCTATCACGTCTTAACAGATAGAAAAAAGCTCTCGCAAATTGTATTAAAAACTGAGATCCCAACACTTTTTTTAGCTCCATCAAATATCGGACTTGTCGGTATTGAGCAAGAATTTAACGATCAAAATAAGGATTATAAACTAATCCTTAAAAATAAAATTTCAGAAGTTGTAAACGACTATGATTTTATCATCATCGATAGTCCTCCAGCACTTGGTAGCATTACGATAAATGCTCTTAGTGCAAGTGATAGTGTTATTATTCCGATTCAATGTGAATTTTACGCACTTGAGGGCTTAGCTCAAATTTTAAATACGGTTAAGATCATCAAAAAAACGATAAATCCAAAGCTTAACATAAAGGGCTTTTTACCGACTATGTTTAGCTCACAAAACAATCTCTCAAAAGAGACAATTGCAAATTTAAAGCAGCATTTTGAAAATAAGCTCTTTAAGAGTAAGGACGGCAAAGAGGAATTTGTGGTCGTTCCAAGAAATGTGAAACTTGCTGAAAGCCCAAGTTTTGGCAAGCCAGTGATACTTTATGATATAAAATCACCAGGCTCAATTGCGTATCAAAATTTGGCATATTGTATTTTAAACTAAAAAATAAGGAAAAAAATGGCTAAAAAAGGTGGATTAGGGCGAGGACTTAGTGCGATACTTGAAGATGTAGAGCAAGCCTACAGTAAAGAGATCGCAAATTTAAATGACTCTGAGATGGTCGAAGAGATAAATATAGATGAAATTTTACCAAACCCATACCAGCCTAGAACGCATTTTGATGAAGAGGCTTTAAAAGAGCTAAGTGCCAGCATCAAAAGACACGGATTGATCCAGCCAATAATCGTCATCAAAAAAGATGATGGTTATATGTTAATAGCTGGTGAGCGCAGATACCGCGCTACAAAGATGCTTGGAGCAAGCAAGATAAAGGCAATCATCGCTGATATCAAATCTCAAAATTTAAGAGAGCTTGCACTTATTGAAAATATCCAACGTGAAAATTTAAATCCAATCGAACTTGCAAAGTCGTATAAAGAGCTCATAAATGAGTATAAGATTACACAAGATGGCTTGGCAAATATCATTCATAAAAGTAGAACACAAATAACAAATACGATGAGGCTTTTGCTTCTTAGCGACTATACGCAAAAACTTTTACAAGAAGATAAGCTAACGCAAGGTCACGCTAAAGTTATAGTTGGGCTTAGTACTGAAGAAGAAAAAATGGTTGTTGATACGATCATCGGTCAAAAGCTAAGCGTTAGAGACACAGAAATTTTAGTAAAAAAGATAAAAAATAAGGAAGAGATAAAAGACAAAAAGCCAAAAATTTCTGAGGAAATGAGCAAAAAATTATCAAATTTACAAGAAATTTTTAAAAATTTAAAGATAAAGACAAAAGTAAAATCTAGCAATCTAGTTTTAGAATTTAATAATATTTCACAGGTGGAAGAATTTATTGCTAGGCTAAAATAGAATTACAAATTTATTTTTATTTTTAGTAATTTATTGTAAAATCAGACTTTAATTTGAATATTAAATAAAACTTAATGATAAAATAAGGAGAGTGGATGTTAGAAATAGATGTGCCATTGATGCTTTTAACGGCTATCGTTTTCTTAGTATTGATCGCTATTTTGAATTCCTTGCTTTATAAGCCAATGCTCAAATTTATAGATGACAGAAATGCCTCTATAAAAAATGATGAAGAGAGTGCTAGTAAAAATGCAAGTGATCTAAGTGTTCATGAAAAAGAGATTGAAGAGATTATATTAAACGCAAGGACTGAGGCCAATAAAATAAGGCAAGAAGCCTTAAATTTGGCAAAAGAGGAGTCTTTAAAAGAAGTAAATGCTGTAAAAACTAGTTTAGAGGCTGATTACAATGAATTTTTAAATGCTCTAAACTCCCAGAAAGATAACTTAAAGGCAGATCTATCAGCTAAACTACCTGAGCTTAGAGCAGCTTTAAACGCTAAGCTCTCTAAAATTTAAAGGAAATTTATGAAGATAAAAATTTTATTTTTTCTAGCAATTCCATTTCTAGCATACGCTAGCGAGCATGGTGGAACAAACTACGACATAGTCGAGAGAACGCTAAACTTCTTACTTTTTTTTGCTATTTTGGTCTATTTTGCTGCTAAGCCACTAAAAGCTCTTTATCAAAGTAGGATCGACAGGATCGCAAATAAGCTTGAGAGTATCCAAGAGAAGCTTCGTGAGTCAAAAGCTAAAAAAGATGACGTTTTAAAGCGTGTAGAAGAGGCTAAGCAAAATGCAAATGCTCTAATCGAAACTGCGAAAAAAGAGGCTGTAAATTTAGCTGCTAAAGTTAAAAAAGAGGCTCAAAACGATATCGCAAATATCGAAAAAGGCTACAAAGAGCAAAAAGAATTTGAAGAGCGCAAGATGACAAAAGGCGTTGTAAATGAAATTTTGAGCGACATTTTCTCAAGCGATAGCCTAAAAGTCGATCAAAAAGAGCTTGTAAATATCATACTTAAAAAGGTTAGCTAATGAATGAAGTAGTAGCTAAAAAATACGTAAAAGCGATCTTAAGCGACGTAAAGTCTAATGAACTTAATGTATTTGTTGAAAATTTATCAGAGCTAGCCGCTGCTTTTGCTAGCGATAAATTTAAAAGCATTATAAGTTTGCCAACATTAAAGGCTTCACAAAAGGTTGAATTTGTACTATCTTTGGTTAAAAATCAAGATGTTAAATTTGCAAATTTTATAAAGCTTCTTGGTGCAAACAAAAGACTAGAGCTTATACCTGCGATACTAGATGAGATGAAGATAGAGCAATCTCTGCTTGAAAATACATATCGCGGCGAAGTTGTTGGAAATTTTGATCTAAGCGCTGAGCAGCTAAAAGCTTTGGAAGAGAATTTCTCTAAGAAATTTAACTCTAAGATCAAGCTTGATGGCTCAAAGAGCAATTACAACGGTGTAAAAGTTGAGTTAGACGATTTAGGTGTCGAGGTAAATTTCTCTATCGACAGACTAAAAAGTCAAATGAGTGAATATATATTAAAAGCAATTTAAAAAGGAGTGAAAGCGTGAGTGCAAAAATTAAAGCTGACGAAATTAGCACGATAATCAAAGAGCGTATTGAAAATTTTGATTTAAGTGTTGATGTAGAAGAGACCGGTAAAGTCATCTCAGTCGCTGATGGCGTTGCTAACGTTTATGGTTTGAAAAACGTTATGGCTGGTGAGATGGTTGAGTTTGAAAGCGGCGAAAAGGGTATGGCTCTTAACCTTGAAGATAGCAGTGTTGGTATAGTTATCCTTGGAAAAACTAGCGGTATCACAGAAGGAAGCTCTGTAAAAAGACTTAAAAAACTTCTACGTGTGCCAGTTGGCGACGCATTGATCGGCCGTGTTGTAAATTCACTCGGTGAGCCAATCGACGCAAAAGGTCCAATCGAAGCTACTGAATCTCGCTTCGTCGAAGAAAAAGCAAAAGGTATCATGGCAAGAAAAAGCGTTCATGAGCCACTTCAAACAGGTATCAAAGCTATCGACGCACTTGTACCAATCGGTAGAGGACAAAGAGAACTAATAATCGGCGATCGCCAAACTGGTAAAACAACAGTTGCTATCGATACTATCATCAACCAAAAAGGTCAAGATGTCATTTGTATCTATGTAGCTATCGGTCAAAAAAAATCAACCGTTGCTCAAGTCGTTAAAAAACTTGAAGAATATGGCGCTATGGACTACACAATAGTTGTAAATGCTGGTGCTAGTGACGCAGCTGCGCTTCAATACCTTGCACCATACGCTGGCGTAACAATGGGTGAATACTTTAGAGATAACTCTCGCCACGCATTAATCATCTATGATGACTTGTCAAAACACGCGGTTGCTTACCGTGAGATGTCTTTGATCTTAAGAAGACCGCCAGGCCGTGAAGCTTATCCGGGCGACGTTTTCTACCTTCACTCAAGACTTCTAGAAAGAGCAAGTAAGCTAAATGACGCGCTAGGCGCTGGATCTTTGACAGCTCTACCTATTATTGAGACTCAAGCGGGCGACGTTTCAGCTTATATTCCAACAAACGTTATTTCTATTACAGATGGTCAAATTTTCCTTGAGAGCGACTTATTTAACTCAGGTATCCGTCCAGCGATCAACGTTGGTCTTTCTGTATCTCGTGTTGGTGGTGCGGCTCAAATAAAAGCTATTAAACAAGTTTCTGGTACACTAAGACTAGACCTTGCTCAATACCGCGAACTACAAGCGTTTGCTCAATTTGCAAGCGACCTTGACGAGAGCTCAAGAAAACAACTAGAGCGTGGTCAAAAGATGGTTGAAGTACTAAAGCAACCTCCATATTCTCCACTTCCAGTTGAGAATCAAGTAGTTATCATATTTGCTGGCGCTAAGGGCTATTTGGATGATGTTGCAACTGCAAATGTAACAAAATTTGAGGCTGAGCTATATCCATATATAGAGGCGAAATACCCTGAAATTTTTGAGCAAATCAGAACTAAAAAGGTTCTTGATAAAGAAGTAGAAGAAATTTTACATAAAGCGTTGAAAGATTTTAAAGCGACTTTTGCCGCTAACTAGGGCTAAGATATGTCAAATTTAAAAGATATAAAACGAAAGATTAAGAGCGTCCAGAATACTCAAAAGACGACGCGTGCGATGAAGCTTGTCTCAACAGCAAAGCTTCGCAAAGCCGAAGAGGCTGCTCGATACTCTAGAGTTTACGCACTTAAGATCAATGAGGTTTTATCGGAGATAGCTTATAAGATCAATCAATATGCATCAGTTATGACTGAGAGTAAATTTTTTAACACAACAAAGAGTGTAGAAAAGGTTGATATTATATTTGTTACCGCTGATAAAGGGCTTTGCGGTGGCTTTAATGTCCAAACTATAAAGACAGTTAGGCGCATGATTGATGAGCTAAAAGCCAAAAAGATCAAGGTCAGACTAAGAGCTGTTGGTAAAAAAGGTATAGAATTTTTCAATTTTCAAGGCGTTGAACTACTTGAGACTTACGTCGGAGCTAGCTCTTCTCCTACATATGAAAAAGCTCAAAAAATCATAAAAGATGCCATCGATGACTTTACAAACGGCATAACTGATAAAGTCGTGCTAATACACAATGGTTATAAAAATATGATTTCTCAAGAGATTAGAGTAAATGATATTGTGCCTATTGAGCCGTCTAAGATAGTTGCTGTTGAGACAAATTCTTTGATGGAATTTGAACCAGAGGACAACTATACTAAGATTATGGATGAATTGCTTAATAAATATTTTGAGTATAGTATGTATTATGCTTTAGTTGACTCTTTAGCGGCTGAGCACAGCGCTAGAATGCAAGCTATGGATAATGCAACAAACAATGCTAAACAACGCGTCAAACAGTTAAATCTTGCTTACAATAAAGCAAGACAAGAGTCTATTACCACTGAGCTTATTGAGATCATCAGTGGTGTTGAATCAATGAAATAAAAGGAGTATGAATGAAGGGTGTTATTAGTCAAGTTATGGGCCCTGTGGTCGATGTTGACTTTAATGACTACTTGCCGAAGATCAATGAAGCTATCGAAGTTTTATTTGAGGTTGAGGGCAAGAAACATAAACTAATATTAGAAGTTGCTGCTCACCTAGGCGATAATAGAGTCAGAACTATTGCTATGGATATGAGTGAGGGCTTGACTCGTGGCTTAGAGGCTAAAGCACTTGGTGCGCCTATTAGTGTTCCAGTTGGTGAAAAAGTTCTAGGTAGAATTTTTAACGTAGTTGGTGATTTGATCGACGAGGGCGAGGGTATAAATTTTGATAAGCATTGGTCTATTCACCGCGATCCTCCTCCATTTGAAGAGCAAAGTACAAAAAGTGAAATTTTTGAAACTGGTATCAAGGTAGTCGACCTTCTAGCTCCTTATGCAAAGGGCGGTAAAGTAGGTCTATTTGGTGGTGCTGGTGTTGGTAAAACGGTTATTATTATGGAGCTTATCCATAACGTTGCGTTTAAACACAGCGGTTATTCTGTATTCGCTGGTGTTGGTGAGAGAACTCGTGAAGGAAATGACCTTTATCACGAAATGAAGGAAAGTAACGTTTTGGATAAAGTTGCCTTGTGTTATGGTCAAATGAATGAGCCACCAGGAGCAAGAAACCGTATCGCGCTAACTGGTCTTACAATGGCTGAGTATTTCCGTGATGAGATGGGACTTGACGTTTTGATGTTTATCGATAATATCTTCCGTTTCTCTCAATCAGGTGCAGAGATGTCAGCTCTACTTGGACGTATTCCATCAGCTGTTGGTTACCAGCCAACTCTTGCAAGTGAGATGGGTAAATTCCAAGAGAGAATTACATCAACTAAAAAAGGTTCAATCACTTCTGTTCAAGCCGTTTACGTTCCTGCGGACGACCTTACAGACCCAGCTCCTGCAACTGTTTTTGCGCACCTTGATGCCACAACAGTTCTTAATAGATCTATTGCGGAAAAAGGTATTTATCCAGCTGTTGATCCGCTTGATTCAACATCAAGAATGCTCGATCCTCAAATTTTAGGAGCAGATCACTATAAGGTAGCTCGTGGCGTTCAAGCTGTGCTCCAAAAATATAAAGATCTTCAAGATATCATTGCGATCCTTGGTATGGATGAGCTTAGCGAAGAAGATAAGCTAACAGTTGATAGAGCAAGAAAGATAGAGAGATTTTTATCTCAGCCATTCTTCGTTGCTGAAGTATTTACAGGTAGCCCTGGTAAATATGTAAGTCTTGACGAAAATATAGCTGGCTTTAAGGGAATTTTAGAGGGTAAATATGATCACTTACCAGAAGCAGCATTTTATATGGTTGGAAATATAGATGAGGCTTTAGCTAAAGCTGAGAAACTTAAGGCTTAAATTTAAAAAGGAAGCGTAATGGATAAATTACATTTAGAGATCGTAACTCCTCAAGGTCAGATATTTAATGATGACGTGAGCAGTGTAGTGCTTCCAGGTAGCGAGGGTGAGTTTGGTGTTTTACCAAACCATGCCTCATTAATATCTCTTTTAAAAGCAGGTATTATAGATATAGAACATAAAAATAAAAAACATGATGTTGTTGCGATTAACTGGGGCTATGCAAAGATTGACGAAGGTAAGGTAGTAATACTTGCTGACGGTGCGGTTTACGTCTCTGGTGATAGTGAAAGTGAGCTTGCAAATTCATTGGAAGCTGCTAGAAATTTGATAGAGAGCATGAGCAGTGATACAAATGCTTTTGCAGCAACTATATCTAAAATGGAAAATGTAGTGAGAACTAGATAAGTGGGCGGTATAGATTTATTTTTAAATTACATTCAAAGAAGTAGTTTTATTACAATTATTGTTTTAACTTGGCTGTCAATATATTTTATAGTTAGTTTCACAATTCTTTTTTCAAGAATGGCTGGTATTGGAGCTTGGCAAAAACGTGAGCAAAATGCACTTGAAGCACTGCTTATGGGTGCTAAAAATATTCCAAATGATTCGTCTTTGAGAAAATGTGCAAATGGAAGAATCTCAAGAGAAAAACTAAACGTATGTATAAGTATAGCCGAGAAAAATGCTACAAGTGGACTAACGTGGCTAAGTGTAATAGCATCTACTTCGCCTTTTATCGGTCTTTTTGGAACCGTTGTTTCTATTTTAGAGACATTTTCACAGCTTGGAAATGGCGGAGGTTCATCACTTGGTATTATCGCTCCAGCTATTTCAGAGGCACTTGTTGCAACTGGTTGCGGAATTTTTGTTGCCATCCCAGCATATACATTTAACTTACTCATAAAAAGAAAAGCTTATGAATTAATGAGTGTTATTGAGCGTCAGGCTGATGTAATGATAGCACTTAAAAAAGATGATGAGATACTATAAATGGCCGTTAAATTTACCGATGAGACACCAGAGCTAAATATAACTCCTCTTGTTGATATTATGCTTGTTTTGCTAGCCATTTTAATGGTTACTATGCCAACTATAACATATCAAGAGGATATTACTCTTCCGGATGGTTCAAAGGCGAAAACTTCAACATCTAAGCAAAAAGACCTTATAGTATCTATAAATTCACAAGGACAAGTTAGAGTTGATCAAAGCACTATGAGCCTTGCTGAGTTTCCCGATAATATCGCATTAATGAGTACAAAATACGATAAAACCTCGCCTATCTATATAAAAGCTGATAAAAATTTAAAATACGATGATGTTATGTTTGTATTAAAGACTTTGAAAGGTGCTGGTTTTAATAAAGTAGCTTTAGAGACAAACGGTTAAAATGTCAAATAAAGTTAAATTTCCAACGCTTAGTTCGTTTCTTGTAGCATCTTGTATTTACGTTATTATTATACTTGTTTTGTTTATAAAGCTTACTTTTTTTGTAGAACCTCCTAAAAAATATACTGATGATAAAGATGCTATTATGGATGTGGTTATGGTTGATAGAGAGGTTGATCAAACCATTAAAGCTCCAAAACAAGCAGATGAAGTAGTTAAAGAGACAAAGCCTGAACCTAAAAAGGAGTCTGAAGAAGATAAGCAAGAGACTACAAATAAGCCTGTTGTACCAGATGAACCATTACCTACCCCAAGCTTACCAACTCCTCCAAAAGAGGAACCAAAACCTGAGCCTAAAAAGCCAGAACCAAAACCAGAAATTTTAAAACCAAGTGAAGAACCCAAAGAAGATGTTAAGCCAGAGCCAAAACCTGAGCCTAAGCCTACACCAAAACCAGTTGAAAAGCCAAAACCAAAAGAGCCAAATATAAAAGACCTCTTTAGTGACATAGATTCTACGAAACTTAAAAAAGATGATGGTATAAAAAAGGCCGAAAGTAAAGTGCAAAGCCGTAAAAAAAGCGAAGCTTCTAGTTCAAAAGCCGCAAAAGAAGCTAGTGATATAATAAAGAGTTTAAAGATAGATCAAAATCCAACTGCTCCAAAATCGCAAATGACAGGTACTTATGATAAATTATTTGGTGAGATAACAAAACAAATAGAAAGAAGATGGCAAAGCTATAAGGCCGACTCTGCAAATTTAGCTAAAGTTAAAGTTATGATAGATCAGAGCGGAAATTTTAGCTATGAAATTTTAGAGCTATCATATAATGAAGAATTTAACGCAAAAGTAAGAGAGTGCTTAGAAAAACTTACAACGGAGAAATTTCCATTCAATCCAGACAAAAGCACTACTTTTAATTTAAATTTAGAAGATAAAATAAACTAAAATTTATAAAATTATGGAGTAGAGATGAAGAAAATTTTTCTTTTTTTATGTGTTGCTCTAGGGCTTTATGCTGCTGATGCAACCATATCTGTTGTAAATCAAGGTATTGCCTTGCCAAAGATAGCTTTGCAAGATGCAACAACTGCTGTTAGCGATATGGGTTTTAAAGACAAATTCTTTAAAATCATGCTAGGAGATCTAAAGGTTAGTTCCGATTTTGAAGTAATCGAAGACCATGTGCCTTCTACCTATGAAGGGGATGCGACTACTAATACAATGAGTGATAAAGGCGTCGAGCTTATCTTTAGATATGCACTTGAAGGCTCTATGGGCTCGCCTCTTACTTTAAGAGTAAAACTGATAAACGCTAAAACAGCAACTACAAGATATGAGAAGGTTTATACTATGCCAGATGGCGCAAAGTATCCGTTTTTGGCGCATAAAAGTATAGTTGAGCTTACTAATGAACTAAATTTACCACCAGTTGGCTGGATGGAAAAATTTATTATTCTTTCAAAATATACTTCAGCTCGCCAAAGCTCTATCATAGTTGCTGATTATACACTTACATATCAAAAGACCATAGTAAGTGGCGGTCTAAACATTTTCCCAAAATGGGCTGGAGCCGATCAAAGTAAATTTTATTATACATCTTACATAAATAATAAGCCAACTTTATTTAGATATGATCTAAATTCTGGCACAAAAACAAAGATAATTGATAGCATTGGCATGCTTATAGCCTCAGATGTTAGTAAAGATGGAAGTAAAATTTTATTAACCATGGCACCAAAAGATCAGCCAGATATTTTTATCTATAATACAAATAGTAAAAGTTTGACGCAGATTACCAATTATCCAGGTATAGATGTAAATGGAAATTTTGTAGATAATGATAGTAAGATAGTTTTTGTATCAGATAGGCTTGGTTATCCCAACGTTTTTGCAACTCCTGCGATTTCTGGCGGAAGCGTTGAACAAATGGTATTTCATGGTAAAAATAATAACTCTGTAAGTACATTTGAAAATTATGTTGTTTATTCAAGCAGGGAAGCAAGCGGTAGTTTTAATATATATCTAATTTCAACTCAAACGGATTTTATACGCCAGCTTACAGCAAATGGCAAAAATAACTATCCAAGATTCTCAAGCGATGGGCAAAGTGTCGTCTTTATAAAAGAGCTTGGTGGTCAAAGTTCACTAGGGGTTGTTAGGCTAAATGAAAACAGAAGTTTTCAGTTTCCTTTAAAAGTAGGAAAAATTCAATCTATAGATTGGTAAGATTCTGATAAAATTTAAAATTTTTGTGATATAATTCGACCAAATTTCTAAAAAAGGATAAGGAATGAAAAAAGTAGTTCTAGCAAGTGTTGCAGTTGCAACTTTATTGTTGAGCGGTTGTAGCTCAAAAAACCCTGAAGTTGATATGAATTCAAATTCAAATCAATCTGCAGATAATTCAGGTAGCATGAGCGATGCTGATAGATTAGCAGCTCTTATTGCTAATATCGAGAGTCAAGTTAAAAGTGTATACTTCGACTTTGATAAATTTAACATAAAAGCTGATCAACAAGGTGTTGTTAGCTCAAATGCATCAGTATTCAACCAAGCTGACGCCCAAGCTCTTTCTATAAAAGTAGAAGGTAACTGCGATGAGTGGGGTACAGATGAGTATAACTATGCTCTTGGTTTAAAACGTGCTAAAAGTGCTAAAGATGCTCTTGTAAGAAATGGCGTTAGTGCTGATAGAATCGCTGTAGTTAGCTTTGGCGAAAGCAATCCAGTTTGCACAGATAAAACAAAAGCTTGCGATGCTCAAAATAGACGTGCAGATTTCAAAGTACTTCCATAATTTATAATTAAATAATAATGAACAAAAAATCAATTATAGTGGCTCTGATTGGAGCCACTATCTCTATTACCTCCGGCCAAGAGATTTCAGCTTTTGATGCAGGCAATATGGATAGTGTGAATCCATATGGTCTAACTGACAATGAAAAAGTTACCTTAAACAATAAGCGAAGTGTTCAAAATATTGAAGAGAATATGAATAGTGTTTTAGAACAACTTCAAGGTTTGCAAAGCTTGATTGAGAGCATGAGTGCTAGAATGAATAAGCTTGAGCAAAGAATAAATGATATAGAGACGAAGGTAAATGGAGGCATAAGTGATTCTGGTGTAAGTTTGACATCACTGAAGGCTTATGTTGATGAAACTAGAGATATACAAGACAAAAACTATAAAAATATTACTGCTGCCTTAAATAAATTAGGCGCGATAATGGATAAAAATGCTGCTCAACCAAAGCAAAATGCAAATCCAAAACAACAAAATAAGCCAACTTCAAATTTTAGTGGAAAAAGCGATAAAGATATTTTGGCTGATGGCATTAAACTTTTAAATTCTGGCAATAGCACAGAAGCAGCTGAATATTTTGAATATTTAAATAAAAAAGGCTATAAAACTGGTGCAACAAATTATTATTTAGGTGAAGTTGCTTACAGTCAAAAATCATACAGCACAGCTATACAATACTACAAAAAAAGCATACAGGACGAAGATAAGGCTGACTATACACCAAAACTTCTATATCACACAGCTATAAGCTTTGATAAGATAGGTGATACGCAAAGTGCAAATAGATTTTATAAGGCTTTAAAAGTCGGTTATCCAGATAGCAAAGAAGCCAAAGCCTCTCCCAATAGAAACTAAATTTTAATCTTTTTTAGATATAATCCCACATTAATCAAAAAACCAAATCTAAGGAGATTATTGTGAGTAAAGATCAAGTTATAACTATGTTTTACGAACTAAAAGATGCTAACACTGGTGAAATTTTAGAGTCAAACATGCAAGAAGGTGGCCAAATTTCATTTATAACAGGGCATGGCCATATTATAGAAAAGCTTGAAGAAGAAGTAAGCAAATTAAAATCAGGTGAAAGAGCAACTATAAGCGTAAAGGCAGCAGAGGGTTGTGGTGAATATAATAATGAAGCCATTCAGTCGTTACCAAAAGAGCAATTTGCTGGTATAGATTTGCATGAAGGAATGGAACTTTTTGGTCAAAATGAGGATGGCTCAAGCGTTCGTGTTATTGTTAAAGAGATCAAAGATGATGAAGTGACAGTTGATTTTAATCACCCATATGCTGGTAAAGATTTACTATTTAATGTTGAAGTTTTAGAAGTTAGAGATGCGACAGAAGATGAAAAAGCAACAGGCATGGTGGCTGGGGCTCATACTTGCGGTTGTGGTGGTCACGATCATGAGCATGAGCATGAGCATGAGTGCTGCGGGGGTCATGGACACGGGCATGGACACGGACACGAGGATGGTGGTTGCGGTTGCGGTGGACATGGACATCACCATCACTAAGAAGCTAAAATGAAAAAATTTGCTTTTGTTTTTGCGGGCCAAGGCTCGCAAAGTATTGGTATGGGAAAAGACTTTTACGAAAATTTTTCTACTGCTAAGTTACTTTTAAATGATGCTTGTAATGACACTGGCACTGATTACAAAGAGCTTTTATTTACACAAAACGATAAGTTAGATAAAACAGAATTTACTCAGCCAGCTATCGTCTTAAACTCGCTAATGACTTATTTGGCTTTTTCAAATTTTATTAAAGAAAAACCAGAATTTAGTCTCGGGCACTCACTTGGAGAATTTACCGCTCTTGCAGTTAGTGGAGCATTTAATTTTATTGATGCGATTAGGCTTGTGAATTTACGTGGTAAATTTATGCAAGAAGCCTGCGTTGGCAAAGATGCTGGCATGATGGTAGTTCTTGGACTTAGTGATGAAGTGGTTGAAGAAATTTGTAAAAAAGCAAGAGAAGAAGGTTTACAAATTTATGCTGCAAACTACAACTGCGATGGACAAATCGTTGTCGCTGGCGTAAGAGCTGATCTTGCTAGCTATGAAGCAAAATTTAAAGAAGCTGGTGCAAAAAGAGCAATGCTTTTAAATATGTCGGTAGCAAGCCATTGTCCGATACTTGAACCAGCTAGTGTTAGGTTGACAGGCGAGCTTGAGGGTACTTTGGCTGCCAAATTTTCTCCAGTTGTCTCAAATGTAAATGCTAAAATTTATACTGATAAAAGCGAAGCACTAGTCCTACTAAAAGAGCAGCTAATAAAACCAGTTTGCTATAAACAAAGCATTAAAAACTATGAAAATAATGTTGATTGTTTTATCGAGCTTGGTGCTGCGACGTTAAAGGGCATCAATAAAAAAATTACCGAAAAGCCAACTTATAGTATTACTGATATGGCAAGTCTTGAAGAAGTTGTGAAAATTTTGGAGGAGAGATGATAGCGATACTTGGAGCTATGCAAGAAGAGATAACGCCGATCCTTGAAATGGTCGGTGAATATAAAACTATTCAATATGCAAATAATAAATTTTACTTAGCAAACTATAAAGGAAAAGAGCTAGTCATTGCCTATTCAAAGATAGGCAAAGTAAATGTAGCTATAACAGCAACTTTAATGGTAGAAAAATTTAAGGCTTCAAAGTTACTCTTTACTGGTGTAGCTGGCTCACTTGATGAGAGTTTAAAAATAGGCGATATGCTTTATGCTACTAGCTTGGTGCAACACGATCTTGATATCACGGCTTTTGGCCATCCTTATGGCTATGTGCCAGGCACAAGTATATTTGTCAAAAGCGATGAAGGGCTAAATGAACTGGCAAAAAAGATAGCTGATAAAAAAGATATGATCTTAAGTGCTGGTATTATTGCGACTGGAGATCAGTTTATCTGCGATAATGAAAAGAAAGCTTGGATTAAAAAGATATTTAATGCGAGCGCTACCGAGATGGAAGGTGCTAGCGTTGCACTAGTTTGCGAAACACTAGGTGTGCCATTTTTTATACTAAGAGCTATCAGCGATGGGGCTGGTGATGCAGCAGAGTTTGACTTTGATAAATTTTTGCAAGATTCAGCAAATGTTAGTGCAAAATTTATACTTGAAATGGTAGAAAGCTTATGATAGAGCTTAGTAAAAGGCTTCTTAGGCAAGTTGGTCAGACAAATGCCAGATACAAGATGATAGAGGGTGGAGATAAGATCTTGCTTGGTCTTAGCGGTGGTAAAGATAGCCTCGCACTAGCTCACGTACTAAAGCATATCCAAAACGTTACACCTGAGAAATTTGAGTTTAAAGCAGTAACACTAAGCTACGGCATGGGTGAGGACTACGCTTATCTTACGAAGCATTGCAATGAGCACGGAATAGAGCATGAAGTAATAGATAGCTCAATCTTTGAAATTTCAAAAGAGAAAATCCGTAAAAATTCTAGCTTTTGTAGTTTCTTTTCTCGTATGAGAAGAGGTTATCTTTATACTTACGCCTTAAAGCATGGTTTTAATAAACTCGCGATTGCTCATCATTTAGACGATGCAGCGGAGAGCTTTTTTATGAACTTTACATATAATGGTGCACTAAGGACGCTTGCTCCAAAATATACTGCAAAAAATGGAATCACAGTTATTAGGCCATTTATCTTCGTTCGCGAGAGACAGCTTCGCGAAAATGCTATCAAAAATGAATTAAGAGTCATTGGCGATGAAGCATGTCCTGCAATGAGATTTGACGTGAAGATGCCGCATGCTAGATATGAAACCAAACAGCTTTTAGCGACTTTAGAAAAAGAAAATCCAAAACTTTTTACTTCGCTAAAAGCAGCATTTGAAAATATCCATACTGATACTTTTTTTGCTCTCAATAGCAGTAGTGAAGAGTAAAATTTCACTTGATTCTTGGGACTAATCCCAAGAATCAAGCTATAAATATTTCTATTTTAATTAGCTCGTATAAAAATAAATAAAAATGTATGAATAGATGAAATTCTTGTACTTGTGCATAAATCAAAACTATCATATATAGCAAATACAAAAGCATTTAGTGCAAAAACTACTGGTTAGAATTTTATAACTTAGAAAATTGAAGCTTAAAAAATAGCCATGTGCTTTAAACATTAAGAAATAGCTATTTAAAATAGCAAGCTATAGCTTAAAGTCCGTCAAGTAAAATTTTATAAAGTCGGTTTATTTCATCGTCATTTAGCTCGATCGTGCTTTTTGTATCAAATAAATTTTTGATCTTGCTAGCGTCAAATTCGCTTCTATCAAGGCAGTGCTTGTGAGAGGGCAAAAAGCCACGAGTTAGGCAAAGCTCGCTTTCTATCTCCTCGTCGCAGATAAAGCACTCAAGCTCGCTGTGAAGCCTGCCTTCATACTCTAAAATTTTGACGTAGCTTTCGATGATGAGGCGTTTTGGATTTTGCAGCTGCATCTGTTTGGCGCAGCGATCAAGCTCGTTAAAGTAAATTTCATCGAGCTGCTCGACCTCTTTTAGATGATCATAAAGTAGGCGCATAAACTGCTGCCAAATGATGAGCTTATCGCGCTCTAGCAGCCATTTAAAGCCAAGATGAAGTATGCTTCTAAGCTTTGGTAGAAATTTCGCCTCTTGCTCTAGCTCAAAGTCGATCTTGTAGCCAGTCATGATGTTTGAGTGGCGAGCGCCAAAAAATCTATACGACTTTACGAGCAAATTTGGCGTTAGCACAAAGACTAAAAGGTCCTCGTCTCTGACCTTTTGCACACGCAGGATGTAGCCTTGCATCTAGGCAAAAAACTCCCTTATGCGCTCTCTCATAGCTGTCACGTCTTTAATGAAATTTACATCATTTCTAAAGGTTGTTGCGCCATCTATGCCTTTGCTGTATTGGTGCAAATGCTTTCTAAATATGCAAAGTCCGTGCTCGCCGTAGTGCTCGATCATCGCATCAAAGTGAGCTAGTATGATCTTTTGCTTTAGCGCCTTATCTACGCTGGTTTTGGTCTTTATCTCGTGAAATATCCAAGGGCTGCCGATACTTGCTCTGCCGATCATGAGAGCGTCACACTTTGTAAGGTTTAAAATTTCATCTGCATTTTGTGTATTTATATCGCCATTTGCGACGACTGGAATTTTTACACTAGCCTTTACTCTAGCGATCGCTTCGTAATCAACCTTTGCGCTGTATCCGCCAGCTCTTGTACGCCCATGCACTGCGATGTAGTCTGCGCCGGCTTCTTCGCAGGCTTTTGCTATCTTTTCTTCATTTTTATCGTTAAAGCCAAGTCTAAATTTAACACTCAGGCTCTCTTTGTTTGAGACGCTTTTTATGGCTGAGATTATATTTTGAAGTTTATCAAGATTATTTAGTAAAGCAGAACCCGCTCCTTGTCTAACAACCTTTGGTACGGGGCAGCCGCAGTTTAGATCGAGCCCATAAATCCCATCAAATTTATTGATAATTTGCACAGCTTTTTTTATATTTTCTGTGTCATTACCAGCTATTTGAACTACATAAGGCTCTTCGTTTGGGGATTTTTTAATCATTTCAAGCGTTTTGTCACTACTCTCATATACTAGAGCATTTGCGCTGATCATTTCGCTAACAGTGACATCACAGCCAAATTTCTTAACTACGCTTCTTAGTGGCAAGTCAGAAAAGCCAGCAAGAGGTGCTAAGAAAAGTGGCTTTTTGCTAAAGTCTATCATTTAAAAAATAGCGAGCTAGGCACCATTTTGCCGTTATCTCGTAAAAATAGTAAAACCTTTATCTCTTTAAACTCATCTGGGTCGCTACCTTCGATAGCTTCTCTTACTTTATCAAGCATCTGAAGCTCAAATAGCGCATATACGTAAGCCTCATCAGCGTCAGCATGGATGCTTTTTAGCTTCTCAAAGATGCCGATAAATGCATCTGGTTTTAGCTTATTTTTAAGCATTATGGCTGCTTTGTCGTATTGTGCTTTTGTCACTTTTGCGTTGTTTAAAAGATCAAAAATTTCATCACTGCTTAGATCGATCTCGTCATTTACAAAGCGGGTAATAATAAGCATTATATCTTCACTCGCTAGTTCAAAATTTAATCTTTTGATCTCGCTAAAAGAAGCTACTTTTATAAGTTTATCAAATGCAGCTTTTTTAAGGCTCTCATTTTGATCTTGATTTTTAAGTATGTCAAGATAGTAAGTAGGTAGTTGCTCGATCTTATTTAGCTCATTTAGGATATTCAACTTGCTATCTTTTGCTAGTCTAAATTTCTTTAGATCGACAATCTCTTTATTTTTTATACTTTTTATAGTTTGTAAGATATTGTTTATCTCAGCATCATCTACACCGACATCTTTAAGCTCGCCTACTGGTGAGATAGAGCGAGTGAGCTGCGAGGCGATCTTGTAAGTGTCGGTTTTGAAGTCTTTATTGCTCTCAAAGCCAAGAAGCGTCTCTTTAGCTAAATCTTTATAAAGCTGGCTATCTTTTTTGATCCATTTTTTATATCTATAAAAAGCATATCCATGATAGGCAATATGAAGTAGGGCAAGAAGTGCTAAAACAGCTACTGGAAGAGCGACCCAAATAGCAATTGGCAGAGTTATAGTTTGGCCTAAAAGCTCAAATGTGTAATCAGAACTATTAAGAGAATAAGTAAGCCCTGCAACAACTACTATGTAGATTATGCAGTAGACGAGAAATTTTCTAGTTTTCATGTTTTCTCCTTAGTTTTTTGCTGTTTTTTCGATTATTTCACGGCAAGTTATGCAGTATTTTGCATGTGGTTTTACTTTTAGTCGCGGTATGCTGATCTCCTCTTCACACATATCACAAATTCCATAAGTTTTATTTGCTATCTTCTCTAGTGCTTCATCTATCTCTGATAGCTCCGCTCTTTGTTGCGTCGAGATGGAATGCTCTATTAGCTGGTCTGTATTTACTGAGGCTATATCAAACTCATCGCTTACACCACTATCTCTTAAGCCATTTACTTCAACAGATGAATCATAGATATTTTTTTTGATCTGTAATTTTCTTTCTTCAAGTAATTTTTTAAAAAAATTTAGCTCAGTTTGTGTCATTTATATTCCTTTATTTGTGATATGGGTGGTTTGCATTTATGCAAAGTGCTCTAAAAATTTGCTCAAAAAGTACAAGCTTGGCAATCTTATGTGCCATCGTCATCTTGCTCAAACTTACGATTTTTTGTGCTTTATTCTTTAAATTTTGGCTAAGGCCATAAGCTCCACCTATGAAAAAGTTAATTTGTGAATTTGAGTTTAAAATTTGTGCAAATTCTTGGCTATCAAGTTGCAAGCCATTTTCATCAAGCATTACGCAAAAGCCTTTTAAATTTGGCTCATAAATTTCATCATAGGCTCTTAATGCTTCGCTTTTTCCGGCACTTTGAGCTTTTGCTATTTTTTCATTGAAAAAGACTTTATCGTTTATCTTGGCAAATTTTGCACTCATTTTTATATATTCTTGTATCTCGTTTTCAAAGTTATCACGTGATGATTTTTGAATGCTAAAAACTGAAATTTCCAAATTTAGCCTTTGGTTTTTAGCTTTAGTTCAAAGTTGTTTTCACTCTCGTCTTGTTTGTCTTTTTGATGTATTGTCTTATTATTTGTGAGAAATTTAACCATATCGCTTATATATTTTTTATGTTCGCTTCTTGGCACGATAGCATCGATTAGGCCATGCTCTAACAAAAACTCAGCTCTTTGAAATCCCTCTGGTAAATCAGCACCAATGGTTTGTTTGATGACCCTTTGACCTGCAAAGCCTATTAAAGCGCCAGGTTCAGCGATTATTAGATCTCCAAGCCAAGCAAAAGAGGCGCTAACGCCACCCATTGTCGGATCAGTAAGTATTGAGATGTAAGGTAATTTTGCTTCATCAAGTAGTTTTAAAGCGGCTGATGTCTTTGACATTTGCATCAAAGAAAATGTACTCTCTTGCATTCTAGCTCCACCTGAAGCACTCACTATGACTAAAGCTTGGCGTTTTTCTATTGCTCGTTTTATCGCTCTTACGATCTTTTCACCCTCAACTGAAGCTAGCGAACCACCCATGAAGCCAAAGTCAAAGACAACTAGCTGAATTTCTTGGCCTTCGCATTTACCTTCTCCACAAATAACTGAGCTTGTACGCCCAGTTTTTTCTTTATTTTCTGTAATTCTTTTTTTGTATGATTTTTTATCGACAAAATTTAATGGATCAACTGGCTTTAAATTTGCATCAAATTCAATAAAGCTATCTTCATCACAGATCAAATTTATACGATCGGTAGCTTTTAATCTCATATGATAGCCACATTTTGGGCATACATTAAAACAAGCTTCAACTTCTTTGTAGTACATCAGTGAGTGACAATTATCGCATTTTACCCAGTGTGTAGGCGCTTCTTCTGGACGAGGTTGAGCTTTTCTTATCTTTGAAAAAATATCTGAGAAATTCATATTTTTACCCACTTATATTAAAAATTGTGGGATTATATCTAATGTTTGCCTTGCTTTTTCTTATATGACTTAAAGTTTGTTTATTTGTGGAGGTTTTAAGGGGCAAGTTGACCCCTTAAAAAAATATCTTGTTAGAAGCGTCTTCCGATAGTAAATTCAAATGTATTTGTATCATCGCCCTCTTTAGGTTTAAGAGCTTTTGCAAAGATTAGTTGAAGTGGTCCAATAGGAGTTATCCACTCGATACCAGTTCCAACTGAAGATCTTTTTATCTCATTTAGGCTATTTTCGCCGATCATACCATAGTCATAAAATACAACGCCACGCATTTTGACACGATCTATTATAGGGAAGCTTATTTCAGCTGAATTATTAAATGAAGTTTCACCGCCGTATTCGTAGTAGTCGCCATTATATTTTACCTTTGGAGATACAGTTCTGCTCTCGTAACCACGTAAGCTTCTTATGCCACCAAGGTAAAGTCTTTCGTTAATCGGAGTATATCCTCTTTCCCAAATTTTGCCAAAGCTTGCTTTATATCTTAAGATAAGATCGTAGTCGATGTATTCTCTAAGACCTAGATAGTAGTTAAAATTTGTGCGATTTTTGATAAAGTCTATATCGCCACCAAGTCCAGCTATCTCAAATGATGTGCCAGCTATGATGCCACGTCTTGGCAAGTAATAATCATCAGTGCTATTATATGTTAAAGCTGGAGTTATAGCGCTTTTTATAGCTTTACCTTCTCTATAAATTTCTTTTTTAGTTTTTGTGTTGATATCTCTTAGTTCATCATCTTTTAAAGTAATTTTGCTTTGCTCAATATTGTAAGTAAGCGATGCGCTTAAATTTCTAGTTAGTTTTCTACCTAATGTTGTGCTAAAGCCATAGCTTCTCTCTTTATATGTTCTCCAGTCATAGTCATTTGCGTAAAGTGTTCCGCCAAGGCTATACTCTGAGTCAAAAATTCTTGGATTTGTAAGACTTATCTGACCTGAAAGCTCTCTGTCGCTCTTATCTACGCTTACTTGTCCTTGAAGACCAGAGCCAAAGATATTTGTGTCAGAAAGTGCTGCGTTTAGTAGTAGTCCGTCACTGCTGCCGTATCCGATACCACCGCTTATTGAGCCAGTTGAAGCCTCTTTTACTTTTACCTTTAGATCAACTGTATTTTTATCAACCGGATCTTCTTCTATCTCAACGTCATCAAAGTAGCTTGTTCTTTTTAGTGCATCTTTTGAGTCTTGAAGGTCGGTTCTGCTATATAAATTTCCTTCAGTTAGATAAAGTTCACGTCTTACAACGCGGTCAACAGTTCTATCGTTTCCTGAAATTTGAACATTTCTTATATATACTTTTTCGCCAGGATCGACTTCGTAGTCAATATCGACGGTTTTATTTTCATCAAATTTATCAGTCTTTGGATAGACTTTGACAAATGCATAACCTTTATCAGCAACCATATCATCGAGCTTTTTCATATCTTGGCGAAGTCTTGCTGAGTTCATCGTGTCACCAGCCTCAAGCCTAAAGTCATCTATAATCTTTTTAGTGTCAAGCTCTAGCTCTTCAGGTGCCGTAATGCTTACATTTGAAACCTTATAGGGCTCACCTTCATGAACATAATAAGTAAGATCAGCTGTGTAGTTATCAAACGATGAATTTAAATAAGGTGACGAAATAGTCGCATCTAAATAGCCTTTTTGGAAATATTTGTCTTGTATTCTTGCTGGATCATTTTCAAGCTCAAAAAGTTTAACTTTACCGTCATTTCTACCCCAAAGCCAGCCCATAAATTCTCTACTTTTATTTGCAACTACTGGCTCAATGTCGTCATAATCAAACTCTTTTGCACCGACTAAATTTACATTTTTGATTATCATATTTTCGCCACGGTTTATATTGAGTGTTATAAAAAGTGAGCTATCGTTATCTGCAACTGGTTGTTTTTCTACGTCTACAACGGTATCAAAATATCCCTTTGACTCATAATACTGACGAATTCTCTCTTTAGTTTTTTCTATTGTAAGCTCATCATACATATTGCCTGGTTTGATGTTGATTAGTGACTCGATCGCAGTTTTATCATTTGTTACGACGCCTTTTAGATCGACTCTCGCAACACTTGGCTTCTCTTTTACAGCTACTAAAAGATTGCCATTGCCTGTATCTTCTATGTAGATATCGTCGAAATAATTTTGTTTGTATAAATTTGTGATCGCCTTATCGCTAAGCTTTGGAGTCAAATCCTGACCGACTTTTAGGCCCATTATTTGGCTTGCTACTTCAGGCGAAAGGTGAATTAGGCCTTTAAAATTTATTGACTGGATTGTTTGTGCGCTTAGGCCACTGAAAGCTAATGCTAATAAAAATAATTTCTTTTTCATTAAATTTAACCTAGAGTTTTAGTATAAGTGCGTATAATATCATATTTTATTTTTAATAAATTTAAATTTTATAATTTTGAAGGTTTTTTATGAAAATAGGTATCATCGGACTTGGTCTTATGGGCGGCTCACTTGGGTTAGCATTAAAAGATGAAAAATTAATTTCTTGTGTTAGCGGATACGATAAAGATGAAAATCATAGCAAAAAGGCCTTAGAGCTTGGCTTGGTGCATGAAATTTTAAGTATAGATGAGATGAAAAAGAAGTGTGACATCATCTTTTTGGCTGTACCAGTCGAGGCTATCGTGAGCATCGTGCAAAATTTAACTGATATCAGCGAAGATACAACTATCATTGATTTTGGCTCAACTAAACAAAAGATCATCGAGGCTGTGCCAGAAAAAATTCGCAAAAATTTCATTCCAGCTCATCCAATGGCAGGTACTGAGTATTCTGGTCCAGAGGCTGCTTTCAAATCACTTTACACAGGAGCAACTGTTATCGTTTGTAACTTTGCTGAGAGCGCAGAAAAACATGTAAAAAGAAGCGTTGAGCTATTTTCTTGCCTTGGCATGAAGATTATTTTTATGAGTGCGAAAGAACATGATCATCACGTGGGTCTTATTTCGCATTTGCCTCATGCGATTGCATTTTCTCTTGCGAGTGGGATTTTAAAAGAAGAGGATAAAAGGCATATTGTGGCACTAGGTGGACCTACATTTAAGGGCATGATACGTGTTGCAAAGAGCTCGCCTTTTATGTGGAGCGATATCTTTAAGCAAAATAAAAATAATGTTATTGAAGCCATAAATATGTTTGAAAAAGAGCTAAATTTGTGCAAAGATCTCATCAAAGATGAACACTGGGATGAACTTTTTGCCTGGATGAGCGATGCTAGAGCTGTAAGAGAAATTTTGTAATTAACTAAAAATTTATTGATTAAATGTAAAATTTCGCAAATAAAATTTAAGGTAAAAATATATGTATAGACGTGGAATTGGTGGTTTTGGTATTGTTGTGCTTTTACTAATTTTAATTTTAGCCGGTGGTTTTGGCTATGCTTTGATGTCAAAAGATTTTGAGCGAAACGAGCCGATAATTGGTGTTGCTGATAAAGTTTATTGGAATCTTAGAACTCCAATGAATATCAAATTTAAAGATGATAGCGGTATAAAATTTGTACGAATTAGTATGAATGATGGGAAAAATGATCTAAATTTGTTAAATCAAATCATACAAAATCCAAGTACTGAGCTTGATGTAAATTTGACCTTCCCAAAGACTGGCTTTTTTGCTCAAAAAGATACTTATGAGATGAATATTGAGGCTGTGGATACCAGTAAATGGAGCTTTTTTACTGGCAACAAAGCTAGCAAAAAAGTTGAAGTCGCGCTTGATACTTCAAAACCTGATCTTTACGTGCTTTCGCAGTCTTATTCTATCTCAAAAGGTGGTAGCGCGGTTGTGGTCTTTAGGGCAACTGATAATCAGCTAAAAGAGGTCTATGTCCAGACAAATTTTGGTAAAAAATTTAAGGCTGTACCATTTTATAAAGAGGGCTTTTATGCAGCACTCGTTGCTTGGCCAGTTCAGGTTGAAAATTTTAGTGCTGAGGTCATTGCAAGAGACTTTGCAGGCAATGAAAGCAAGTCTCATGTTAGATATTTTTATGAAAATGTAAAGTATAAAACTTCAACTATTGCATTAAATGATAGATTTTTAGATGGTAAGATAGTTGATCTAACTGATCAATATGCAAAAGATCCAAGCGCGCTTTCAAGGCTTGAGAAAATGAGATTTGTCAATGAAACGCTTAGAAATTCAAACGAAGAAAAAATAACAGCACTTACTACAAACCCTGGCGATGAGATGTTAACTGGCTTTAGTGCGACACCATTTTATCCACTAAGAAATGGTAAAAAAGTGGCTGACTTCGCCGATCACCGATACTATACATATAATAACGAGCAAGTAAGCGAATCATGGCATATGGGAATAGACTTTGCAAGTGTGGCCGCAGCTCCTATAATAGCTAGCAATGCCGGCCGTGTCGTACTTGCATCTGAAAATGGAATTTATGGATTAAATATTGTGATTGATCATGGATTTGGGCTTTATTCGCTTTATGGACACTGCTCAAGCACTAGAGTAAAAGAGGGCGATATGGTGGCAGCTGGCGATCAGATAGGCACTACTGGAACTAGTGGTCTTGCACTTGGTGATCACCTTCACTTTGGAATTTTAGTCCAAGGCGAAGAGGTGAGACCACAACAATGGATGGATAAAAAGTGGATAAAGGACAATATCACAAGTGTTTTAGATGCTGCAAAAGCGATGATAGACAAGAACTAAAAAATTTGCAAAATTGATTTTTTAGTGCTATCATAAGCGGATTAAAAATATAAGGAAAATTCTTGAAACAAACTACTATCGCAAGACGCGTTGAGACCGTTGGTATAGGGCTTCATAAAGGTGAGCCGATAAGACTTATACTAGAACCTCTTGATGCAAATTCTGGCATTATTTTGCACCGCGAAGATCTTGGTATTAGTTTTAAAGCTGAACCTAAAAATGTTATAAATACGCAGATGGCAACTGTTGTTGGCAACGAAAAGGGCTTTATTAGTACGATTGAGCATCTAATGTCAGCCATAAATGGTTATGGCATTGATAATATTAGAATTTCTGTTGATGCAAATGAAATTCCAGTGATGGATGGTAGTGCAATAAGCTTTTGTATGCTACTTGATGAGGCTGGCATAAGATATCTTGATGCTGGCAAAAAAGTAATTCTTGTCAGACGTGAAGTTGAGGTTGTTGAGGGTTCTAAATTTGTACGAACTTCACCTTCAAGAAGTCCAAAATTTGACTATACGATAAAATTTGATCATCCAGTTATTGGTGAACAAAGATATGTTTTTGATTTTAGTAAAAGCTCATTTATAAAAAATATAGCTCGTGCTAGAACTTTTGGATTTTTGAAAGATTTACAACGTTTGCAAGCTCAAAATTTAGCTCTTGGTGCATCGCTTGATAATGCCGTGGCAATCGATGATACGCATATCCTAAATCCAGAAGGTTTGAGATTTGAAAATGAGTTTGTAAGGCACAAAATTTTAGATGCGATTGGTGATTTGAGCTTGCTTGGGGCGCCTTTATTGGGCGATTATACAGCATTTGCTGGAAGTCATGATCTAAATCACAAATTAACTCTTGCTTTGATGGCCGATGAGAAAAACTACGAGATCGCAACTCTAAATGGCGAACTTCTAAAAGAGTATCAAAAGGTATTTGCATAGAAAATATTGAAATTTTAGTTGTCTCTTTATCGACTCCGCTCTTGGTTGGAGTTTATAAAGATGGCGTAAAATTTGATGAAATTACGACTGATGAACATGTCAGTGAAGCTTTGATAAAAATCTTAGAAAATTTATCCTCTAAATTTAATATCACAAAAATTATCTATGCAAATACGCCAGGAAGCTTTATGGGGTTAAAGGTGGCCTATGTCATCTTAAAAACATTTTCTTTGGCGAAAGGATGCAAATTTTACGCCGTTAGTGGCTTTAGCTTAAATGGAGGCCAAGCGATCAGAGCAAATAAAAATTTAAGCTTCATTTTAAAAGATGGCAAAATTTTACTTGAAAAAGTAGAGCCAGTAGGATTTAGGTTGCCTTTAAATTTAGATGAATTAAAACTAAATTCAGATACACTACCAGATTATATCATCCAAGCAGTTTAGGAGAAATTTTGAATATCTTAGTGCCTGCAACAAGTGCGAATTTGGGCCCTGGTTTTGATGCTTTGGGGCTCAGTTTGAAGCTTTTTAATAGCGTGAAAATCGAGCCAGCAAAATTTAGCTCAGTGTCGATAAACGGCGAAGGCAGTGGAAGTGTAAATTTAAAGAGAAATAATATATTCTTAAGTATTTTTAATGAAATTTTTTTTGAGCTAACTGGTAAAAATGAAAATTTTAGAGTCGTTTTTGAAAATAATATCCCATTTTCAAGGGGACTTGGCAGTAGCTCCGCTGTTATCGTTGGAGCCATTGCTTCAGCGTACGAAATGGCTGGCTTTAAGGCAAGTAAAGAGGCAGTTTTAAATAAAGCTATCATCTACGAAACCCATCCTGATAATATCTCGCCAGCAGTTCACGGTGGATTTATCAGCGCGATCGTAAAAAATGGCAATGTTTACGCAAATAAAATAAATTTAAGTGACGAGATAAAAGCAGTAGTTGTTATCCCAAATAAACCAATGAGTACTTCCTCGTCAAGGCAAATTTTACCAAAGAACTATACGATGAAAGAGTGTGTAAATAACTTATCTCATGCTGCTTTTTTAACGTCTTGTTTTTATGAAAAAAAGTATGATCTCTTAAAAATAGCAAGCAAAGATTTGATGCATGAAGAGCGTAGAATGCACGCTTTAGAAGAACTTTTTGAAGTTAGAAAAGTAGCTTATGAAAATGGTGCTTTAATGAGCACGCTTTCAGGCTCAGGTTCAAGCTTTTTAAACATCGCTTACAAAGATGATGCTAAAAATTTACAAGATATTTTAAAGAGTAAATTTAGTGATTTTAGGGTTGAGGTTTTTTCATTTGATAACGATGGATACGAAATTACGCAAAGCTAAAAACAAGTTTAAAAAGATATAATGAACAAAAATAATCCCGTAAGGACATGTGTCGCTTGTAAAGTTAAAATTTCTCAGAGCTTGCTAAAAAGATACCGCTTGGTAGGTAAGAATTTAGAGCATGGCAAAGGAAATGGTCGTAGCTTTTATCTGTGCGACAAATGTATGCAAAAAGATATAAAAATTTTAAAAAAAATAATTGATAAACAAACTAAAGGTGCTTTTATTTGTGATGCACCGAAGTTAAAGGAGATACTCTTAAATGAGCAATGTTAGGATTTCAGAGATCGCAAACGAGCTTGGCTACCCAAGTAAAGAGATAGTAGAAAAAGCTCAAGAGTTAGGATTAAAAGTCAAAACTCACTCAAATGCAGTTAGCCTTGAAGAGGCCGAAGCTATATATGAATATGTTCAAACTGGCGTGATACCAGATAAATTTAAAAAGAAAAAGAGTGAACCTAAACCAAAAAAAGAGCCTAAAAAAGAAGTAGAAAAAGAGTCAGTAAAAAAAGAAGAAAAACAAAAAAGTGAACCTAAAAAAGCTACTACTAAAACTGAGTCAAAGTCAGTAAAAGCTGAGCCTAAGAAAGAGGCACAAATTTTAGAAGAAAAACAAAAAATTGAACCTAAAAAAGAAGAAATAAAAATAGAGCAAAAACAAGTCGAAGCTCCAAGACCAAAAGAGAGCTTGGCTGATGTGACTCAAAAAAGACGTGGCCTTGTGATAGTAAAAAAGAAAAAAGACTATGAAGCGCCAATTGCTACAAAAGAAGAGAAAAAGCCTGAACCAAGCATAGCTAATATAAGCGATTTTAAAAGTATGTTTTCAGCAAATGATGAAAATTTAGCTAAGAAAAAGAAAAAAGATAAAAAAGTAGTTGTTGCAAGTAAAAAGGATAGCGCCCAGAAGATGGATCTGCTTGGTGGAAGTGATTTTGGTGACATTGTGCTAGAAGATGAAGATGTAGTTGTTCTTCCTGATTTTAGTTTTAAAACTCCGGTACCAGCACCTGCTCAAAAGACAAAACAGCCAAATGTTATGAGAACTACAGTCAACAATACGATAAATTCTTTTGGCGAAGGTGGCATTCAAAGAAGAGCTAGAAAAAAACACAAAAAGCCTGAAAATAAACAAAACAATGAAGCTGTGACGTCTATAAATATTCCAAAAGAAATTCGTGTTTATGAATTTGCTGAAAAGCTAAACAAACAGCCAAGCGAGATCATTGGTAAGCTTTTTATGCTTGGTATGATGACAACAAAAAATGACTTTTTGGATGAAGATGCGATAGAAATTTTAGCCGATGAGTTTAATGTAGAGGTTAATATCATCGACGATCAAAAAGAATTTGACTACGTAGCAGCCTATGAAGAAGAGATAAAAGACGATGAAAATCTCCAGCCAAGAGCACCAGTCATAACCATCATGGGTCACGTTGATCATGGTAAAACTTCATTGCTTGATTACATAAGAAAATCACGTGTAGCAGCAGGAGAGGCTGGTGGTATCACTCAGCATGTCGGTGCTTACATGGTAAATAAAAACGGCAAAAATATCACATTTATCGACACTCCAGGTCACGAAGCGTTTACTGCTATGCGTGCAAGGGGAGCTGGTGTAACCGATATAGTTATTATAGTTGTTGCAGCAGATGACGGCGTAAAACCACAAACAAAAGAGGCGGTTAGCCACGCAAAAGCTGCAGGCGTACCGATAATCATCGCTATAAATAAAATGGATAAAGAGTCAGCAAATCCTGACCTAGTAAAGACAGGTCTTGCTGAGCTTGATATCATGCCAACAGAGTGGGGCGGAAAGTATGAATTTGTGCCAATCTCTGCAAAAACAGGCATGGGTATAGATGATCTACTTGAGATCGTACTTTTACAAGCTGACCTTTTAGAACTAAAAGCAAATCCAAAGGCAAATGCAAAAGCAACTGTTATCGAGAGCTCACTTCAAAAAGGCCGTGGCCCAGTAGCTACTATTATCGTTGAAAATGGCACGCTTCATGTTGGAGATACTGTCGTTGCTGGTGTCGCATATGGAAAGATAAGAAGCTTGCTTGATGACCAAGGTAAGCCTTTGCAAGATATAAAACCAGGCGAATGTGGTGTGATAGTAGGTCTTAGCGAAATAGCAGAGGCTGGCGAGACGCTAATAGGTGTAAAAACAGATAAAGAGGCTCGTGAATACGCGCAGAAAAAGGCTGAATATATCCGCCAAAAAGAGCTTAGTAAGAGTACAAAAGTTAGTATTGATGAGCTTAGCGCTAAGATTGCTGAGGGTGAGTTAAAGACGCTTCCAGTTATTATTAAAGCTGACGTTGGTGGCTCACTTGAGGCGCTAAAAGCAAGCCTAGAAAAACTAGCAAATGATGAGATCAGGGTAAATGTCATCCACTCTGGTGTTGGCGGCATCACGCAAAGCGACGTAGCACTTGCTAGTGCGAGCGAAGACTGCATAATCCTTGGCTTTAACATAAGACCAACTGGCGAGATAAAAGAAAAGGCAAAAGAGAGTGGCGTTGAAATTAAAACTTACAATGTTATTTATAATCTAATCGACGACGTGAAGGCGATTTTAGGCGGACTAATGTCACCGATCATTAGAGAAGAGCAGCTTGGTCAAGCTCAGGTTCGCCAAGTGATCCATGTGCCAAAAGTCGGTACTATTGCTGGATGTATCGTCACTGAAGGCACGATAAACAGAGGTGCAAAAATTCGTCTTATTAGAGAAGGCGTGGTCGTTTATGAGGGCTTAGTAAGCTCACTAAAACGCTTCAAAGATGACGTCAAAGAGGTTGCTAAAGGTTATGAATGTGGCGTTGGTATCGAAAATTTCAACGACATCAGAGAAAATGATTACATCGAAAGCTTCAAAGAAGTCAAGGAGAAAGCTACTCTATGAACGCTAACGAAATAAAGCGTATGAGAACAGAGAGTGTGCTAAAAGAGCTCATACCAGAGGCTCTAGCCACTCTTGAAGATAGCATTTTAAAGGGGCTTTGTGTCACTGATGTCGAGTGTAAAAAGGGCAGATACGACGCCTTTGTTTATCTTGATAAGATGGCTTTTGATGAGCGTGAACAAGAGTATATTTTGGGACATTTAAAGCGAGTTTGCAGGCATTTGCAAAACCACTGTATGGCAGCCGAGGGCTGGTATAGATGCCCAAATTTTCACTTTAAATTTGACGATAGATTAGAGTATCAAAACCATATGGATAAGTTGTTTGATAAAATTTCGAAGGATTTAAACAAAAATGGATAATTTAGACAAACTAGTACGCGAATGCGGTGTCGAGCTTTATGACAGCGAGATCGCAAATGAAAATGGCAGGGCTATTTTTAGAGTTTATATTACAAAAAATGGCGGAGTGAGCCTTGATGACTGTGAAAAAGTAAGCCGTCTACTCTCGCCTATCTTTGATGTGACACCGCCAGTTAATGGGGATTATAACCTCGAAGTTAGCTCACCTGGCCTTGAGAGAAAGCTTAGTAAGCCATCTCACTTTAAAGCGAGCGTTGGCGAGCTTGTAAAAGTTCAAACCGAGGCTGAGAAATTTGCAGGAAGGCTCGTAAAAGCGGACGAAGAAAGTATTGCAGTTGAAAACGAGGAAGGGATCTTTGAGATCAACATTAGTGAGATAAAAAAAGCAAAAACATATTTGGAGTGGTAAAATGCTAAGCGACATCGAGATAACTCACCAAACAAAGTTAGAACATATCGACAGAGTTGCCGCAAGACTAGGCTTAAGCGAAGACGAGCTTGAACTTTATGGCAAATATAAGGCTAAAATTTCTCCAAGGCTTGAGCCATCAAACTCAAAGCTTATCTTGGTTACTGCGACTAATCCAACCCCATATGGCGAGGGTAAAACGACTATGTCGATCGGCCTAGCTGATGCGCTAAATTCGCTTAATAAAAAGGTTTGCTTAGCGCTTCGTGAGCCATCTCTTGGACCAGTTTTTGGCATAAAAGGTGGAGCAGCAGGTGGTGGCTACTCACAGCTTGCGCCGATGGAGGATCTAAATTTACACTTCACTGGCGATTTTCATGCGATAACATCGGCAAATAACCTGATTTCAACGATGATAGATAATAGCCTCTATCAAGAAAACCCGCTAAAAATAGAGAAAATTTTATGGAAGCGCTGTATGGATATGAACGACCGCGCGCTAAGATTTGTCACTGTGGGCCAGGGCGGCAGAACAGACGGCGTGCCAAGAGAAGATGGCTTTAACATCACCGCCGCAAGCGAGATCATGGCTGTACTTTGTCTGGCTACGAGCCTCTCTGATCTAAAAGAGCGCGTGGCAAATATCATGGTCGCCTATGATAGCGACAAAAAGCCTATCTACGTGCGTGATCTGGGCTGCGAAGACGCTGTTTGTATACTTTTAAAAGATGCGATCAAGCCAAATTTATTTCAAACGCTTGAACATACACCTACGCTCGTGCATGGCGGTCCATTTGCAAACATCGCACACGGCTGCAATTCGGTCATCGCGACAAAAACAGCTCTAAATTTAGCCGACTATGTCATCACTGAAGCTGGCTTTGGCTCGGAGCTTGGAGCGGAGAAATTTTTAGATATAAAATGCAGGGTTGCTGACATCAAACCAAGTGCTGTGGTACTTGTAAGCACTATCAGATCGCTAAAATATAACGGTGAAGCAAATAAAGATGAGATCACAAAACCAGATATGAACGCCCTTAAAAAAGGCATCGAAAATCTTGGCGGACACATCGAAAATTTAAAAGTCAAATTTGGTCAAAACGTAGTTGTGGCGCTTAACAAATTTGGCTTTGACACTAATGAAGAGATAAATTTTGTAAAAGAGTACTGCCGTGAGCTTGGCGTAGAAGTGGCAGTTTGTGAGAATTTCTTAAAAGGTGGCAAAGGTGCACTTGAGCTTGCTGAGCTAGTTTTAAAAGCGTGCGATAAGCCAAGTAAGATAAATTTTACATACGAGATGAGTGACGACACGAAAACTAAAATAGAAAAAGTCGCTAAGGAAATTTATGGAGCTGGCGAGGTGGTCTTTGAGGAGACTGCTCTTAAAAAGCTTGAGATGATAAAAGAGCTAAATTTGAGCCATTTGCCAGTTTGTATTGCAAAAACTCAGTATTCATTTAGTGACGATGCGAAGCTTTTGGGTAGAGCAAAAGGCTTTACATTTAGCGTAAAAGACCTTGATATTAGAACTGGAGCTGGCTTTATCGTCGCAGTTTGTGGTAAGATCATGCTGATGCCAGGGCTTCCAAAAGTGCCAGCTGCAGTAAATATGAAGATAGACGCAGATGGCAAGATCGACGGCTTATCGTAAATTTAGAAAATATGAAATTTGTAAAAATACTCTTTTTAATAGTTTTAAGTGTTTTCTTCGTTGGATGTGGGGGAAGATATAAATATAATGTTGAGCCAACGCCGATACAAAAAGGCGTGACTAAATACATTGTTAGTGATTTTAACCTAACATTGACAAATCAACCAACTAGATACGAGCACAACACTAACTATAAAAATGAAAGCGAACTTCGTGATGAATTTGTGGAATTTATAAACAAACATCTAAAAGAGCAGGGCATTTTGGGGGACGAAAATAGCTTCAAGATAAAAATACAAATGGACTATGAAAGATGGTTTAACTGGGGCGGTAAGGCGTTAAATAAACCACACTTTCGCTACAGCGTGAAAATTTATGATAACGCTGATAGGCTTTTGGTCTCTTACGCTATACCACTCTCTACAACGAAATATAGCTATTTTAAAGAGATCGCTGTTTTGGCGGAGATTGCTGCATTTAGATGGGACGCGGAGGATGAGCCGACCGATATCGACTTGATCTCAAAAACTCTTGTTGATGAGATAAAAGACATAGGAAAATAAAAATAGTCTGCTAAGATGAATGACGAATTTTACATGGATCTTGCTTTAAGCGAGGCTTGGAAATTTCAGATCCTGACCTATCCAAATCCAGCCGTTGGATGTCTTATTATTGATGAAAATGGACAAATTTTATCTTGTAAGGCTCATGAAAAGGCTGGATATTTACACGCTGAACCCACAGCGATACTCTTTGCGCTTTGCAAAAAAAGTGAAAAATTTAAAGATGATTTCATAAAGGCGTATAACTCCAAATTTGCTTCTAATATAAAAGAGGGCAAATTTGGCCTTTTAGAGCCAAAATTTACCTACGAATTTCTACTAAATAATCACTCAAATTTACTAAAAAATGCAAAAGCCTACGTCACTCTTGAGCCTTGCTCGCATCATGGTAAAACGCCACCTTGTGCAAATTTGCTAAAAGAGCTTGGTTTTAGAGAGGTGATAATAGGTAGTCATGATAAAAATAAGGTAGCAAGTGGTGGTGCAAATTTACTGCAAAGTGCTGGTATGAGGGTAAAATTTGGTGTTTTAAAAGAGCACTGCGATAAGCTACTTGAGCCATTTTTGGCATATCAAAATGGTGGATTTAGTTTTTTAAAAATCGCCCTTAGTAAAAATGGCGTGGCAAGTGGTGGCATCATCACAAATGAGCTTAGCCGTACGCACGTCCATAAACTAAGAAGCGTCATAGATACATTGGTGATAGGTGGCAACACTGTGCGAACAGACCGGCCAAAGCTTGACAGCAGGTTAGTGGGTAGCGGTAAAAACCCAGACGTTATAATCTACTCAAGAAGTGATAAATTTGATAAGACGATACCACTTTTTAGTGTGCCAGATAGAAAAGTCAGCATTCAAAAAGAGCTTAATTTAACAGGGCTTACTATGTTTGAAGGAGCTGATGAGTTTTTAAAACTTGCAAAAGATGGCAAGCTAGCGAATGTAAAGTGGCTACTTATCTATCAAAGCTCAAATTTCAAAAATGGTGAAAATTTACGACTTGATCTAAATTTAAAGCCACTATTTAGTGGAAATTTTGGAGACGATAGCTACACTTGGTATGAAATTTTGTATTAAATATCTAGGCCAAAATAGTGCTTGACTAAAAAGCCAATGCCAAATGAAATGATCGCAACACCAAAAGTTATCACACACATTTCAATCACTCTTGGCAAAAATTTAAGCTCTTTTGCCACGCTTATGTAAAAGTTGTAAGTGATAATGGCAACAAAGGCAAAGAAGAACATCGACAAGACAGCGTAAACACCACTTGAAAAGATGAAAAATGGAAGTATCAAAAACGCCGTTGTTATGATGTACGAACCACCTGTGTAGAGCGAATAGGTAAGCGGTTTGATCTCGTCACTTGGATTTTCTTTTGACTCGAGATAGGCTGACCCTGCCATAGAAAGAGCAGCTGCAATGCCCATGATAAGGCCCGTTGCACCAACTGATTTTGTATTTGAAAAAGCTAGAGCGATGCCACTTAGCGTGCCAGTTAGCTCAACTAATGCGTCATTCATACCAAGAACGATACCACCGGCATTGACTAGTTTCGTGTCTTTTAGCATAGAGATTAAATTATTTTCATGATTTACTTCTTCATTATAAATATCTCTAGCTTCAGGATACTCATCAACAATACCAAGATAAAATTGCTCTGCGTCTTCTTCACGTGACTCCATAAATTTTAAAGTAAAAGATGTACCAAAAATTTTAACAAGTATCGTATAGAAGATGACTTTGAATAAATTTGCAGTTCTGCTCTCACCTGTTATCTTTTGGCAAAAAGCATAATGTCGTTTTTCCTCAGTGATTAATTTACGAAGTATTTTTTTATTTTCTTCGTTTTTTTCACTAGCTTCAAGTAGTGTATAAATAGCTGTATCATCTGCTTCGTTTTGTAGCTGTTTTAAAGCACGCTTTTTATCTAGCATAAATTCCCCTTTTTTAAATTTTGTAAGATTTTGGATTTTGAAGTGTAAGATTAGATGGTGCGATCAGCGAGACTCGAACTCGCACACCTAGCGGCACTACCCCCTCAAGATAGCGTGTCTACCAATTCCACCATGATCGCAAAAAGAATAAAAGCCCCAAAGGGGCTAAATTTAAGCTTTACGCTTAGCCAAGCATTGGGTTTGCGTAAAGAACGATAAGTGTAATAACTAGTGCGTAGATAACTTGTGCTTCGATCATCGCAAGAGCGATAAACATTGTAGTCATAAGTTTGCTACCAACACCTGGGTTTCTAGCTGTTCCACTAATTGTTGCAGCAGCTGTATTACCCATACCAATAGCACCACCAAGAGCTGCAAGGCCAAGGCCAATACCACCAGCGATAACTGAATATGATCTAATCATCTCGCCGTCAGCGCCAAATGCGAATGCAGCAAGACCAAGAATTAAAAACACGATCTTTTTCATCGTTGCTCCTTTAAATTTTAAAGCTCTTTCGGATCTGTCCCCTACTTAAACTTTATGTGCCGTAATATTACAAAAACAAAACTTTGTTTCAAATAAAAACACTAAAAATTTAAATTGCCCATAAAAAATTCTTGGCTTAGAAAAATAAAAGTTTTTTTATGTTATCTTTGAAAAAATTAATTTATTCTTAATCTCAGGTAATCAATGATAAATGAAAAATTTTCAAAAATAGGCTTTGTTCTTGCGATGGCTGGTTCTGCTGTTGGTCTTGGCAATGCCTGGAAATTCCCTACAATGGTGGGAAACAACGGCGGTTCAGCATTTATAATTTTATATTTGCTCCTTACATTTGCTATCGCATTTGTGGCGTTTTTAGCAGAGCTTAGTATCGGCAAGCTTGGCGAAAGCGACGTTGTGAGCTCTATTTATAAACTTGCTCCAAAGCATAAAAAAATATGGTCTTTTTCGGGCTTTTTTATGATAGGAGCTATACTTATTGCTTCATTTTATATGGTTGTCATTGGCTGGATATTAAAATACATTTATCTTAGTTTTTCGCCACTTTTGAGCAGTAGAGAAGAGGCGGCCCAACAGTTTAATACGCTTTTATCAAATGATTTAAGTAGCGCTATTGTTTGCTTTAGCTTGGTCTTTTTGATGGTATTTTTTGCTGTTTCAAAAGGTGTGAAAAGTGGCATTGAAAAGCTAAATATCTGGATGATGCCGGGCCTTTTTATACTACTTATTTGTATACTTTTTTATGCAATTAGCATGGGCGATGGTTTTGTTAAGGCGGCTAAATTTTTATTTGTACCAAATTTTAGCGCGATCACGCCAGATGTTGTTTTACAAGCTCTTGGACTTGCGTTCTTCTCGCTATCTATGGGTGTTGGCGTCATACCGACATACGCTGCAAATTTACCAGAGCAGACAAATCTTATAAAATCAACGCTTTCTATCATCTTTATAAACATATTAATAGGCATTATGATGGGACTTGTGGTCTTTACGTTTATATTTGCTTATGGAGCTGATAGCACGGCAAGTGGCCCAGGGCTTATTTTTATCTCACTTGTTACACTTTTTGCAAAGCTTGGGATAGTTGGCAATGTCATGGCCATCGCATTTTTTGTTTCACTTTTATTTGCTGGTGTTACAAGTGCTGTTTCGATGATTGAACCATTTGCTTATTATTTGGTTAGAAAATTTGAAATTTCACGCAAAATGGCTCTTGTTTATATTGGAATTTTTGTCTATATTTTAGGCCTTTTTTGTATTTTTTCATATTATGCACATACGGCTAATATCTTTAGTATATTTGGTAAGCCAGTCTTTGATGCACTTGATTTTCTTACTTCAAATATAATGATGCCAATAGGTGCCATAATTTTTAGTTTTTTTGTTGGCTATAAACTTAAAAAAGAGAGCCTATATCTACTCTTTGGCGAATTTATGGAAAAAGTATTTTTTGAAATTTGGTATTTTGCTTTAAGATACATCGTACCAATCGCAATTTGCGCCATCATGATCTATCAAATAGCAGGTAAATGATGGATAGATTTAGTAAAGTTGGTTTTGTTCTTTCTATCATTGGAGCGGCTATTGGTCTTGGTAATGCATGGAAATTTCCATATATGGTCGGTAGTAACGGCGGTTCAGCATTTATTCTTATATATCTACTTTTTGCTTTTGTTGTTGGACTTAGTATATTTTTTGCTGAGATGGCAATGGGTAAAATTTCACGCCTTGACACGGTTGGAGCATTTAAGAGTCTAGCTACAAAGGGGGCAAATTCTTGGAAATTTGCTGGTGTTGTGATGGTGACAGGGTTATTTATCGCATCTTTTTATACGCTCATTATCGGTTGGGTTTTAAAATACGTTATCTTAAGTCTCGGTGAGCTTCCAAAAGATATGGCAAGCTCAGAAGCGCTTTTTGTAAATTTTACTTCAAAGGGCATAGAGGAGCAAATTTTGTATTTTAGTATCGCTTTTTTTGCCTACTTTTTTATACTTACAAAAGGTATAAAAAGTGGAATAGAACGTATAAATGTATATCTTATTCCAGCACTTTTTATTTTACTTTTGCTTATGCTTGGCTACTCTTTTGGCATGAATGGATTTGATGAGGCGGCTAAATTTTTACTTGTGCCTGATTTTTCAAAGATAGATCAAAGCGCTATCTTAAATGCTCTTGGGTTAGCTTTTTTTACAATGTGTATTGGCATTGGCTGCATTTTAACTTACTCATCAAGCCTAGGCAATGATACAAATTTATTTACTTCATCGCTTTATGTAGTCTTTGCAAATATAATTATTAGCGTAATTATAGGGCTTATAGTTTTTACATTCACCTATGAATTTGGCTCAGAGCCATCAAAGGGTGCAGGGTTAGCATTTATCTCGCTTCCAACGCTTTTTGCAAAGCTTGGTTTGCTTGGAAATTTCTTGGCTTTTGCATTTTTTACATCTTTATTTTTTGCTGGTATAACATCAGTTATTTCGCTAGTTGAACCGTTTATATTTTTCTTAAATAAAAGCTTGGGACTTAGTAGAAATAGATCAATTATCATTGTCGGTGCCGTAGTTTATCTTTTGGGAATTTTATGTGCGTTAAGCGGTATTAGCGATTTTAAAGAAGCACTTACATTTTTTGGTAAGAGCTTCTTTGATTTGCTTGATTATCTTAGCTCAAACATTATGCTCCCGCTTGGTGGCATTATATTTGCCATTTTTGTTGGGTACTTTATGAAATTTGAGCTTTTAAAAGAGCTATTTTTGCCTTATATGGGTGAGATTGTTTTTAAAATTTGGTATTTTTTAATAAGGTTTGTGGCACCAGTTCTAGTTTTTGTGGTGTTATTAAGGGAGATTGCATAATGGCAAAAGAACAGTTTTCTAAAATAGGTTATGTTTTAGCAGTTGCAGGGTCAGCTGTTGGACTTGGCAATGCGTGGAAATTTCCATATATGGTCGGTGAAAATGGTGGATCAGCATTTGTTATTTTATATCTTTTGATAACGTTTTTAGTTGGCATACCTATCTTTATGGCAGAGCTTAGTATTGGCAAGCTTAGCGAAAGCGATAGTGTAAATGCCTTTAGAAAGTTGGCAAATAAAAATAAAAATTTATGGCAGCTAGTTGGAATTTTAGCTATGGTAACCGCAGCTATAATCTCATCTTATTATATTGTAATCATCGGCTGGGTCTTTAAGTATTTCACCCTATCTTTTACCGGTCTTCCAAACGATATAGAAAGTTCAAAAGTAATATTTAATGAGCTTCTTACACATGGTCTTGGCGAGCAGACGCTTTATTTTGTTATTGCATTTGTAGCTTGCTTTTTTATCCTTTCAAAAGGTGTGAAAAGTGGCATTGAAAAGCTAAATGTTTGGATGATGCCAAGCCTATTTATCATGGTTTTAATCATGCTTATCTTTTCTATGACAATGAATGGCTTTACAAAATCGGCTGAGTTTTTACTTGTTCCTGATTTTAGTAAAATTTCATTTAACTCGCTCTTGCTTGCTCTTGGGCTTGCTTTTTGGACACTATCTCTTGGTATGGCAGCTATCATTACATATTCAGCTAGCTTAAGTGATGATACAAATTTAGCTACTTCTACGCTAAGTATCGTTTTTATAAACATCGTCCTAGCCATTATGATGGGTCTTGTTATCTTTACATTTATATTTGAATTTGGCGCAGAGCCGTCTCAAGGACCAGGACTTGTCTTTATCTCGCTTCCAACGCTCTTTGCTAAGCTTGGTGTGATAGGTCAAATTTTAGCTGTAGCATTTTTTGCTGCACTTATCTTTGCTGGCATTACTTCAGCTATCTCTATCGTAGAGCCGTTTGTATTTTTCTTGATCAGAGAGTATGGCATTAGCAGGATAAAAGCTCTTAGCATAGTTGGAGCCGGTGTTTTTGTTTTAGGATTTTTATGTCTTTTATCAAATATAGAAAATGTTGGCGACAAATTTATGCTCTTTGGTAAAAATTTCTTTGATTTTCTTGACTTTACCGCTTCAAATGTTCTGCTTCCAATTAGTGGCATAGGTGGAGCGATATTTGTTGGATATTTTATGAAAAGAGAAGCACTTTATGTGCTATTTAGTCCATATATGAGCGACTTTGTATTTAGTGCGTGGTATTTTTTATTAAGATATGTGGCGCCAGTTTGCGTCTTTATCATCATGATAAATAAATTGTTTTTTTAAGGGTTGTTTATGCAAAAAGTTGAGAAATTTTTTGATAAGGTCGGCGATATAGTCGGCTATATTTGCATGTTTATTATGGCTTTGATGATAATAGACGTCTTTTTTAACGTTGTGGCAAGATATTTTTTCTCTTATGGAAACGTCGCATTCCAGGAGCTTGAGTGGCATTTTTTTGCTGTGATATTTTTGCTTGGCATGAGCTATGCATTAAAAGAAGATGCGCACGTTAGAGTTGATATCTTTTATGCTAAATTTTCACCAAAAAATAAAGCTCTTGTAAATATGATAGGAACTGTTATTTTTGTAATTCCATTTGCACTTTTAGTTTCAAATTTATCATTTGAATTTGTGAGTGATGCTTATACTTCAGCTGAAGCTAGTGCGGATCCAGGCGGTCTTACTCACAGATGGATCATAAAAGCACTTATTCCTTTTTCTTTTTATCTACTTGTATTTTTTGCGATTGGCTTTTTTATAAGAAATTTTAATCTTTACAAAAAAGCTAAAAAGGGGGAATAATGGCTGGTTTGATAATGTTTATAGCCGCACTTTTGATGCTAGGCATTGGTTTTCCAGTAGCCTTTACCTTTGGTGCGGTTTCGATGATATTTGGCATGATTGGTAGTATTGTTGAGAGCATTGGGGACGGAGATGGGCTGCTTGGAAGTATCGAAGTTTTCAAAGATATGTTTAACTTCATGCCTTATAGAATTTTCTCTATAATGGAGAGTAGAATTTTTATAGCAGTTCCACTTTTTGTCTTTATGGGCGTTGTGCTTCAAAAGTCAAAACTAGCTGAGAGGTTACTTGAGAGCATGGGCATGCTTTTTGGAGAAATTCGTGGAGGTATTGCTATTAGCACTATCTTGGTTGGAGCACTTCTTGCAGCTTCAACTGGTGTTGTTGGTGCAAGTGTCGTTGCAATGGGCGTTATAAGCTTGCCTGTTATGTTAAAGTATAAATACGACCAAGCGCTAGGTTGTGGCACTATATGTGCTGCTGGTACGCTTGGACAGATCATTCCACCTTCTATCGTGCTGATTATTTTGGGTGATATATTTTCAGTGCCAGTTGGTGAGCTTTTTCATCAAGCCATCATCCCAGGACTCACGCTAGTAGCAGTTTATATCATTTATATTTTGATTGTTGCTTATTTGAAACCAGATACAGCACCAGTAGTAAAAGATGAGAGCGGTGTTAGTAAATTTAAGCAGATTATTAGAGCACTAATCGCTATCTTTCCGCCGCTTTTACTAGTTATTTGCGTGTTGGGTTCTATATTTGCAGGTATCGCTACACCGACTGAAAGCTCAGCTTTTGGCTGCGTTGGAGCCATTATTTTAGCTATTTTTTATAGGACATTTTCATTTTCTATGATAAAAGAGGCATTGGCAGAAAGCGTAAAAACTACAGCTCTAGTCTTTGCCATACTTGTTGGTGCGACAGCCTTTTCTATGGTATTTAGTTATACTGGTGGCGATGAGATTGTTGAAAAATTTATGACAAATTTACCAGGCGAGAAGTGGGGCTTTATCATTTTTAGTATGGTTGTCATCTTTGTGCTTGGCTTTTTTATAGACTTTGTTGAAATTTCATACATTGTGCTTCCTATCTTGGTGCCAATAGCCGCAAAGCTTGGTATAAATCCAATTTATCTAGCAATCTTAGTTGCGATGAATTTGCAAACTTCGTTCCTAACACCACCATTTGGTTTTAGCTTATTTTTCCTAAGATCAGTCGCACCAGCTGAGATAAAAACGACTGCTATTTATAAAGGTGTTGTGCCTTATATTTTTATTCAGCTTGCTGTACTTGTATTTTTCTGCGTCTTTCTAATGGAATTAAAGCCAATGCTTGATGCGAGCCACGGCGGATTATTAAACTTCTTACTCTCGCTTTTTAAATGATATAAAAGTTTTTGGTTGTAAAATACCAAAAAACAAGCAAAATGGCTAATTTGAGTTTCTAACCAATTTAGCCATTTTCTATGAATTCTTTAAATAAATTTATAAAATTAATGAGGTGGGTGATGGCGAAGAAATTTATCGATGTTATGGATACGACCTTTAGAGATGGCTTTCAGTCAGTTTATGGCGCTAGAGTGCTTATGAATGACTTTTTGCCTGCGCTTGAAGCAGCCAAAGAGGCTGGCATAGAGCATTTTGAATTTGGCGGTGGGGCTAGATTTCAAAGCCTTTATTTTTACCTAAATGAAGATGCTTTTGCGATGATGGATAAATTTAGAAGCATCGTAGGACCAAAAGCAAATCTTCAAACCCTAAGCAGGGGCGTAAATACCGTCACACTTGATACTGGCAGCCGTGAGCTAATCGACCTTCACGCAAAACTTTTCAAAAAACATGGAACCACCACCATCAGAAATTTTGACGCACTAAATGACGTTGAAAATTTAAAATATTCAGGCGAGAGGATCGCTCATCACGGACTAAAACACGAAGTTGTAGTTACTATGATGGATTTGCCTAGTGGCTGTGTGGGAGCTCATGATGTTAAATTTTATGAGAAAATTTTAAGAGAAATTTTAGATGCAAATATCCCATATCACAGCGTTTGCTTTAAAGATGCAAGTGGCACAAGCAGCCCGCAAAAGGTTTATGAAACCATAAAAATGGCTAGAAAGCTACTCCCAGAAAAAACTCACATCAGACTTCATACACATGAAACTGCAGGTGTAAGTGTCGCTTGCTATCTTGCAGCGCTTGAAGCTGGCGTTGATGGCATAGATCTAGCTGCAAGCCCAGTAAGTGGCGGTACAAGTCAGCCAGATATCCTAACCATGCTTCACGCAGTAAAAGGCAAAAATTATGATCTTGGCGGACTTGATGTGGAGAAAATTTTAAAATACGAAAGCGTTTTGAATGATTGTTTAAAAGAGTATTTCTTGCCGCCTGAAGCTGTGCAAGTAAGCCCTCTAATACCATTTTCGCCGATGCCTGGTGGCGCACTCACTGCAAATACCCAGATGATGAGAGATAATAATATCTTAGATAAATTCCCAGAGGTCATCCTTGCGATGCGCGAGGTGGTGCAAAAGGGTGGATACGGTACTTCAGTGACCCCGGTTAGTCAGTTTTATTTCCAACAAGCGTTTAATAATGTAATGTTTGGCAAGTGGAAGAAGATTGCCGAGGGATACGGCAAAATGGTGCTTGGCTACTTTGGCAAAACCCCAGTTACGCCTGATAAAGAGATCATCAAGCTTGCTAGCGAGCAACTAGGCTTAAAACCAACTACAAAACACGCAGTTGATATAGCTGATAAAGATGAGAGCAAGTCGCTTGCTCATGTAAAAGAAATTCTAAAGCAAAACAATATAAAAACTACCGAAGAAAATATATTTATAGCAGCAGCTTGTAAAGAAAAAGGCATCGCATTTTTAAAAGGTGAAGCTAAAGTAAATGTAAGAAAAATCGATCCAAACGCTAAGGCAAATGAATGCAGACAAACTCAAAGTGGCAGATATAGTGTCGTCGTAAATGGTAGCCGCTACAATGTCGAAGTGAGCGAAGGCTTTAACGATAGTATCCAAGTAAAATCGATCACTGAAGTTGAAGGCAAGAGCGTAAAAAATACCAAAAGTGTAGCAGCAGGCGCAACAGCAAATGATATCGTTGCTAGCTTACCGGGTGCTGTGCATAAAATTTTAGTAAGTCCTGGCGATCAAGTCAAAAAAGGGCAAGCTGTAGTCGTGCTTGAAGCAATGAAGATGGAGATAGAGGTCAAAGCCCCAAAAGATGGTGTGATAGGCTCTATTGAGGTTAGCAAAGGTCAAAGCGTCGCGAACAATCAAGTAGTGGCTAAATTTAAATAAATTTGCCCATTTTAAAAAGAGAGTGTTAAGCGAAATTTGATTAATATTTTGATGACTTTTAGGTCAGAATTTATAAAGAAATGAAAATTTTAAAAGGAAACAACATGATAAATAAACTAGACGAGCTAGGTCTAAAAGAGATCAAAAAGATAAATTACAATCTAAGCTATGACGAGCTTTTTGAGCTTGAAAAGGCAAACAATGAGGGCAGAGTCTCAAGCAACGGCACATTTATGGTTGATACGGGAATTTTTACTGGAAGAAGCCCAAAAGATAAGTACTTTGTAAAACAAGATCCGAGTCAGAAGTATATCGCTTGGGGTAAGATAAATCAGCCTATCACAAAAGAGCTTTTTGACAAGCTTCTTAAAAAAGCAAAAGAGCAGCTAAGTGGCAAGGAAATTTTCATCCAAGACGCATTTTGTGGAGCTAGTAAAAAGAGCCAAAAATCAGTCCGTTTTGTCACCGAAGTAGCGTGGCAAGTGCACTTTGTAAAAAATATGTTCATCCGCCCAAGCGAGGCAGAGCTAGCTAAATTTGAGCCTGATTTTGTAGTATATAACGCTTGTAAGACAAAAAATGAGGACTACAAGGCTGATGGGCTACATTCAGAGGTTTTTGTCATCTTTAACGTTGAGGAAAATGTTGCAGTAATAGGTGGCACATGGTATGGTGGTGAGATGAAAAAAGGCATTTTTTCTATGATGAACTACTGGTTGCCACTTGAGGGCAAGCTGAGTATGCACTGCTCTGCAAACGTAGGCGAGAAGGGCGATACAGCGCTATTTTTTGGTCTATCTGGCACTGGTAAAACGACACTTTCAACCGATCCAAAACGCAAACTAATAGGCGATGACGAGCACGGCTGGGACGATGATGGCGTGTTTAACTTTGAGGGTGGCTGCTACGCAAAATGTATCAACCTTGATCCAAGTAGCGAGCCAGAAATTTACGCAGCTATCAGGCGTGACGCGCTACTTGAAAACGTAGTGGCTGACGAAAACGGAGTGGTTGATTATAAAGATGGCTCAAAGACTGAAAACACACGCGTGAGCTATCCGATCTATCACATCGACAACTACGAGCCAAGCTCAAGCGCTGGCCATCCAAAAAATATCATCTTTTTAAGTGCTGACGCTTTTGGTGTGCTTCCTCCAGTTGCAAAGCTGACAAAAGAGCAGGCGATGTATTATTTTCTAAGTGGCTACACGGCAAAAGTTGCTGGTACAGAGCGCGGTATTACTGAACCAGTCGCTACTTTTAGCGCTTGCTTTGGTGAGCCATTTATGCCACTTCATCCAACCGTCTATGCAAAACTGCTTGGTGAGAAGATCGATAAACACGGCGTTAATGTCTATCTTGTAAATACAGGCTGGAGTGGTGGTGCTTACGGCGTTGGTAAGCGTATGAGCATAAAAGCAACTCGTGCTTGCATAAATGCGATCCTTGATGGTAGCATCACAAAATGTGAGTTTGAAAATTTTGATAAATTTAACTTTGCCATTCCAAAAGAGCTCGATGGTGTCGAGACAAAACTGCTAAATCCTATAAACACATGGGCAAATTCAGCTCAGTATAACGCTTCACGCGATAAGCTCGCTAAAATGTTTGTTGAAAATTTCAAACGTTATGAAGATGTAAAAGAGGGCGTTGAGTACGCGAAAGCTGGTCCAACAGCTTAATTTGTATAGCCTTGCAAAGCTTCTTGCAAGGCTAGTCTTTTTAGTTGATATTTTTGATATGACTAAATTTAAAGTATCTCTCTTCTAAATTCCAATCTCAAGTGTTACATTTGTAAATTTATTCTAGTAAGTAACAAAATATTAGATATTGCCAAATACATTAGTTACTAATAAAATTTTCCTATTACAATTAGCCCCTAGTTTTTCTTTTTGTATTTGAACCAGTTATCAAATATTGTTTATTGTGTTGTTTTCTAAAAATTTTTATAGGTTTGAGAAGGAGATAGATTGTATAAATTTATGGTAAAAAGAAAAAATAAGGGCAAAGTTGCCCTTATAGTTATAAAGTTATATTATGAGTGGAAGTGAAATTCCTCTGGATGATCTAGTGCGTATCTAAATTTATCCATATCGACTTTTTTATCCCAGATAGAAACTATCATGCAACCAACAGCGTTACCGCAGAGATTACCAACTGCACGCATCTCTGACATAAATTTATCAACGCCAAGTAGCACGGCCACGGTTACGACTGGTATGCCAGTACTTGGAAGTGCGCTTAGTGTGCCAGCAAGTACAACAAAGCCTGATCCTGTCACGCCAACAGCGCCTTTACTTGTGATCATTAGTACGATTAGAATACTTATTAGATGCTCAAAACTTAGCGGGATGTTAAATGCTTGAGCTAGAAAAATAACACTTAGACTTAGATAGATGTTGGTGCAGTCAAGGTTAAATGAGTAGCCAGTCGGGATGATAAGTCCAACTGCGCCTCTATTTATACCAGCTGATTCTAGCTTTTGCATAAGTGGCGCAAGAGCTGTTTCGCTCGAGCTTGTCGCAAAGACTACCAATACCTCTTTTGAAATAAAACGCATAAATTTAAAGACATTGATTTTTGCAAAATAGCAAATAATGCCAAGCACGACAAAGATAAAAAAGCAGCTCGCAAGTGCCATAACAACCAAAAGCTCCATCATACCAAGAAGCGTTCCGATACCAAATTTGCCGATTAGATAAGCCATAGCCGAAAATGCAGCCACTGGGCTAAAGAGCATAAGCCAACTAAGAAGTTTTAAGACATAGTGCTGAATAAATTCAAGTGGCTTTAGGCAAGCTTGTTTTTTATCATGTGCTAGCAGCGAAAGTACGATGGCAACGATAATAGCCATGAAAAGTACTTGAAGTGTGTTTGATTTTATAAATGGATCAAGTATATGCACGTAAGGGAAAATATCATCTACTGGCACAGCACCTCTTAAAAGATGAAGTGTATGTGCTACAAATCCGCTATTTGCGTCCATATTTGCAGCTTGAGATGTAAATTTAGCTACGCTTGAGGCATCAAGCTGAGTATAGTCAAGATTCATACCATGTCCTGGACGAAGTGTCTCGCCAAAGATGATACCAACAGCAAGAGCAAGCGTGCTAACTATCTCAAAATAGATAAATGCCTTTAATCCAATAGATCCAAGATCTTTTAAACTTTCAAGCCCAACGATACCTGAAACGATCGTTAAAAAGATAATAGGACCGATTAAAATTTTAAGTGCTTTTATAAAATAATCAATGCCTGGCTTGCTTGCTATACCAAGCTCAGGTGCGACCATGCCAACGATAACGCCACCAACAATACCGATCACAACCCAAAAGGCAAGATTGGTAAATAATCTTACAGCAAGATTTCCTTGCTTTTTAGCATTATTCATAAATTTCCCCTTTATAGGCTTTCTCTGATCTTAGCAGAGATGATCTTATCGCCTTGTCTTATAGCGTCAAGCACCTTTAGGCTCTCTTCATCAACGCATTTTCCAAAGACTGTATGCACGCCATCAAGATGAGGTTGTTTGCTATGACAGATGAAAAACTGTGATCCGCCAGTATCACGCCCCGCGTGAGCCATGCTTAGGCTACCGCGCTCGTGTTTTACCTTTTGGTTGTCGCATTCGCATTTTATTCTCCAGCCAGGACCGCCTGTACCTGTACCATTTGGACAACCGCCTTGGATGACAAAATTTGGTATAACTCTGTGAAAATTTAGACCATTATAAAAGCCTGATTTTATCAAATGGATAAAATTTGCGACAGCTTGTGGAGCTTCTTCGGCAAAAAGTTCAAGTCTGATCTCGCCTTTGTCTGTCTCTAAAACTACAAATTTATCTTTTTTAAGTTCATCTAAATTTATATCATAAACTTTTAATTCATCAAAACGCATGTATTTCCTTTTTATTCGATATTTGTATAAACTGCTTGAACGTCATCATCGTCTTCTAGCTTATCAAGAAGCCTCTCGACCTCAAGCATTTGCTCTTCGCTTAGATTCACGGTTTGATTTGGTAAGTATTGAAGTGAAGCTTTTTTAACTACTAAATTTAGTTTTTCGATACCTTCATGAAGTGTGCCAAAATTTGCATAATCGCCATAAACAAATAGCGTCTCATCGTCAGCCTCGATATCGCTTAGACCATAATCTATTAGTTCAAGCTCGATCTCTTCGATATCTGCACTTGGTTTTTCAAGCTCAAAAACGCTCTTTCTTGTAAACATAAAGCTAAGGCTGCCACTTGGCAAAATTTCTCCGCCATTTTTGCTAAATATTGCTTTTACATTTGCAACTGTTCTTGTTGGGTTATCAGTAGCGCACTCGACGATGATCTGCACGCCGTGAGCTGCTTTGCCGTCATAAAAGATAGTCTTGATATCAGCGCTATCTTTGCCATTTGCTCTTTTTATAGCTGCGTCGATGTTATCTTTTGGCATATTTTCAGCTTTTGCCGCTGCGATAGCTGCACGAAGTTTAGGGTTCATATCTGGATCACAACCACCATCTTTTGCGGCTACTGTTATAGCTTTTGCAAGTTTTGGAAATACCTTGCTCATCTTATCCCATCTAGCTTCTTTTGCCGCTCTTCGGTACTCAAATGCTCGTCCCATAAATATCCTTAAATAAATTTTTTACGGATTATAACTAAAAAAATTTTATACTTTTTTAAAACATTTTTAGTTTGCCTGTTAAAGTGCATAATTTGCAAATTTGAAAATAATATTTGGTAAAAATTTAAGCTAAAGGCATATAATCATACTCATGATAAAAAATGCTCAAAAACAAGATGCAAAAATCTGCATAAAACTACTAAATTTAGCGATGGAGGATATCGCCTACAAGCTAAGTGGCTACGATGATCCTATTAAAAGTGATGAAATTTTAGAAATTTTTTTTAAAAGTGAGACAAATAGACTAAGCTATAAAAATGTCTTTGTTTATAAGCATAACGAGGAAATTATCGCTGCTATGTGTGTATATTTTGGTGGCGACGCGGAACAACTTGATATAGAAATTTTGCAGCATTTAAAGGCGCTTGGCAAAGACGCCCAGGTAGAAAAAGAGTGTTTTGATGATGAGTTTTATATAGATAGTATCGCTGTTGATGAAAATTTTAGAGGCCAAGGGCTTGCAAAAGAGCTCATAAGGTATTCATTTGTCAAGGCAAAAGAACTAGGGCATAAAAAGGTTTCATTAATAGTAGATACAAATAAGCCAAAAGTTCGTAAATTTTACGAGAGTTTGGGCTTTAAATTTAATGTCAAGAAAATTGTAAATTTACATGAATACGACCATATGATAAAGGAGATAATATGAAAACATTTGAAGCAAACAATATCCACTGCCAAAACTGCGCAAACACTATAAAAAACGCACTTGAAGATGACTTTGGCAAGATAGAAGTTGATCTTAGCAAAGAGCCAAGACAAGTTAGTCTTGATATAAAAGATGGCGATGTTGAGAAATTTAAGTCTGAAATGGCTGATCTTGGATTTGACGTTATAAAGGAGCTTTGATATGCCTTTAAAAGTCAAGCTAAATATAGCGGGAATGAGCTGCGTAAATTGCTCAAACGCTATCGAGAAAGTTTCTAAAAAGATAGATGGGGTGCTTGAAGCAAATGTAAATTTTGCAAATGCAAGCGGCGAATTTATCCTAAAAGACGCTAGCGTGCGTGAAGTTTTAGAGCAAAAGATAAAAAAGCTTGGCTACTTTGTGGCGACAAATATTGATGAATTTGAAGCCAAAAGAGACGAGCATATAACTGCGATCAGAAATAAATTTATATTTGCATTTCTAGCGAGCATGGTCATCATGGCGCTTGAGATGTTTGTAAGGCCTAGCGTGGTTGTAAATTTAGCCATTTTAGCGCTTGGCTTTTTGGTGCTAGCTTTTAGTGGCAAAGACTTCTTTGCTCACGCCATAGAGGCTGTTAAAAACAAAAACTACGATATGAACGTGCTTGTAGCTCTTGGAAGCGGCAGTGCATTTTTATACTCGCTTTTTGTTGTGATCTTTTCAGATTTCATCCCAGATGATCTAAAAAATGTCTATGTCTCGGGCGCAGCGATGATAATAGCCTTTGTTTTGCTAGGTAAGTATCTTGAAGAGCGCTCAAAGGCAAAGGCAGGCGACTACCTAAAGACGCTACTTAAAATTTCGCCAAAGACCGCCTTTTTGGTCATGCCAGATGGACATAGTAAAGAGGTAAATGTAAATGAGCTAAAAGTAGGCGACATCGTCATCGTAAAAAATGGCTACAACATCCCAAGTGATGGCGTGATAGTTCAAGGTGGCGCTGAGATAGATGCTTCTATGCTTACAGGAGAGAGCTTGCCAGTTTATAAAGAGGTGGGAGATGGCGTATTTGCCGGCACTCTAAACACAAATGGCTACATAAGCGTCAAGGTGACAAAGAGCTCTTACGAGAGCTTGCTATCTCAAATTTTAAACCTACTAAGCGACGCTAGCTCTAAAAAGATGCCTATCGGACGGCTGGCTGACAAGATAGCAAACATCTTTGTGCCAAGTGTGGTGGCGATCTCAGTTCTTACATTTTTTATATGGATAATTTTTAGTGGAAATTTCGCCTATGCGATCTCTAGCGCGATCTGCGTGCTTATCATCTCATGCCCATGCGCACTAGGACTTGCCACGCCAATAGCAATCGTAAGCTCGCTTGCACGTGGTGCAAAAGCTGGAATTTTAGTAAAAAATCCAGAAGTTTTAGAGCTAATAAAAGATGCTAAATTCGTAGCATTTGACAAAACAGGCACACTTAGTAAAGGGCAAATCAGCGTCAAAAGCTCAAATTTAAGCGAGCAAGATTTAGCTCTTATCGCTTCTGCTGAAAATTTAAGTGAGCATCTCATCTCAAAAGCTATCGTTAGATATGCAAAGCAAAAATGTATAGATTTACAAAAGCTAAATGGAAAATTTCAAAATGTTGTCGGGCAAGGCATCATCTATGAGGATGAGAATAATCAGATAATAATCGGAAACGAAAAGCTGCTTTTGGCAAATGAAGTAAGTTTAAATCCGGATGAAAGTAACGCTATAAAAGAGGCCACAAACGATGGAAGTGGCGTCATACTTTGTGCTATAAATAAAAAATTTGTTGGTTTTTTAACGCTTAGTGATGAGCTAAAAGACGAAGCAAGCGATGTTATAAACGAGCTTAGTAGTCTAAATTTACAAAGTGTGATCCTTTCAGGCGATGATGAGAAGGTGGTTGCAAGTATTGCCAAGAAGCTAAATGTGAGTAAATATCACGCAAATATGTTGCCTGAAGATAAATTTAATGAGATAAAAGAGCTTGCAAGTCACGGTGGCGTTATCTTTGTTGGAGATGGCGTAAATGATTCACCATCGCTTAAAGAGGCAAGTGTTGGTATCGCTATGAACTCAGGCTCAGATATAGCAAAAGGTGCTGGAGATATCGTGCTTGTTAAAAATGATTTGCGTGGCGTGACCGGGCTAGTTAGACTGGCAAATGCTACTATGGCAAACATAAAAGAAAATTTATTTTGGGCGTTTATGTATAACGCGATTTGTATCCCAGTGGCTGCAGGCGTGCTCTACCCTGTCTTTGGGCTACTTTTAAGCCCAGTTTATGGCTCAATGGCGATGTGTCTTAGCTCTGTTACTGTCGTTTTAAACGCACTTAGACTTAGATATCTACGACTTAAGGATTAAAATTTGAAACTTGGAGAACTTTATAGCGTTGTAGCGGCTGCGCTTGCTGCAAATTTTAGTGGCATTTTGGATGTTTCATCTTTTATGCGTATCAAAAAGACAAATGCGTGGATAACGCAGACTAATAGCGAAGCAAATAAAAAAGGCAATGAGCTTTATACCAAATTTATCAAAGATGAAAGTAGTGCTGCTTTATGTGACGATTTTGTCATTTTAAAGTCAAAATTTGAGGCAAGTTACTATTTTTCGTCTGCAAAAGATGATCTAGCTCAATTTTATAAGGCTATAAATTTTCAGCCAAAGATGGGCGAGGTTGATAGCATCTCAAATCAGCTAATTTTAATAGCAAATATTTTAAAAGGCGAAGCATCTAAGGAGTCTATGAAGCTTCTTGCAGCTTTTAATGTCTCATTTTTCTTGCCTTATGCTAAACAGCTTTCAAAAGATATACAAAAAGACGCAACTAGTAATTTTTATAAATCAATGGGATATTTTTTAGAGGATTTTTGCTTGGTTTTAGAAACTATTATTGGTAAGGCTTAGTCTTAAGCCTGTGCCATTTCTATCATTTGAGTTTTAATACTTAAAATATTATTTTGAATGGCTGACTGCTCTAAATTTAAGTAATGAAGCATTTGCATAGAGTTACGATCTTTTAGGCTTTGGATGCTTGAAATTTGATGTGAAATATCTAGCTTTTGATCTTGTAATTTTTCTAAGTCTTTTTGTAACTGTATAGCGCTCGCTTTATTAATAATTATAGGGGAAATTTTAGCATCTTCTCTTTGTTCTACATGTACTTCATTGCTTCTAACAATATCTTTCTTGTCATAGCCAGAAGATACTAACATGCTTGTTTTTGAGCTATTTGAAGAGATAGAT
>NZ_POZU01000035.1:0-12215 GCF_002914005.1 Campylobacter concisus | reverse complement strand
CTTCGTAAGTAGAAACCCCTTCTGCCACCAAAAGCCAAATTTTCACTATCACAACTCAAACAATAAATTTGTCACCCCAAACGCGGTGGATGACATCCGCTTCTTCTTAAACTAAAGTAAAATTTATAAAAAACCCTGCTAAAAAGATCCTTGCCAAATTTCAAGCATTGCTTAGCTTTGCTATTAAAGATGCAGTTACAATGAAACGGACCTGATAGCAAAAATGGATTTATTTCAATGTAAAAAAATGTGAAATTGTTTAAAAATTTGCGTGACTTTTGAAAATCGCTGATATGTTTTTTGCCAAGATTAATGAGCTTTATGCATGGGACAAGGCATCAGCGTTTTTCCTTTGAGATAAATTTTGTCCGGCATTATAAACGCTCTTTGCCAAATTTTTGTTTAAAGATTGGGCGCTACTAAATTTCACGCCCAGAATATTTAGTCTTTTTTGCCTTTATTTAAAGATTTTAGCTTAGCATCCATATCAGCTGTAAGCATAGTAAAGACCTTATTTGTAAGCTCCTGAGTTAAATCCTTGGCCTCTTGCATTGTTTTTTTGCTAAATTCATTTAGGAGTTTGTCCGCTTTTTTCTTATCTTTTTTATAAAGTTTGACGTACTCATCTTCAAATTTAGCCTGTTTTACCGCCAACTCTTTTTCAAATTTAGAGTAGGCCTCTTTAACCACTGGCGAATACTTCTCATAGTCAGTCATCACAAGGGTTTGAAGCTTTCTATAAACCCAGTATATAGAAGTATCATCAGCGTCGTATGAGCCATCAGTGTAACCTTTTATAAAACCATCAAGCCCCTCGTAATACGGCAAATAAACGCTAAGATCAGCCATGCCAAGAGCGACATAGGTCACGCGGCCGATCTCTTTTGGTAGCCATGGGCGCACCTGCATGACGTGAGACTCGTATGTTCTAAAGACGCTTATGGCGCGGTAGATGTTTTTCTTATCTTCATCTTTGCTGGCGTAGTTATCAAACGCAGTGCCGTTGTAGTGGGCTCTCATCGCAGCTTTTAGGTCTTCAACACTTAGTTTTTTCTCTGGTTTTAAAAATACTGGGAATTTCTGACCATCGGCGAAGTCTTGTTTTAAGCTTGGGTTAAACATGCTTTGAACCCAGCAAACACGTGGATAGTTGTAAGTCACATCTCTCTCATCGTCCCTTGTATAGGCCTTTGTAAAGTTAAATTCTCCATCTTTTGCAGGGTCATAAGTCTTGTTGTCGATCGCAAATTTGATCACATCTTTTGCACCCATAAAATTTGGATCATTCTCTTTGTAAGCGTGTAGTCTGCCTTGGTTTGCAGTGACGAAGTACTCATCTTGCGGGATCTTTGAAGCGATCCATTTGTGGCCAGTACCAGTCTCAAAGTACCAAAGCTCGTTTGCGTCGATAAATACCACGCCAAAGCCCTCTCCAGCGCCTTTTGTCTCTACTATCTCGCCAAGAAGCTTAACGCCCTCTTTTGCACTCTTCATACGTGGCAAAAGCACGTCTGGGATGTCATCTTCTGTGATGCCGCTCTCTTCGTTATATGGATCGATCTTTAAAAGCTCGTCTTTTGCGTAGATGGTCTCAGTGCCACTTAGTCCAACGCCAGCCTCGTTGTAGCCGACAGCTCCGTGAAGTTTTGTATGAGAGTTTGCGATGGTTGTGTATCTCATGCCATCTTTTGGAAGCGGATATGTAAAGTCATTTGCGCCGTCATGCGCCTTTGAACTGTGCATGCCAGTTTGGTTTTTCTTTGCTGGATGTATCAAAAAAACTTGAGCCTTTATAGCCTTGCTATCTGCACTCCTGGCAACCAGCATGGAGCCATCATTTGAAGCTTTATCTCCTACTAAAATGGTAGTGCATGCCAAGCTACTTGTGCCTAAAATCGCACTCATAGCAACGATTGATGCAAGAATTTTGCCTTTCATTTTTACTCCTTTAGTGAAATAAAATTTCTTTATGTGATTATATGCAATTTTTAATAATTTAATTATAAATTTTAAAATTTTTTTAAGTTTAATGTAAATTTATTGCAAATTTTGTCTAAGTGAAATTTAAATTTTCTAAAGGATTTTTCGCTATAATCCAAAACTTACGCAATTGCGTATAAAATTTCAAAAAGGATTAGCATGCCAAAGATGAAAACCGTTCGCGGTGCTGCTAAGCGCTTTAAAGTAGGTAAAAATAAGATAAAAAGAGGCTCTGCTTTTAGAAGCCATATCTTAACAAAAAAACCTAGTAAGCGCATGAGAGACCTTCGTGGCCCACACTACGTGGATAGCACAAATGTCTCAGCCGTTCGCAAAATGCTCGGCGTATAAAGCAGCGTAGTTTTAAGTTTTTGACAAAAAGTCATTCAAACTCCCCCAAATTTAGGGGCAAGACTCACTTCGTGAGCGCCAATTTGTAAAAGGATAAATATGGCAAGAGTAAAAACAGGCGTAGTTAGAAGAAGACGCCATAAGAAAGTTTTAAAGCTAGCACGTGGCTTTTTCAGTGCTAGACATAAACACTTTAGAAAAGCTAAAGAGCAACTAGAGAGAAGTTTAGTTTACGCATACCGCGACAGACGCCAGAAAAAACGTGATTTCAGACGTTTATGGATCGTTCGTATCAACGCAGCTTGCAGACTAAACGACATTAGCTATTCAAGATTTATCAACGGCTTAAACAAAGCTAACATAGAACTTGATAGAAAAATTTTAGCTGATCTAGCTATGAATGACGCGAAGGCATTTGCGGCACTTGCAAAACAAGCAAAAGATGCTTTGAAATAACACCTTTTCTCCGCTTCGGCGGAGATCTTCTTTTTTTTAATTTCTATTCAAATTTTTATTAAAATTTATTTTTCGAGTTTTTAACTTAGTTATTTTGTATTCAAATTTTAAATTAAAGCCACTATAAAAATTTTACTTCATCAGCTAGGTGCAAATTTAGTAATATAAATTTGAAAAATTTGCTTACCGTTACTAGCCAAGAATAAGTATAAAACTCGCCCTAAATAGCTAAATTTCGATACTCGTATCAAAGCAGTGTTTCACCGCTCCACTAAATAAAATTTTGCCGCTTTCCAGTCTAAGGCCAAGCTCCTCGCCACTTTTTGGATAGACTTTTAGACATTGCGCTGCGTTTAAATTTAAAGTAGCTCCGTAAAAGCAAGCCGCCATGCCAGTGCCACAAGCTAGCGTCTCGTCCTCCACGCCCCTTTCGTAGGTTCTCACCTTTAAAACTCTACCCTCAAATTTAGCTAAATTTACATTTGCATTGTATTTTTGACGAAGCGCCCTGCACTCTTTGACATCAAATTCCTCTAAATTTTGTGTGAAATTTACAAGGTGAGGCACGCCAGTATCATAAAAATACCAAGTTTTGCCACCTTCATTTATCGGTTCGCTTAAAATTTTTGGGCTTGTTAGCACGACCTCGACACACTCGTCTTTCACGCTTGCCATAACCTCGCCACTACCAGTTAGCAGAGCAAATTCACCAGAACTTACAAGACCATTTAGATAGGCATATCTAGCAGCCGCGCGCGAGCCGTTGCCACACATCGCAGCATAGCTTCCATCGCTGTTGTAAAACTCCCATTTCACGCCCTTTTCGTAAGGCAAAAGTACTATTAGCCCATCAGCTCCCACGCCGTTAGTCCTGCTGCAAATTTGCCTCGCTAGCTCACTTCTATCTTTGTTTAAAAATGTATGAAATATGACAAAATCATTGCCACTAGCGTTGTACTTTGAAACTTGCATTATTTTTCCTTTAAAATTGCTCTACTTGGTTTTGCCAAATTTCTATAAAACTAGCCGTTAATTTGCCCTAGAAATTTTTCTAATTCCTGCTCTAAATTTTCTTTATCACCGCTGTTGTCTATAACAAAATTTGCCTTTTCTCGCTTTTGCTCGATATCCATCTGAAGCTCCACCCTAGCTTTTGCTACTTCTAAATTTAGACCATTTCGGCTCATCAAACGGCTTATTAGTAGCTCTTTTGGTGCATAGATCACAGCTATATTTTTAAACTCGGCATATCGATCTTGCTTTTCAAAAAATAGTGGAATATCCACAAAATAAACCTGCCCCAAACACTCAAGCTTTGCAGCGTGAGATAAAATTTCTCCCTTTATCTTTGGATGCAAAATTTGCTCTAAAATTTTTAACTTTTTTGGATCATTAAAAACAATGGCACCAAGTTTTTGCCGATCAATTTTGCCAGTCTCATCTAAAATTTGCTCTCCAAAAAATTCCACTATCTCACATTTACAAATTTCAAGCTGTTCATGAGCGATCACGTCCGCATCAATCACGCTAAAGCCTCGTTTTTTTAGTAAATTTATAGCTGTGCTTTTACCGCTAGCGATCGAGCCTGTGATAACATAAGCGTTTGGAAATTTCTGCAAACTCGCTCCATTTTTGAAAATTGATGACAATTTTAGCAACTTTTGGCTAAAGTTTTAAAAAATTACAAAAAAGGGCAAAGATGATAAGCTATAAAGATGCTGGAGTGGATATAGATGCTGGAAATAGCTTTGTTGAGGCGATAAAGCCTTTCGTAAAATCTACACAAACACCAAATGTTATAGGTGGCATTGGGTCATTTTCAGGAGCGGTCAGACTACCAAGTGGATATAAAAATCCAGCTATTTTAGGTGCAACTGATGGCGTTGGCACGAAGCTTCGCCTAGCTATCGACGCTAAGAAATTTGACGGCGTTGGCGAGGATCTAGTCGCAATGTGCGTAAATGATCTCATCTGCAACTTCGCTACACCACTCTTTTTCCTAGATTACTACGCGACAGCAAAGCTTGAGATAGAGAGCGCCAAAGAGGTGGTGAAAAGCATCGCAAATGGCTGCAAAAAGGCACAATGCGCACTTATTGGCGGTGAGACAGCCGAGATGCCATCAATGTATGAAAAAGGTGACTTCGACCTTGCTGGATTTGCCGTGGGTATCGCCGAGGCCGACGAGATCGATAGAAGCAAATTTGTAAAAGCAGGTGACGTTTTAGTCGCACTTCCTAGTAGTGGTCTGCACTCAAATGGCTTTTCACTAGCAAGAAAAGTAGTTAGCGAGCTTGGACTAAAATTTGATGAAAAAGTAGGCGATAAAAAGCTCATCGACGTGCTTCTTGAGCCAACAAGAATTTATGTGAGCGACTTTTTAAGTTTAAAAGACAAGATCACAGCAATGGCGCATATAACCGGTGGTGGCATAGTTGAAAACTTACCTCGCGTCTTCCCTGCTGGACTTGGTGCGAAGGTTCAAAAAAACGCTATAAAAACGCCTGAAATTTTTAAAATCCTTGCCCAAAAAGTAGAAGATAGCGAGATGATGAGAACCTTTAACATGGGCGTTGGCATGATATTAGTTGTGCCAAAAGAAAACATTGACGCTGTCCTAGCTAGCAGCGATGGCTACGTGATCGGTGAAGTAGTAAATGGTAAAGGCGTAGAGCTAATTTAATGCAAGAAAATAGCAAAAAACGCCTGCTAAAGACCGAAAATAAGAGCTTTTTTGATCTTAGCATTTATGAGTATATAGGCTGTTTTGGTGTACTAGAAAGCGATATCAAAAAACTTGATCTCTATAATCACTGGTGCAAGGTCTCACGCACCTCTACTATGCTCTGCGTCACGCATGATAATGGCGAGAGTGACAACCTAGTCTATCTATATGACTGGGAGAAATTTAGCCGTATCTACATAAACACAGGAAATTGAGTTGGCAAAGCAAAAGGCAAAAATCGCATCTATTTGGGCTAGAGCAAAGGCCTTTGTTATCGATCTTTTTATCATCGGTATGCCGATATTTTATGCGACAACATATCTTGTGCTTGATGGCAAAGAGGCATTTTTGCATAACCAAATTGCTATTTTTGGTGCAAATAGCTTGATCTCACTTATAATGTGCCTTTTTTTTAGCACAAAAGCACAAACCCCAGGCTACAAAGCACAAGAAATTTATCTAATAAACCTAAAAACCGGTAGAAAACTAAGCTTTTTTCACACCATCTTGCGCCAAATTTGCTTTGCCTTTGCTGGCTTTAGCATACTTGGACTTTGCCTTTGTTTCTTTAGAAAAGATAAACTAAATCTGCACGACATCATCACTCACTCAGCTGCCGTGCAAAGATCAGAGGGATAAATTTTACTTCGCTCCATGCCAAAGTAAGCGATTTTTGCCAAGTTTTGTATCGATGCTCTCTTTTATGATAGAGCAAATATACTCTTTTGAAAGTTGTATAGACTCCTCTAAGCTCTTGCCCTTTGCTAAAAAGCAAGCAAGTGCAGTTGAAAAGCTACAACCAGTTCCACTCATTACAAGCGGATCAACAAGTGGAGTCTTAAAATTTCTTAGCGAACCATCTTTTTTATAAAGTGTGTCTATACTACTATCTTCGCTGATATGTTTCTTTACGATAACATCACAAGGCAAATCTTTATAATCATCGCCAAAAAGCACATTTGCCTCATCTAAATTTGGAGTAGTTACCGTTGCTAAGCTCATTAGCTCTTTTAGTTTTGCCACCGCACTATCTTTTATAAGCTTGTGTCCGCTTTTTGAGACGCAAACTGGATCAAGCACTACTTTGGTATTTTGAGCTAGTAAAAACTCACGCACCACCTCCATGATCTCTTCACTAAATAACATGCCTATCTTAATCGCATCAAAGCTAAATTCTTCCGCAAGCGTATTTAGCTGATCTTTGACAAAACTAGGCTCTAAGCAAACCACGCTCTTTACAGCATCCGTAGTCTCAGCGACCAAAGAAGTTACCGCTGTTGCACTATAACAATTAAGCCTAGCACATGTTTTTATATCTGCTTGAAGCCCAGCTGTGCCACTATTACAAGAGCCTGCGATGATTAGAATTTTTTTCATCGTTTTCCTTTGAAATTTTTGGCTTATTATAGAGGATATTAGATAAATTTGAGTTTTTTAAAACAGAAGAAATTTGAGCAAAAAGCTCAAATTTATGAAAGTTTATTTAAGTCGTTATCGATATCTATATATATCGTAGTTGCGTTAAGATTTGTATGCTCAAAACTAGGATCTACTTGTTTGTCGCTCTCTTTATGTTCATTCATTTTAGCTAAAAGATCATCTTCTCTTAATCCATGCTCATTTGCTAAATTTGGATCTATTTCATTAAAACTAATATTTACGCTAGCCTCATCATTTAGCTCTTCTTGCTCTAAATTGGTTGCGCTAAGGATATCATCTACTTTTTCATTTATATGATCTAAAATCGATACATAATCATTGCCAAGAAGTGCTTTAAACAATGCGTCAGTATCTATACTAGACTCACCAATATCATCGCTTACCACGCTACTATCTAGCCAAAGAGTATCGTATCCGTTTATTGATATATCTTGTCCATCATTTGCAGTGATTGTAATGCTTGAGCTTTCACTCTCACCCTTTATAGCCTCTCCGATATATACTTTATCATTTACGTCTAAAACTCTTACATGATCATTTTGGTCTATCGCTATAACATCAGATGAAACGCTTTTAACTATACCAGCTACTGCTGCCATCTTTATTCCTTATTTTTATTTGTCGGTATTTTAGTATATTTAATTACTTTTGTATATTGTACTATGGTACAAGGTAGCGATAATTCTAAATCATTCAGATTTTGTGATTAAAATATATCCACTCTCGCTGATATTTTTAAATTTCACACCAAGCTCGCGTTTTAGGCGAAGTATCACATTTTGGATAGCCGCCTTGCTAACATCGCTCTCATAGACAAATTCTTCTATCATCTCATAAGTAACTAGCTTATTTAGATTATAAGCAAAGAGCCAAAATATCTTATTTTGCAAAAAGCTAAGATAAATTTCAATGCCGTTTTTATAAATTTTCTCTCTTTTTAAATTTATACTCACCTCATCGCTTAAATAAACTAGCTTTTCATCTCGTTCAAAACTTAAACTAATAAGCATTGATCTAAGATCTTTCATATCAATAGGCTTTTTTAAAAAAAGCATCGCCCCTTCCTCCATGCTTTTTATCAAATTTTCATCGCTATCATAAGAGGTAAAGACGATAAATTTTTGGTGCGGCTTTGTACGTTTCATCTCATTCATCATCTCGAAGCCATTAAGCACTGGCATGTGAATATCACTCATCACAATATCAAAGCCTTGCTTTTTAAATTTCTCCACGCCATCTTGTCCATTGCAAGCACCAATTACCTGTTCGCAATAAGGTTTAAGTCCGCTAATAATAAGCTCTCTTGCCATATCGTCATCTTCAACTACCAAGACGGACGTCTTTTTTAAAATTTCTAAGACTTCTTGCATTTTAGTCCTTTAAATTTATATCAAAACTTAGCTCAAACACCGTTGGCTTTGCGTTATTTACGAGTCTTACGTCACCATTTAGCTTTTCTTGCGCTAGCTTTTTAGCAAAATAAAGTCCTATGCCATTTCCTTGCTTTTTGGTGGTATTTAGCCAAGTAAAAATTTTCTCGCTCATTTGCTCGCTTACGCCATTCCCATTGTCATAAACTCCGATGTAGCATTTATCTTCAAAGCTTCTAAATTTTATCTCGATGATACGTTTTAGTGGCTCATCTTTGTAGCTTTCAACAAGTGAGTCTTTTGCGTTGTGTATTAGGATTAGCAAAATTTGTTGGATTATATTTTCTATCTGACGAACTTTTTGTTCATTAAAACCACTAAATTTTACACTAACATTTGCACGGCTTAGCTCTGTGTGCATAAGAGTTATTAGATTTTTAACGCTTGTTTGTATCTCAAATTCGCTCACATTTTCAGCACTTTTGTAAAAATTTCTAAAAATTTCAATAGTACTTGAAAGAAGTTTGACTGAGCTTTGCCCTTTTTCAAGTAATTTTATTAGCTCCTCATCGCTTAATTTACCTTCCTTTTTTAACATTATGCACGAGCTTAGCATTAGTTTTAGCGAATTTACTGGCTGAATAAACTGATGATTAATGCCACTTATTAGCTCACCAGCCTCACTCATTTTGGCTCTATGAGTTAGCAAGGTTTCATACTCATCTTGTATCTTTTTTATCTTGTTATACATAAAATTATGAAGGATATTTGCCAAAAATGTGAGCGCAACGAAGGCAAAGAGCAAGCTTAGAGCATTTTTTAAAGCTTCTTTTGTTAAAGCTGAAATTTCTTCTTCGTTATTTGTGCCAGCTCCTATGAACCAATTTATCGTTGGTATCTCAGCTACTTGGATTAAATTTTGTCCTATTTTTAAGCTTGTAATGTCTTCATCTTTTAAAAACAACTCTTTAAATTTCTCCTCGATCTCTTTTTTTAAAGCAAGATCAGGTATCGATGTTAAAATTTCACCGCTATGAGTCACTAAAAATGAGTAAGAATTTGGCGCAAGGCTAAAATTTTTAATGCTATTAAAGATATTTTCTATACGCACGACGCCACAAAGTGCTGCTTTAAATTTCGCTTGTTTTGTGACTGGAACGCATAAATTTAGAGTTGAGCCTTTTAAAATTTTATGTTCTTGCATGAAATTTACGCTTGGGGCATTTGTATTTTTTGTCTCCACATACCAGATAAGCCCTGCTCTTTCGCTCTTTGGCATAACTTCTTCTAAAATTTTCTCTCCATCTACAAAAATTTCTCCATCATCCCTTAAAAGCTGCATTAGATCAAATTCTTTTGCGTTTTGCTTAAAGAGCTTTATAAAGCCAGCTATCTTTTCATCGTCATCTACGATGTCTGCATTTTGTATAAATTTTGACGCACGAATGAGTGAATTTATACGCTCATCAAGCCAAATTTGAAAGTTGCTAACGATGTTTTTGCTAACTGCGATGTTGTTTTTATCAGATAACTCTATGATTTTCTCTTTTGCATTGCTATAAATATTTAGCCCAAGAAGTATTACAAAAAGGCTAGCAAGCAAGATGATGGCGTAGATTTTAATATTTTGTGATTTTAAATTAATACCCATGCGTGCAGTATATCCTAAGTTAGCCCAAATTTGGGCTAACTAAATTCATTTTAAAAAGGATAAAAGCTTTGAAACGAGCATAAGCGCAAGCACTACAAAACAAATACCAAATCCAAGCAGCGTGCAATCAGCCATCGACATAAATTTAGATGATGGCACAAGATACCAGCCGTCCGCATAAAGATCAACTATGCTCTTTTGCAAATCACTTAGCACCGCGCCATCAGGCACCATAGGGCTGTCATAGCCGCAATCACCCGTTGGCATAAACCAGTCAGGCGCCCACTTCTCAAGTGGCAAGCCAAATGGATAGTGTGGCTCAGTCGAGCAGCCCTGCACGCCAAAAGGATCGTCGCCATGCACCGCGTCGTGGATTTTGGCTAGCTTCACGCTATACATTATGCCCTGCACCGCTCCCCAAAAGGCAAAGACGTAGCCAACTAGAGCAAAGAGTAAATTTTTAGGATTTATGATAGCGATCACACCGCCAAGCGCCATACATAAAAAGGCAAAACGTATATAGACGCACTGCTCGCAAGGAGGCATATAAGCGTAGTTTTGAAAGAGCGAGTGCGCGATAACGACAAGCGCGACGCTTACAAAGACTAAGATCGCCCAAGAGATGCGTGAGTCTTGAAATTTAGCCATTTTTTTAAAAAAGCTCATGTGGCGCCTTATTTTTTAAGAAGCTCTTCGATGAGTGCTGCCATGCCGTCAAGCGAGCTGATTGATTTTGTCATGATGAGATATTTGCCATTTACGACAAATGCTGGCACGCCTTGAATTTTAGCCACGTCGTAGCTCTCGTCCCAAATTTTTAAAAGCTCGGCTACTTTTGGATTAGCTAGCTCTTTTTCGTAGTCTACTTTGCTAACGCCAGCAGCATCAAGTCCAGTCTTTAAAAAGCCCTCAGCGTCTTTGCCATCGCTCCAGCGCTCTTTTTTATCGTGATAAGCCTTGTAGTAGGCAAATTTGGCCTTTTTAAATAGCGAATTTTCATCAAATAAGCCGACACCTTTTGCCTCGTCCATAACGATAAGCACGGCAAAGACCTTGCTCGCAACCTCGCCATAATCGCCCTTTGTCTTTAGATGAAATGGCTCGTATTTTAGGCCAGGGATTTTCTCAACTACCTTTGGAGTGACGCTCTTGTCGTACTTGTAACAAAATGGGCAAGCGTAGCTAAAAATTTTAACTAGCGTATTTTGTCCCGCGCTTAGTGGCTTTTCAAGCTTGACGTAGTCCTCACCCTCGCTAAATGCACTAGCACTAATCGCTCCAGCCACTGCAACAGCAAAGATAGCCTTGCTAAATTTAGATAGAAAACTCATAATAATCTCCTTTAGATGATTTATTTTGAGTTATTCTACAACCAAGCTCAACCGCACTTTTAACGCTAGAATAAATTTTGGCTGAAATTTATAAGATATCGCATTGATTAAAAATTTAATTTTTGCTAGAACTTATCTCATTTATTGCTGATAATGCATTTAAAGCACTCGGATAGCCTATAAATGGTATAAGTGTCGTAACAACGCTTATTAGCTTAGCTCTATCGTTGCCGATGCCAAAATTTGCAGCAATATGCCCTAAAAGCTGTGGTTTTGCAAAGCCAAGAGTCGTGATATAGACAAATGTCAGAAGCTCCCTAAGCTCTAAACTAAGCCCATCTCTTGCATAAAAATCGCCAAAGCAGTTTTGCGATAAAAACTCCATTATATGTTTTTGATCATTTGGCATTGATGCGATAAATTTATCAACCGCTGGGAAGAGTTTTCTTTGTATCTCAAGACCTCGTTCACCTCTACCTTCTCTTGATTTTTTAGGCATATTTTCAGGCTCTATATAGCGCTCATTAAAAATTTCATCAGCTAAAAATATATAATCTTCTACCTTGCCAAGCCCAGCATAAGGCACTGCTTGATATAAAATTTCTCTTATCTCTTTTGCTGATATGCCTACATTTAAAGCAGCCCTCACGAAGCTTTTAAATGAGCTTTTTGCGCCTTTACTCACACAAAGAGAGGCGATGATAACCGAAAGTCTTGTTTTTTCATCAATATTTATCACTTCACTAATATCGCCTAAAAAATTTAAATAATCCTCTAAAAAACTAGCATTGCTCTCTTCAAGCTCACTTTTTGAACCAAACCAAATTTCATAAATTTTCTTTGCATTGTAAGTTAGTATCATAAGTTTTACTCCATTATTTGGGGCTGATTATAAGTGCTAAAGCGTAAAT
>NZ_POZU01000034.1:0-6617 GCF_002914005.1 Campylobacter concisus | reverse complement strand
CTACTATTTGGGCCTGAACTATATTACTATTTATTATGCTTCTAAATGGCTTAAACATATCCATTACAACCACTTGTGGTTGTATTTCAAATTCGTTTATTATATTTTTTATTGTTTGTGAATGTCTATTTCTTAATATATCTACTAGTTTACGGTTTTTATCATACATCGCTAGCTGATATTTCTCTTTTTCTATATTTCCTTTAAATTCGTCTATATATATGACTGATGTATCTGGAGAGGTTTGTCTTTTTAGGGCGATTGCATTTTATGAGGGTGATATCAAGTACATTTATTTTGCTGCGGAGACTAAAGGGTCTATGAACTCTATGCAGCTTCGCCAAATCGAAGAATCTAAAATCCACTGCGCAAAGGAGCATTTTAAGGCTATAAGCAATGATAGCGTGGTCTATGACGTAGTGGATAGTTACAAATCACTACTGGATAAAGTTATGAGGTAAAATTTATTGGGAAGTTAGGTCGCAGTACAAAAGAGCCTGTGCAATATTCCAAAAATGGTTATTGTGCTGCTCCTTTTGAGGGAAAATTTGACTGCCATTTGTCAATATGGAAATCTGAGGTGATATTGCTTAAAACTCTACAAATAAAATACTCAGTATGATAGAAAATCACAGTGACTGACTTAATCTTGCCAGTTTTAGTTCGAATTAAATTTAAATATACAATTATCTTAACCAAGCCATCCTTGTAAATTTATATAAATCATAGTATTATACTCCTAAATATTTAAGGATAAAATACTATGTACATCAAACGAGCCATAAGCGACGAAATAAAAGAGTATATGAAAAGCTTTCCTGTGCTTTTGATAAGCGGAGCTAGACAAGTTGGCAAATCAACCCTTGCTTTAAATTTAGATATACCAAATTACGTAACGCTTGACGATATAAATATATATGAAGCAGCGAGAAACGATCCCAAAGGCTTTATAGAGCATTGCGATAAGCCCATAGTAATAGATGAGATACAAAGAGTGCCCATACTGCTTCTAGCCATAAAAGAATTTATAGATAAAGATAGAACAAATGGGCAGTTTGTATTAACCGGTTCTGCAAATTTAAAGGGCTTTAAAGATATTTCAGACTCGCTTGCCGGCAGGATAGGCATAGTAGAGCTATATCCACTTTCTCAAAAAGAGCTAAGTCATAGCGATGAAAATTTGATAGATATTTTAAGTGGCGATATAAGCCATCTTTCGCTAAAGAAGTATGATAATGAGGGCTTATCTGAAAAGATTATAAATGGTGGTTATCCGGAGATCACAAAGATAAACTCCGAGAAATCAAAATATCTCTGGTTTAGCTCATATATAAGAACATATATAGAATCAGACGCCAAAGAGATAGGAAACATCAGAAACTTGGATAAATTTATCACTATGTACCGCCTATGTATGCTAAGAAGTGGTAACATCTTTAACAAAAATGAGCTATGTCTAGAGTCCGGGCTTGATAATAAGACATTTGATGGCTACTTTAGCGTACTTGAGCATACATACCAGATCCAAAAGCTTCAGCCCTATTTTAACAACGCCCTAAAAAGGCTTATAAAAACACCTAAAATTTTTGCTACTGACACCGGAGTACTATCGCATCTGCTACAAATTTCATCACCAAATGAGCTTGCTAGCTCGCCATACAAAGGCGCAATATATGAAACATTTGTATTTGACGAACTTCTAAAAGCAAATACTAGTAGTAAAAAACGAGCCAATATATACTACTACCGAACGAGCGATCAAAAAGAGATTGATTTTATACTTGAGATATCCGGTAAAGTCATAGCGGTAGAGGTCAAATCATCTAAAACCGTAAGCAGGGATGATTTTAGACACATCTATCATCTAAAGGATAATTTGCAAAATAAATTTGACAAAGGAGTAGTCCTTTATGCTGGAGATACGGCCGTAAAACTAGACGATGATATGTTTGCATTGCCGTTTGGTTTTATGGATTAGAGACAGCTGAAAAGATGCAATACTAATGATCTGGCTTCTACAAAATCTATCTCTCCAAACTATCATACCTTGATTTTATATTCTGTTCTTTGGGTTCTGCTACACTTGATGGTTGTTTTGTTTGCTCCACTCCAAAGTCCTTATCAAGCCCTTGATCGTATAGCTCTTGCTTTGTTATTTTTAGTGAACCAAAAGATATATGATCATTTGTTAGATATATCTTATCTGTTTTATAACGCTCCTTTAGCTTATTAAAACCTTGCATATCCTGCCAATTTTTCATATAGGTTTTTATATTATAAATTAAGCCTTTATAGTTAATCTTAGCTATATCCGATAGATATTTTTTAAAGTTTTCTATTCTATTGATAAACACCAAATAGTACCTATTTATATCTAAATGGCCATCAATACCTTTTACGAATCCTTCATATTCATTTTGTGTAATACCTAGTTTTTTAATGAGATCATCATCATAAAATCCAGTTTTTATCTTTCCGGCTGCTTCATAAAATTTATCTCTAATGTAGATATATGGAGTATAGTGTCTATTTTGGCTAAAAGAATAGGCTGTGTTTTCTTCTGGCAAGTATAGATATCTACTGTTATTATTAAAAAGTATTTGATAATCTTTATATTTTTTAACCATAGTGCTTTCTTCAAAGTATTCTATTAACTCTTTTATCGGAATCTTTGATGATATAGCTTGGTAGCTTGTTCTTTTAATATGTGAGTTGGTATCTTTTGGTTCATGACCAAGCTCATATTTTCTTAGATTTTGTAAATCTTCATATATGGCTTTAATATCCATATTATTAATATCTGTTTTTAAGCCAGCATCTTCAATGGCTCTTGTATTATCAAAAGTTTTTCCACTAATGCTTACAAGTTCAGATCCTGGCACTGGAGTGTAGTGAAAATTACTAGGATATAGGCTCTGGTTATTTACTATGTTATATAACCCAAGCTCTCTTGTTATCTCTTTTATGTATTCATCATATTCATTTAAGCTTGGAGCCTTTGCTGTGGGTATGATGAGTTTAAATTTCTCTACTTTTGTGTCTAGCGCTTGATAGGCGGTTGGGTATATGAAGCCTTTTATTCCTTTACTTTGTAGTAAATTTTGAGCATCATTTGCACTAAATTTAGAGTTATCTATATCATATATAAGCGTAGGAGTTATGCCATCAATACTGCTAGCTTCTTCACTTTTATCTTTGAAGCTTACCGCTGATATAGCTGAATAGTTTTTAAGTATTGATTTTAGATTGTATGGCTCTATTTGTATCGTTTTCCAGCTATTTAGCACTTGAGTTTTTGGGTCTTTATTTGGCGTGTTAAAGTCACTACTTACACTTAATATTATCTTTGGCTCATTTTTATTGGCTTGAAGCTCTATAAGCATTTGCTCTAGCTCATTAACTACGTGAAATAATGCTCCTTTTCTGCCATTATAGACTATCTTGCACATTAGATCAGTTAGATTATAAGTTCCCTTAAACCCATCTACTCTTACTTTATATTTGTCATTTACCACTTCAGGTTTTGCGGTGATGTTAAATTTTGCATTGATCATAGGCAAAAATTCTCTTATATCGACTGCATTAAGCCTCTTTGCTCTATCATAATAGTCTTTTTTGAAACTCCCATCTTCTTCTACCATTCTTAATAGATAATCAGCTGTAGAATTTTTAGCATCAGCTAGTAACTCTTCAACACTTATATTTTGCTCTTTTGTATTGGCTTTTGGCTCGATCACCACATCTGTTTCTATCTTCATTTGCGTATCTTTTTCTTTGCCTTTCTTAACCTTTTGTGCTGCACTTTTAAAGCTTTCATATTGTTTATTTAGTTGGTCTTCATCCATGCCTAAAGGCTCTATATTATTTAGACCATATTTGTTAGATAAGATGTCATTAACCACTCTTTTAAATTTCTCTGCTGATTTAGCCATAACAGCTTTTACTTGTTGCTTGGCTGCACCTTTTGCATATATGACTCCACCAGTTTTTACACTATGGGTAAATTTCATATTTTCAAAAGAGACTATTAGATGAATATGAGGCTCTCTTTTTAGCGGTTCACCATTTTTATGTTTCTTGTTTAATGTTCTATTTTCTAGTGCCCCTTCTGGGCGAGGAATATATGGCTCTTCTTTGATTATAGGCAGATGAGCTTCAGCATAAAAAAGTAGCTCATCTATGTCGTGATTTGGGAAAGTGAGCCTCAAAAAGTCCATTATAAACTCATCTATATTGCCACTTTCATATAGTCTGCTCCACTCCTCTGAAGTAAATGACAAGGATATGTGATAGTAGTTATATTTTTTACTCTTTTTCTTGCTCTGGTGCTTTTCAGACATCTCGATAAGATCTAAATTTCCAGCCAGTGGCAATCTATCATCTTTTTCATCTCTAGTTAGCTTTGAATCTCTTTTCTTGCCAGTTTTTAGATAATCAGCTATGCCTTTTTCTCCCTTTGAGATCTTAACTATCATAGCTACTCCTTATTAGGCTTAAAATTTCAGTTAGCACTGATTGAACTTTGTACAACTCTTCTTGTGCTTGCAGTATCGTTTTTAAATCTATATCACCACTAGTCTTATAAGCTATATTTAGTCTCTTTGCTATTTGATTAATGTTATTAAAAGGTCTAGCAAAATATGTAATGATTGTTGGATATAGCTCTTTCTTTTTTATGGATTCAGAATTTACAGTGCCATTATCTATAAGATAGGAAATGATTTCTGATTTTGATATTTTTAGTTCTCTAGCCATATCAGATAATTTGCTATTTTGCTGAGAAGTGATCCTTGTGGAGAGTACCTTATCCTTGATATTTTTTGGCATATGATATCCTTTCATAAAATACGTTAAATATGTTAGCAGATGAAGCGCTTTTAACGCTTCTTATATCTCGCATTGTAGCCCTCGGCAGAGCAAGATTATACAAGGTATGAAAACGAAGTGTCATACATTGTATGTGTCTTGCTATTAGAAAAATTTGCTTACTACTGAACATTGCCGTCACCATTTTTGTTTAGCCATTTAGTAAAATCTTCACTAGCTTTTTGACCATCTTGGTTGTAGATATGGATAATAAAGCCTTGAAGATTAGACATGTCATAAAGTGCCTTATCTAGCTTGCTTTGTAGTGCAGATTTGGCTTCGTTTGTCTTATGGCTATCATAAAACAAGTAGCCAAAAAAGAAGAGTGCTTCTATAAACACAATGGTAATTAACACATATACTATCTTTTTCATCAAAGAGCTAAAAGATGAGTTAACCTTTGATATAGTTTTATCTGCACTCTTTAGAGTATTTTGAAAGTTGTTTTGAATCTCTTTTGTTGCATTTATAAGTTCAATACTTCCTTGCTCTATAAGTTCTATTTTTTCTTTAAAGTCTCCATTAAAACTATCCGCAGTTTTGTTAAAAAGCTCAATATTATTTTTAATATTTTCACTAATCTTATTGCCCATTTCAACATGTTCTTGTAGTGCAATTACGGCATTTGCCGCAACTGCTGTATCGCTACTCTTGATTGTTAGTGCCATTGCTTAGCTCCTCATCGTTTTTTTCGTCTTCTTTAACCTCAGGAATTTGATCTGTATGAGAGGTTTGATGTGTGTCTTTTGCATCATACTCTTTCCTCCAACTAGAGAACTCTTTATTTGAAAGCTTTACGCTAAAATGTTTTTCAATTAGAAAATTACACTCCTTAAGTGTTGCATTTTCCGGAAAGAATAGTTCAATACACAGATGCTTAATCTTCTCTTTTTTCTTGTTTTTTCTAATGATTTTTAAATCATTTAAAAGTGTTCTTTTGCTGGCCATATTTTTTCTCCTATAGCTTTTTAAATTTTACAAAGACAGCAATAGCCATCTCACCAAAATAGACATACCTATAGTTTGCCCAATAAACTCAATATGGTTGGTATTAATGAAGTTCTTATTTAAGTAGTTTAAAAGTAGAGAACGGTTACAATAAAAACGCTAAAATTTATCGTAGAGGTTCTTTTCTAACACTTAAACAGAACCTCTGCTTCTAACTAATTTTGATCATCTTAACCTCCTTTGGTTAAAAATATTTTATTTTTAAAAATTGTGAGCATTATAATCTTTTTTTATAGTCGAGTCAATGAATTTGATAGTAAGTAGAATAAAAAAATGATTTTATGTTTTAAAAAGCACGATATATCAAGGGGTTTTTGCTTATAATTGATTGTATAGCATAAAAATACTTATGAATTACTTAATGCTAGTATTTATATGAGGAATCGAAACAAATATCTTAAAATTACCAAATAAAAATTATTGCATCATCATCAATTGCGCACCAAATACTCTCCAAACAAATTCTCAAATTTTGCCTTTAAATACTCTGACTCTTTTATCTTTATAAATGGTAGCCAGTATTTGACATACGCAGGATCTCGTGATGCTTATGCAGCCTATCTCTATTTTGTGTTTTATCGCTAGGGGTATGAATGTATAATAATCATCAAAAATATTTTTTAGCCAATATTCAATAGCTACAAACGCCATTTCTACTATACATCTATACTTATTTTATTTAAACTATGATAAAAATTTAACCCGGCAAAGTGACAGATTGTATTATAGTAGATTATTCGTTT
>NZ_POZU01000033.1:0-65914 GCF_002914005.1 Campylobacter concisus | reverse complement strand
AAATTAAAGTAAGGATACTGTTTTTTAATTTTTGATATTGGTTGATATATTTCTTAAAATTTATAAATACTTAAATTTTACTATGCAAAAGTGGGAAAATCAAAAGGAATTCTATGCTTAAAAATTTTAATTTTTCTACTTCCGATTTGACTACTTGTGATGAGCTACAAATAGGCGACACAAATTTGCTTGACCAAGTACAGCAAGGAGCATGAGAATACTATAACTTGCTGGCAGGCGAGTCACAAAAAGCACTAGAGCTCTCACAAAGAGCCCTAGAGCTTGCGGCAAACGTTAGCGACAAACTGCTGCTAGCGCGCTCTTATCAAAACATAGGCGCAGCAAAAAAGATGCTAGACAAATACGACGAAGCGCTTGCTAATTTTCAAGAAGCTCAAAAAATTTATGACGTCACGCCAAATGCCCAAATGCGCGACGAGCTGCTTTGCATAAAGTCCATCTGTAACGCCTACTACATGAAAAATGACTTTGCAAAAGCCTACGAAAACCACATTTTAGCGTTAAATTTGCTTGATATCACACCAGAGTTAAGTGGCAACGAGCTTGTGCGATCAGAGCTTTTAGTAGAAGTCGCTAACGACCTAGTAAAGCTTGAGCAAAAGGACGAAGCTGCCAAAAACTACAAAGAAGTATTTGAAATTTTAAAAGGCAAGGAGCAAAACCCTCGCGCGCTTGGTCTTTTGGAGCGAGCTAGTAATGGGTTAAAAGAGCTTAACTAAAGTTTTTCTTTAGACTTTTTAGCACAAAATTTGCAAGCTCAAGTCCTTTTGAGCGGTGAGAAATTTTAAGCTTTGTCTCGTTATCTAGCTCGCCAAGCGTCTTGTTAAAGCCATCTGGGATAAAAAGTGCGTCGTAGCCAAAGCCGTTTGTGCCGCGCTCCTGGTTAATCGCTTTGCCATACATAAAGCCATGCGTCGTGTAATCTCCAAATTTTGAGCTAATGGCGATACAAGCGGTGTAGTGAGCTGGTGAGCTCTTTAAATTTAACGCCTTTAGCTTGCTAATTAGCTTTGCTCTGTTGTTTGCGTCATTTGCGTTTTTACCGCATACTTTGCCATTTTCATCAAGGTCAAAATAGCGAGCTGAGTAGATCCCTGGCTCGCCACCAAGCGCATCCACACTGATGCCACTATCATCGCTAAGTGCGATAAACTCACTATCAAGCCCTTGCTCTTTAAGCTTTGCAAAGACAGCTCTTGACTTTATGAGCGCATTTTGCTGAAAAGTGCTACCATCTTCAACGATCTCAAATGGCTTCACAACCTCGCTTAGTGCGTAAATTTCATAGCCTTTTAAAAACTCTTTTATCTCTTTTACTTTGTCTAAATTTGATGTCGCAAGCACGATTTTCATCGCAAAACTCCTTGATTTTTGGGCGTATTTTACAAAAAAGTAGATTAAATTTTTAAATTTAAATTAGTATTAAAATGATAAACTTAGTCCTTTTAAAAATAAGGGAAAATTTATGTTAAAAAGCGTTTTGCCACTATCTTTTATTGTAGCTAGCAGGTTTTTTGGGCTTTTTATAGTCCTGCCGGTGCTTAGCCTTTATGCCCTAAATTTAAGCGGCGCAAATGAGTTTTTAGTGGGGCTAATAGTAGGCGTCTATGCGATCTCACAGATGATATTTCAAGTGCCTTTTGGCGCTCTTTCAGATAAGATCGGCCGCAAAAAAGCCCTAACCATCGGTCTTTTGATATTTGTGGCTGGCTCTATCGTATGCGCTCTAGCAAGTGAAATTTACACGATGCTTTTTGGTAGATTTTTACAAGGTATGGGAGCCGTGGGAGCGGTAGCAACAGCGATGATAAGCGACTTTGTAGCTGAAGAAAATCGCTCAAAAGCCATGGCGATAATGGGCGCTTTTATAGGGCTTAGTTTTACGCTTTCGATGGTGCTTGGACCGCTTCTTGCTAGAAGCTACGGACTTTCAAGCCTCTTTTACCTAAGCGCTGCTCTTAGCCTGCTTTGCGTCGTGCTGCTCTACACCGTCGTGCCAAAAGAGATAAAAGTGAGCGCAAAGGCCCAGAAGGTGCCATTTGGTAAGCTCTTTTTGCAAAAAGACTACATGATCATAAATTTCACCTCTTTCATGCAAAAGATGCTCACAAGCATCGCATTTTTGGTGATCCCGATCGTTTTAGTAAAAGAGTATGGCTATGAGAGCAGCGAGCTTTACAAGGTCTATACGCTTGGTGCCGTGCTTGGCTTTTTGGCTATGGGGCTAGCTGGCGCCTTGGGCGATGGCAAGGGGCTTAGCAAGGTCATCTTGATAGCTGGCACATTGCTTTTTGCCCTAACCTACGCCATTTTTGCCCTTAGCTTTACGAAATTTATATTTGTGGTTGGCATCGCGATATTTTTTATAGGCTTTAACCTTCACGAGCCAATCATGCAATCAACCGCGACAAAATTTGTAAAATCCTCACAAAAAGGCACCGCTCTTGGCATCTTTAACTCATTTGGCTACTTTGGCAGCTTCGTTGGGGGCGCGTTTGGCGGATACATCATGCACGCCTTTGACTTTAAAGTGCTTGCCACCATCTGTGTGGTGCTTTGCGTGATCTGGCTTGTTTTGCTATTTAGCTTGAGTGACCCAAGAATCTTTAAAAATATCTACCTAAGCCCAGAAGCGAGCTTAAATTTAGAGCTTCTAAATAGCCAAAAAGGCGTGGTTGATTATTACAAAAACGAGAAAAATCAAGTGATCAAATTTGACTCTCGCCTAACAAGCGAGGCGGCCTTAAAAGAGAGCTTGAAGTTTTGATCTACGACGTCATCATCGTTGGTGCTGGCGCTAGCGGGCTCTTTTTAGGGGCAAATTTAAAGGGCAAAAAGATTGCCATTTTAGAGAAAAACAGCAGCGCTGGCAAAAAGATCTTAGCAAGCGGTGGCGGCAGGTGCAACATCACAAACCGCTTTGTAAGCGCCAAAAACTACCTTGGCGAGCAAAAATTTATAGAGCAAATTTTAAAAATACTAAGCCCTGATCAGGTTTTGAAATTTTTTAGTGAGCTTAAATTTAGCGAGCAAAAGCAAAATCAATTTTTCTGTGACAGCGGTGCAAAGAGCGTTTTGAGCCTCCTTTTAAAAAGGCAAAATGCAGATATTTTTTATAACAAAGAAGTTATCGGTGCTAAAAAAATAGATGAAATTTTTGAAATTTTGACAAAAGATGAAAAATTTAGAGCTAGAAATTTAGTCATCGCAAGTGGAGGATTAAGCTACAAAGCCCTTGGCGCAAGTGACATTGGCTATAAAATAGCAAATGATTTTGACATTGAAACATCAGCTCTTGCACCTGCACTTGTTGGATTTAGCGTGCAAAAAGATGAGTTTTGGTTTAAAGAACTTAGTGGCGTCAGCCTAAACGCAGATGTGGAGATAAATAGCAAAAATGAAAGCCATAAATTTAGTGGTAATCTGCTTTTTACACATAGGGGCATAAGCGGACCAGCAATACTAAACGCCTCGCTATTTTGGCAAAAGGGGCGAATTTGCATAAATTTTTTGTCCAAATTTAGTGAGAAAAATTTAATAAATGGCAAAAAGCAACTTAGTTCGGTTTTGCCCTTACCAAAGAGATTTGTGCTGGAGTTTTTAAAAAATTTTGGCTTAAAAGACAGAGCTTTTTATGAATTTAGCGATAATGAGAGACAAATCATAAAAAGGCTTTTTGCTTATGAATTTGCTCCAGCTGGGACATTTGGCTTTGAAAGAGCAGAAGTTACAAAAGGCGGTATAAAGAGTGAATTTTTAGATGAAAATTTACAAGCTTATAACGTTAAGGGGCTTTATTTTGTTGGTGAAGTCTTGGACATCACTGGCATGCTTGGCGGATATAACTTGCATTTTGCATTTGCGAGCGCTCTAAAGGTGGCTAGGGTCTTAAATCTATGATCTCCTAAAATTAGCTAGTTTTAGATAAATTTTCATATTTTAAATAAGATAAATTCACTATGGAAGTAAGCTTTTTAAGAAAATTTATTTAGAGTAATTTAGATGTTAAAAATTTATAATAAATACTTTAAAAAGATTTTATGCCAAACAAAAGCAACGAATTTTTGGAATAAATTTTATAGCCAAGCAAGCTAAACATTAGGTTGAATTTAATTTAAAGTATAAGCAGTTTAGGAATATTAGATTATCAAACTTCTTTTATAAAGCTAACAGCTTCAAATGGGTTTGAAAAAATATGTTTACTAAATTTCTCTAAATCGCTCTTTTGACCATATCCACAAGTTAGACCCACACCTGTAATAAAAGCGGCTTGTGCAGCCATTAGATCCATAATGGTATCACCTACCATAAATACATTATTTTTATCTTTATTAAGTCTAGTTAAAGCCAAATTTATTGGCTCTGGATTTGGTTTTGGATTAGCAACATCGTCTCTTCCAATAACAGTTTTTATATATTTCATAACTCCTAAATGCTCAAGCAAGATAATAGAAAATTTTGAAGTTTTAGTAGTAACTATACCTACATCAGCAAAGCTACTTGCCTCCTTCAATGCTTCATTTGCATAATCTAAAAGTACCGTCTCATCAAGATAAATTTTTTCATAGCAAGCTTTATACTCTTTTATATAGCTATCAATTAAATTTTTGCTTGCACCAAGTCTTTCAAACATTATTTCAAGCGGATGACCAACCAAAGACTTTAATGCATTATGGTCTGGCTCTTTTTTACCATGGGATAAGAAAGCTCTATTAAATCCTTTTAAAATAGCAGAAGTCGAATCAATAAGCGTACCGTCCAAATCAAAAAGTATGGTTTTTTTCATCATTTTCTCCGTAGAAATAAAAAAGGGCCTAGCCGAAGCTAAGCCCCTAAAAGAAGTAACTTTAAATAATAAGATTATTTATTGAAAGTAGCTTCAACGCGTCTATTTTGAGCGCGGCCTTCTTTAGTTTTATTTGTAGCAATTGGTTTAAGCTCACCGTAACCAACTGTTGAAATTTTATCCTCACTTACGCCATAGCCAGCAAGAACATCAGCTACTGCTTTTGCTCTTTTTTCAGATAGTTTTTGGTTATAAGCTTCTGCACCTACGCTATCAGTGTGACCAGCAAGTACAACTTTATAATCTGGGTGTTCGCCCATGAAGTCAGCTACTTTTTTGATCTCAGCTGCATATTTTGGTCCAACTTTGTAGCTATCAAATGCAAAGTTAACATCTAGATCTCTAAGAACGATAACTTTCTCGCATCCTCTTTCGTCAACAACCACGCCAGCTGGAGTGTTAGGGCATTGATCTATATCATTTGGCACGCCATCATTATCATCATCAAGAACTGGAGTTGCTGCTGGAGTTGCTGCTGCAACTGGAGCTGCTGCCACAACTGGAGCTGCTTTTGAGTCAAGACCGATACCAAAGCCTAGTGAATAGAATAGGTTATGATCAGCATGTTCAAATTTGATAGCGTCTCTTGCTTCTGCTTTAAGAGCGAATCTATCAGTTACTTGATATCTTAAACCAAAACCATATTGGCCAAAACCGCCATCTTCATTTTTAACAAAAATAGCTGGAACATCTTCATAACCAGCACCAACTAAGCCATATAGACTAACTGGTCCAAAATCAACTATATCTTTTATAAGATTTGCATGATATCTAAGAACTCTTCCTTCTCTTGTTAAGCTACCTGTTTTTTCTTTTGCTTTTTGAGTGTAATCAACACCAAGCTCTACTTGGTCAAAGAAAAAATCTTCAAGATTTCTAGCAGCTCTAACACCAACGAAGTTGTGGTCTTTTACACGTAAATTTCCCTCTGGGTGAACACCACCAATAGTTGGAGTAACTTCATAATTATATGCTGCGTTAGACGCAAAAACCGCTGTTGCGGCAACCATAGCTAAAGCAATCTTTTTCATATTTAGAATTCCTTTCTTAGGATTTATTTTAAAGTGGTTACATTTTAACTGAATAAAATTTAACCGACTCTAAATCATAATTTAATTAACAATGTAAATTTGAAATTTACACAACTTAAATTTTTGCAAATGCAAAAGCACTTGCAAAAATTCATTAACGTTTAGAGAATTGTGGGCTTCTTCTTGCCTTTCTTCTACCAAATTTCTTACGTTCAACAACACGAGAATCTCTAGTTAATAAGCCTTTTGGTTTAAGTGCTGCTCTAAAATCAGCATCCATATCAGCTAAGGCACGTGAAATGCCGTGTCTTAAAGCCTCTGCTTGTGCTGAATAACCGCCACCTAAAGTTGTGGCTACTACATCTATTAAACTCTCTTGTTTAGTAACCAAAAGTGGTTGAATTACTTTAAGCTTTATAGCTTCATGTCCGCCAAGCCAAGTGTTAAGATCCATACCATTTACTACGATTTTACCGCTTCCAGACTTTATCCAAACCTTTGCTACGGCAGTTTTTCTTTTACCAGTTGCATAAACTTTTGCCATAATTATTTTCCTTCTTTTTTAGCTATTTGTGCCGTATGAGGATGCTCACTGCCAGCATAAACTTTTAGTTTTTTTATCATCTCTCTTCCAAGTTTAGTTTTTGGAAGCATTCCACGAACAGCTAATTTAAATAGTTTTTCTGGCTTATTTGCTATCAAATCGCCAAATTTTTCACTCTTTACGCTACCAAAATATCCTGAGTGTCTGTGATAAAGTTTATCTTCAGCTTTGTTATTACCAGTAAATTCTACTTTTGAAGCATTTATGATGATAACATAGTCGCCACAATCTACGTTTGGCGTGAAGCATGGTTTGTTTTTGCCACGAAGTATAGTTGCTACCTCAGTTAGCAATCTACCAAAACGTTTACCAGCTGCATCAACAACGATCCAGTCTCGTTTAACTTCGTTTGGCTTTGTTATTTTTGTCATTTTCTTACCTTTGCCAAGTTAATTTTTGAGTTGTGATTGTATTTAAACAATGCTTTTATAAAGCTTAAATTAAGTAGCATTTAAACTTCAATATATGAAATTTTTCCATCAAGAGCGTAGAAGATGACGGCGATTATACTATGCTTTGGATAAAATTTACTTAATACCTCTTTGTATTCTCCAACTTGTTTTTTATTTTCCTCGATATTTTTATCTGTCGTTTTATAGTCAATCACACAAATTTCGCTCTCTCCAATACAAAATAAGTCCATCTGTTTTAGTTCGTTTTTTACTTTAAATGGCTGCTCTTTGTAAATTTCCTTATCTTTTACGAACTCTAGAAATTTTGGCTCATTTATTAGCATTTTTGCTCGTTTAAAGGTATCTTCAAGCCTATCAGGTGAGAGAAATTTATAAAATTTATTTAGCATTAAACTCTTAGCTTTTAAAAGCGAATTTTCATCAAATTTCTCACTCATCTCAAGCAAATAGTGAAACGCTAAGCCAAAATAGATTGCCTCTAAATTTTTACCGCTCGTTTTTTGCTCTCTTGCCTCTATCTCTTGCCTTTCTATCTTTAAAATTTCAGGCATTTTTTCATCTTTTGTAGTCTCTTTTTGCTCACTCTTGCTAGGCAAAATTTTACCAAAGCTAAACTCTTTTAGATCAAGATAGTCGTTTACTTCGCTTTTATCACTTCTAGTATAAAAAGAAAAAAAGCTAGGACTATTTCCACTTGGAGCGGCTTGTTTAATGATAATAAGCGACTTTGTGGCTCTTGTAAAGGCGACATAAATTTTATTGATATTTTCTTGCCTCTCAAGCTCTCTCATTTGCTCTAACACACCAGCATACTCAGGGTCAAAATTTTCTCTACCAGAAATTCGGCTTTTTACTATCCACTCGCCTTTTTCGCTATATTCGGTTATGAAGTTTGAGTCATCGCCCCTGCCCTTACTCATCATATCACAAACTATCACGTGAGCAAACTCCAGCCCTTTTGACTTATGAACAGTCATTATCTTTACGCCGTCAGCATTTTTAGGACTGATTTTAGAACTAAAATTTTCAAGATTAAAGATAAAATCACTTAAATTTTTGTAGCCATTGCTTAGCTCAAAAAGCCTTAAAATATCAACATCAGCCATATCTATATATAAATTTTTAGCTAGATAAAATAGGCTTTTTGTTGCGCTATCTTCGGCTTTTATTTTTAGCCTTTTAGGATTTGTATTTACAAGTGCTTTTACATTTTTTTCATAAATTTCTTCACCAAAAATACAAAATTTCGCATACTCGATGATCGCTGCAACAAACGGTGTTCGCTTTAGCTCCAAGGTGCCTTCATTTACGCTTTTTGTCCCCTCACTGCTAAGCACCTCTGAGATAAGACTGATGTCACTATTTTTCCAGCAAAGCACAGTTATCTCACTTGCATTTACGCCAGCAGCAAGTAGCTCTTTTACTTGTGAAAGTGCTGCACCCGCGATATCTTCATCGCTTAGCACACGCAAGTAGCCGTAGTCGTCTTCCTCGGCTTCAAAATAAGGACACTCGCCACTTACTTTGTAGCTTAGCTCCTTATCTTTTTTAGCTGGCTCTTGTGGCTCAAAGCTAAGCCCATATCTATGATAAATTTCTTCAAAAATAGCGTTATTAAATTTCACTAAAGCCTTTAAGCTGCGATAGTTACTTGGTAAATTTTCTATATCTATCTGACTAAAATCATCTCCAAGCTTATCAAAAAGCTCTTTTTTACCGCCCCTAAATTTATAGATACTTTGCTTCGTATCTCCAACATAAAAAAAGCTTCCGAGTCCGTTTTGTCCGTATCCCGAAACAATTTCATTGATAATTGGCAAGATGATCTCATATTGGATCACGTTTGTATCTTGGAACTCATCTATCAAAAGGTGATTTATGCGGCCATCAAGCCTGAAATAAAGCACATCTTTATCAAAATTTTCAACCAAAAGCTTAAAGACCAGCTTATTTATATCAGCAAAACTTAAAGCATTTATCTCCTTATTTAGCTCTAAATTTGAGTATTTATAAACGTTTAAGAGCTTGCTAAAACCGCTAAGTCTGTATCTTTCAACCTCCAAAATATACTCTTTTGCCGCCTCTTTTAGCTCGTTAAAGAGCCTATCAAGCTCACTTGTATAAATTTTGCTAAAAGTGCGGTAATCTAGGCTCTCTCTTTCAAAGACCTTATTTTTAAAAAGCTCAAACAAATTCTGCTCTTTAAATGTCTTTTTGGCCGTATCGCTAGCACCATTTTGCAAGGCTATATGCTCATTTATCTCTTTTTGCGCTGCTCTTACCTTGCTATCATCTGGATAGCTTGCGCCACTATCTTTTAGCTCACCGCCAAAGCTCTCATAAAATTTAGCCAAAGTCTGCGAAAAACTCGCCTCTTTTTGGCTTGAGATTATCATCATGAGTGCAAGCTCACTAAGAAGCTTTTGATCTTTACTTGCCTCTTTTACAAATTTTTTCCACGCCAGGTCTTGCAGACTATCTTGCACGCTGTAATCAGGACTAAGTCCTAAATTTTGACTAAATTTCTTTAGAATTCCAGAGAAAAATGCATCAAATGTATAAATTTTTAACTCACTTTGTAAAAACCTATCAAGCTTCTCATCGCGTCTTTTTATGACCTCATCTTGGCTCAAACTAAGCTCTTTGCAAAGCTTATCAAGCTCGTCTTTTTTGTTTTGCAAGTCCAAAAAAGTTGTGATTATGCGCTCTTTCATCTCATTGGCCGCTTTTTTGGTAAAGGTTAGAGCGATGATCTCGTTTATATTTTCGCCTCTAAGTACCAAAGCGATATAACGAACGCTTAAAGCGAATGTTTTCCCGCTTCCAGCACTTGCTTTTAGGGCTAAAAAATCTTTCATAACTCTCTCCTACAAAGTATGGCATACTCGCAAAATTTACAAGCTCCGCTCTTTCTTTCAAAATTTATCTTAGTATTATTTATACTCTTTAGATTTTCTATCTCAGTCTTTAGATCATCCACGCTTTTTTTCGAGTTAATAAGCACTGGTTCATTCTTTAGAGCAAAATAAGCACTTTTTACCTCGCTACCATAAAGTGCTTCATAAAATGCAAGCTGAAGTGAGTTCGCATTTGCCTCACCAGTTTTATAATCAAGTATAAAAGGCTCACCATCAGGGCCAGCATCGATCCTATCGATAATGCCTTTTATCTTTACATCACAAAAATCACTCTCTATATCTTTTTCACACTCAAGCACTCTAAAGCCAGCACTTAAACGTTTATTTTCAAACTCTGCGTATTCTTTAAATTTCTGCGACCAAATCTCAAGCTCAAGCGAAGAAAAATCTTGCTTTGCGAGTATTTCTTTAAAAATAGCCAAATCAAAGGTATTTTTTTGTCTATAAAAATCACTTGTGTAGTATTCATAAAGCGCCTTATGCACGCTATTTCCTTGCTTAGATCCTGGCTCAGTTGCTATTGCTTTTGCTCCTTTTATACCAGCTATCTTTGCGTAATAATACTTTCTTGGGCAGGTTAAAAATAAATTTAGTGTCGAAAATGATAGCGGTTTAGTGAAAAAATCATACTCCAAAATAATCTCGTCATCGCTTAAATTTAGGCTTGTATTTCCTTTTAAAAATAATTTTAAATACGCCTCATCACTAAATTTCTCATCTTTTATTGTTTTGAAATTTTTTAAAAATCTTGAAGGAATACTCTCTTCATTTAAAACACAGCTTATGGCGACCTTTTTGGCATTGTTTATAAGGCTTTCATAGTAAAATCTCTGCAAATTTTCACGCTCAAGGTAGCTTATAAGCCCTGCTTTTTGCCTCACTTTTGAGTTTAAAAACATCTCATTTGTGCTTCTTGCTGGGATAAAGTTATCATTAAAATCAACTATGATCACACCATCAAATTTCATTCCACGGCTCTCAAGCATGCCCATGACACTGATCTTTCCACCGCCCACATCATTGATGCTAAGGCGTAATATATTTAGCAAAAAAATTTCACTTAACTGCTTTAAGCTAAAGCTAAAATACCTACATAAATTCTCGATCCTAAAAAGCTCAAGTGCGAGCTTTTCTTCGCATCTTGACTCATTTTCAAGCATTAAAAGCTCATCTATTAGCTCTTTAAATTTAGCAAAGTCGCAAAGGTCAAAATATCTTGATTTAAATTTATTAAAAAGCTCTTCGCTTACACCAAGCGTGCTCAAGATAAAGCCAAGCTCCTCGTAGCTCTCACACTTATTTTGATCAAAAATCGGCCTTGCCTCTTCATTGATCGCTCTTGTAATGTAAAAAATCACCTCATAAAATTTTGTATTTTTAAAGCTCTCGCCCATAGCGTAGTTAAAAATTTTATCTCTATCATGAAGCCTTAAAATTTCACTAAAACTCTCATCTGGTAATATGACAGCGATATTTTCAGGCTTTATTCCATCACGCACAAACTCGCTCGCCTTTGCCATAGCGTAGGCACATTGCAGGCTTCTAGTGGCAAATCGCTTTTCTAAAACTGGCTCAAATTTTTTGATATTTTCTAAGCAAATTAGCTCATTTGTCTTTAAATTTAGCTCATATTTTTTGTAATTTTCAATCTCGCTAATAGCTGAAATTTGCTTTATTTTATTAATTAGCTTTGCATTGAAAACACTGGTTTGAAAGATAATTTTTAGCGTAGTTAGCTTTGAGATTTTCTCTAAAATTTCCCACTCAAACTCACTTAAAATTCCATCTATATGCAGTGAAATTTCACTAAAGCTTTTGATGTAAGTCTCATTTATGTTATAAATTTTTGGCAAGGTTATATCATCGTAGAGATTTTCTCTATCAAGCAAGCTCTCATACTCTTTTAAAACCTCTTCAAGTATGTTTAAATGCTCCTCAAAATTAGCGTAAATATCGTTAAATTTGATCTCTGCGATACTCTTTTTACTAATAGCTAGCTCTTTAAAAAATGAAAAAAGATAGTCATTATTTTTCAAAAACTCAAAAAACTCAGTTGGAATTTTAAGAACTGAGTTTGCCTTTTTGACACTGGCACAGGCTCTATTCATAAGCACTAAAGCATAGGTGCTATCAATCTCAAATCTACCATCTACATAAACTATCTTTTTATAAAACTCGGCAATGCTTAGGCTTTTTGGGATTAGCTCATCATTAAAACTTGCATTAAATTCACGAATCTTACGCGAGTTCGTAAATACAAAAAGTTGGTTTAGGTTATGCATTTTTCTCTCTTAAATTTTTAAGCAATGATAGCTAAATGCTGATAAAAGAGCGCTTTTTACGCTTAGCCAAAGCTTTAAATTTTCATCTAAATACATTAAAATTTTAAGCCTTAAAGAGCCAAAAGCTACAATCACAAAAAAGGAGCAAAAATGCATAAAGAGTTAAACAGACAAGGTTTTTACTACGGCTTTCCGGTTTTACTGGCTACCACAAAAGATAAAAACGCAAACGATGATATCACGGTGCTTTCATCTTCTTGGACATTAGGGAACACGGTAGTACTTGGCATAGGCATTGAAAATCAAGGCTTTAAAAATATCAAAAATGGTTCAGATATCACGCTAAATTTATGTGATGAGGGTCTGTTAGAAGCTGTGCAAAAAATGGAAAAACTAACTGGCGATAGTAACGTACCAGAAGAAAAAAAGAATCTTGGCTACATCTACGAGCACGACAAATTTAAGGTGGCAAATCTCAGCAAAGAGCCTGGTATAAATGCAAAAACCGTCAGAATAAAAGAGTGCAAGATACAGATAGAAACAGTTATAGAAAAGATAGAGTTAAAAGAGTGGTTTAGCATCGTTACTTGCAAGATTGCAGGCATTTTTGTAGATGAAAATTTGCTAAAAGATGAAAAGATAGATACGCAAAAATGGCATCCATTAATCTATAAATTTAAAGAATATGTCGGCACTTGCGAGCGTTTAGGATTAAATTTTGGATTTAAAGAGATTTGATTTATAGCTTTATTTAATAAAAACTTAGTATTTTGGTTTTAAATTTGGCCAAAAGATTAGTTTATTAAAATTTAAGCCCAGCTTTGAAATCTTTTCCATATACCAAAGCTGCAATTTTAAGATCATTTTGTGACATTAATGTCAAATTTATAATACCTTGTATCATTAGTGTCACTTAGCCTTAAAAGTAGCTGCCACCTGCCTTCTCTTAGACTTGTTTCTTCGCTTACTAGATCATTTTCTTGCCGTGAAGCTCTTAAAATTTTATTTTCTTTATTTGTCTGTGGGCGAGTAAGTAAAATTTCATATTTTAAAGCTGAAATTTCTCCTTTTTTAGGAGTTAGATGAAATTTAAACTTAGCATTTAGAGCATTAAAATTTGGCTCAAATTTTAGATCAAATTTCTCATCAAAACGTTTTTCACTATCTTTGATAAAGGTTATGTTTTCATCGACATTTTGGTAGCTTTGCATATAAGAGCTATCCATTTCGACTGGATGTTTCAGTGCTATGATGATCGTTACTGCACAAGCGATAATGATAGCAATGAAGCTAAGCACAATAGCATAAGGCCAAAAGGTTTTTTTATCCATTTTTTACCTTTTTATAAAAGATAACAATTATAAAAAATGCAACCAAGCCATAGATGAAAAATCTTAAAAAATTTAACGTAGTTTTGTTTGAATTTCCAACACTACTTTTAAGCTGTAAATTTAAGCTAGATGCGATTTGCTCGGCAATATCAGCGTAGCCATTTAATATAGCAGCATTATAGATATCTTTGCCATTTTTAGAAACTAAAATAGGAATTATCGTTCCTGATTCTGGATTTACACTTAAAATTTGTCCTTTATTAAAAAGCTTTGAAGTATTAGCATCGGCAAAAATTTCTACTTTCTTTTTGCCTTTTATAAGCAGTAAAAAAGCATAAGGTGAGCTAAGGTTTTGCTCTTTAAAAAGAGTTTCTAGCTCACCATCTTTATATACGCCAACTACTAAATTTATACCGCTTTTTGTGTAAAGCTCACTGCCGATCTCATTTAGCTTTACACTTACTTTTTGGCTTAAAATTTCATCATTATTTATCACAAAATTTGCTCCCAAAGCCAAACTTTGTGAGAGCAAAAATATAAAAATGAGTATAAATTTTCTCACACCTAGCCTACAAAAAGGTGGTTTGATGTAAGCACTGACCACGCACAAATAGCTCCTGCAACAACTATAAGCAAGATTATGGCTTTTTCTATTATGCTTAGCATCACTACTCCTTTATAATGACGTGTTTAGCGTTATCAACGCTCTTCATCTCAATGCTACTTGCATCTTTTAATGAGTAAGGCTTGGTTGCTACATCTTTTTGCAAGCCAATACCAATATAAGTAAGTACACCAAGGATAGATAGCAAAAGCAAAACTGCCACCAAATAACCGCTAATGCCATTTAAAGCAAAGATGTTTCTATTTTTATTTTCCATTATTCGCCCTTTGATAGCGATATGACATATTCGCCAACTGCTTTTTGTTGTATCTCGTTTAATCTACCATCATTAAATTTAGGCATAACACCGATGTTGCCGTTTTTACCACGATTTAGTACATCTACGATGAACTCACTTGAACCATATTTACTAATATCAGCCGACATACCATCCATGCCTTTGCCATCATCTCCGTGACAAGCTGCACAAGCTGCGTAAAGCTCTTTTCCCATAGCTACTAAATTTTCATTTTTTGTACTTTTTATAGCACTTATCTCTTTTGCAACATAAGCTGCGATAGCCTTTGCTCCATCAGCATCAGCTAGCCCTGCTGGCATCTCACCCATAGGATAATCAAGCCCTTTTGAGCCATTTAGTATCGTATCAATTATTCCTTGTTCGCTACCCCAAATTTGCAAATTTGCAGCTTTGCCACCAATGCCATCGCCTGTGATGCCATGACATGCTGAGCATTGCACCAAAAATACGCTCTCTCCCATAGCGTGAAGCGTTTCTTTGCTTGGGTTTGAATACTCTTTTTCAAATTTAGCGTTTGCCTCTTTTACCTCTTTATTATATTCACCGATTTGTGAGTAAGAATTTAGTGGATAACCTAGTAAATAATACCAGATCGCCCAAACAAGCGTTAGTAAAAAAACTACCGCCCAACCGAATGGAACTGGATTTTTATACTCGCCTATCCCATCCCAGTTATGCTCGCTAAGCTCTACACTTTCATCTTTTTTAACTTTCATTTGACCAACATACTTACCAGCTACAACGACAGTTAGTACGATAATTAAGATGGCACCTATTAACGCAAGTAAATTTATATTATCTTCTAAATTTAGCCATTGCATACGCTCTCCTTTGTAGCCTTTTGCTCTAAAATTTTACTTCCGATCTCATCATCTAGGGCTAATTTCGAATATTTCTCATAATTTCTTCTACCTTGCTTTTCACTTTTGTAAAGATGAAAAAAATAAGCGTACAAAGTGATAGCTAAGAATGCTGTCAAAATAAAATAGCCATAAGCTTGAAGTTCTCTAATATCCATTATTAACTCCTATTTTAGGCTATTTAGATAGGCGATAAGTGCCACGATCTGGCGAATTTCACCCTTTGCAAAGGCACTTTTTACTTGCTCATCTTTCATACTTTCAACGATACTTGCAGCCTGCTCTTTCACGTTGGCATTTGCTTGCTCAAAAGTACCAAGAGCTGGCATATCTTTCTCATCATAAGGCGTGTTAAAGACCTTTTTAACAGTTAGTGCTTCAGCGTAAGCGGTCTCTATATCAGCATTTTTCTTAAATAAAAATGGATATGCTGGCATGATCGAACCTGGCACAACAGAGGCTGGGTTTAACATATGATTTTCATGCCAATCTGTCGTTCTATAATTACCCACACGCATAAGATCTGGGCCCGTTCTTTTTGAACCCCAAAGATGCGGACGATCATAAGCAAATTCGCCACTTAGCGAATACATGCCATATCTATCAGTCTCAGCTTTAAACGGACGTATCATCTGTGAGTGGCAGGTGTTGCAACCATTTTGTATATATATATTTTTTCCAGCAAGCTCTAAAACCGTATAAGGTTTTGTACCCTCAAGTGGCCTAGCTCTATTTGCAAAGTCAGGTAAAATTTCTACCACGCCAGCATAAGCTATGACTATAAAGACGCAAACTGCAAAAAAGAATGGATTTTTTTCTAACCAAGCAAACATTACATCACCTCCGCATTGGCTTTAGCACTACCCATAGGCGTTGCACTTTTTGGCTCTGCCAAAATAGCTTTAGCAGAAGTTGATTTGTAGATATTGTAAGCAAACATCAAAAAGCCAATCAAATATAAAAGTCCACCAATAGCTCTAATGTAATAATAAGGTATAAGTACTACGACAGTATCAATAAATGAGTAGAGTAAATTTCCATAGCTATCGGTCGCTCTCCACATCATACCTTGCGTAATACCAGCAATCCACATCGAAGCAAAGTATAAAACGATACCTGTTGTTTGTATCCAAAATTGAGCTTCCATTAAGGATTTTGAATAAATTTCACGCTTAAAGACACGTGGCGTCATATGATAAAGTGCCGCCATAGTCATAAAACCAACCCAGCCAAGTGCACCATCATGTACATGTCCTGGTACCCAGTCAGTATAGTGAGCTAGTGCATTTACAGATTTAATAGCTAAGATAGGACCTTCAAGAGTTGAAAACATATAAAAAGTTGAAGCTAGAATCATAAATTTAATAAGCGGGCTCTCGCGAAGTTGCGTCCATTCGCCTTTCATTGTAAGAAGCATATTAATAGCTGAACCCCAAGAAGGTAAAATCAAAACAATAGAAAAAACCGAACCCATAGTCTGCATCCAATCAGGCACAGCAGTATATATTAGGTGGTGACCGCCAGCCCAAAGATATATAAACATAAGGCCCCAGAATGAAAATAACGAAAGCTTATAAGAAAATATTGGCTGTCCGCTCTCTTTTGGCAAGAAATAATAAATTTGGGCAATGATCGCTACTGTAAATACAAACGCAACTGCGTTGTGACCGTACCACCACTGAACCAAAGCATCATTTGAGCCAGCATACATCGAAACTGAGTGTAGCCATGAGCCATATCCACTAACTAGTCTTGTTGGAATTTCCATGTTATTAAATAGATAAAGCATAGCAACGCCAAGAAATGTAGCAATGTAATACCAAACTGAGATGTAAAGTGTCTTCTCACGGCGTATACCAATAAGTCCAAATATACTAACGCCCCAAAGCACCCAGACTACTACTACTGCGATATCTAGTGGCCACTCAAGCTCGGCATACTCTTTAGATGTACTCTCGCCCATAAAAAGTGTCACGACAGCTAGAATCATAACAAGTATATAAAGCCAAAAATGAAGCTTACCAATGAACATCAAAAACGGAGATTCACTCATTGATACTTTTAGGACACGCTGTCCTATGTAATACCAAGTGGCAAATATACCAGAGAGCATAAAACCAAAAATGATACCGTTAGTATGAAGAGGACGCAATCTACCAAATGCCGAATACTCACCAGCTATATAGTTTAGATCAGGACAGGCAAGCTGAAAAGCTACCAAAACACCAATAGCCATGCCAACAATACCAAAAAATATCGTGGAGAACATAAAGAGTTTTGCCACACTATAATCATAATGTAGCAACTGGGATGGTCGCATAAATTTTCCTCCTAGTTAAATTTATATTAATTTTCGGTTATTTTAGAGTAGAAAAACTATAAAAAGACTTAATTAATATAAATTATCTTTTACTAAGAGAGTCTTCTATCTATTTTGTAACCAAGCCCAGGAACATTTTTTATAAAATTACTGCCAACTTTATCTCTAACACGTTTAACAAAGGTCCTAATAGCAGCTTCTGTTACGCTCTCGCCAATCCAAACAACATTTTTTATTTCATCGTGAAGTACAAGCGTACCAAGTCTTTTTATGAGTAAGGATATAAAAGCAAGTTCTTTTTTTGTAAGAGAAATTTCAACACCATCTCTGATAAGCACACGTTTTATTTTATTAAAACTATATCCATTTGTAACCTGAATAATATTTGCTGTTTCTATCTTATTTTTAGCAACATTTTCTAAAGTAACCAAAAAATCATCAAGATCAATCGGCTTTAAAACGTATTTATCAATACCAACATCTATCGCTTTTAGAAGTGTTTCTTTTTCACTATTTGTACTAAAAACTATAATAGGTGTATCTTTTGAAATTTCTTTAATGCTTTTAGCCATATCAAGGCCATTCATTATAGGCATAAAAACGTCTGTTATAACCATATTTGGATTATATTTTTTAAATTTCTTAAGTCCTTCATCTCCATTTTGAGCAGTGATAACTTTTTCGAATTTATCTCGCATAACTTCTTGTACTATTTTTTTACCATCTCCCTCATTTTCAACGATAAGAACAGTTAGATTATTAAGAATCTTGCTCATTTATTCTTCCTTTTTGGTTATATTTATCAAACTTCATAAATTTTGACGCAATTAACAATTATTTCTCTTATTTTTTATCTTAAGCATTTGCTCTATATCCTAAAAATGATAGATAAATTCCATTTATTATCATTATGCTAGCTGAGATCTTAAACATTATGTCTTTAAATTTTTCATTTAAAATTCCAAATACAAAGCTAGCTAAAAGCATAGCTGGCAATGTACAAAGACCAAATACAAGCATTATAAAAGCCGAATCAATAAAATTTGCACTTAAAATCCCAAGTGCCAAAAAATAATAAACCACACCACAAGGCAAAAAGCCATTTAAAAAACCAAGTAATAAAAAATTTGCTAAATTTTTCTTTTGAATCCTTGTTTTTGCAATTCTTACTACAAAATTAAGCGCCTTTTGATTCTCTACAAATTTTAAAAGCTCACCCCTAAAAAGTAAGGCAATGCCGATAAACGCGATCACTAAACCAACTATGAAAAATATAAGACCTCTTGCCTGCATGCTAAAGCTAATAACAACTCCAAAGGCGCCAAACAAAGCTCCTAAAACTACATAAGCAAAAATTCTAGCTAGACTATAAAGTGTGCTTAGCATTAAAATTTCTATTTTATTCTTACCTTTAAAAAATAGAGTCTGCAAGCTCAAAAATCCGCTGCACATACCTACACAATGACTAAAGCTACTTAAAAATGCAACTGAGACAATCATGTAAAGGTTTATGTTTTGCATCTTATAAAATTTCTAAAAACTGCTTAAATATATATTTACTCTCGCTTGGACCACCACTTGCTTCTGGGTGGTGCTGAACTGAAAAGATCGGATAGTCTTTGTATCTCACACCCTCGATCGTGTTGTCAAATAAATTTCTATGAGTCACAACAGCTACTTCTGCGATACTCTCAGGTACGTTGTAGTTGTGATTTTGTGTTGTTATCTCGATCGCTTTTGTCTCTAAATTTAAGACTGGGTGATTTGCTCCGTGCTGACCAAATTTAAGCTTATATGTCTCATATCCAAAGGCATTTGATAGTAGCTGATGCCCAAGGCAAATGCCAAATATAGGTATCCTAGCCTCTATCATCTTTTTGATCTCGCCTATTTCGGCCTTTAAATTTTTTGGCTCACCAGGACCATTTGATAAGAATACCCCATTTATCTCACCGTTTTTAAATTTTTCTATTAAAATTTCAGCCTTAGTGTCGTGTGGCACGACAATAACCTCAAGGCCAATTTCACATAGCTCGTTTAGGATATTTTTCTTTACACCAAAGTCAAAAACAGCTATCTTTTTGCCAATACTTTTTAGCGGCTTATATGACTTTAAATTTCTATCCCAAGCGCCTTTTTTGTGCTCATACTCATCCATCGCACTAACTGTTTTTACGTAGTTTATGTTTTCTATACGTCCGCTACTTTCAAGTCTACGTTTTAGCTCATCTTTATCACTTATTTGCGTTGAGATATAAGCCATCAAGGCACCTTCATCGCGTAGCATCTTTGTGAGGTATCTAGTATCAACGTCATAAACGCCGAATTTACCTTGCTCTTCGAAAAATTTTCCCAAAGATTTTTGCGAGCGGTAGTTTGATGGAATTTCATTGTAGCTTCTCATTATAACGCCACTTGCATGAATCCTAAGACTCTCCATATCGTCTTCATTTATACCTACTATGCCTATTTCTGGCATCGTAAAGACGATAAACTGACCAGCATAGCTTGGATCGCTCATGATCTCTTCGTAGCCAGTCATCGAGGTATTAAAAACGAGCTCGCCAGCACATTCACCGTGAGCACCAAAAGCTTTTGCTTCTAAAAAAACACCATTTTCAATATAAATGTAAGCTTTCATTAAAGCATGCCTCTTTTTTTAAGCTCATCTTGATACAAACGCTCAAAGACAAGATCATATTCATCAGTTCCTGGGATTAGCTTATGTTTATAATTTTGTATCATTTCATAAACATCATCTTCTATCTTCTCATAGCTTTTTAAGTACTCGTCTATCGAGTTATAAATCACATTTTTTACGCGATTTTCAGATACATTATAATCAACAAGACCGCTCTTCCAAATAGTTTCAAGCACTTTGTGAGCGATATTACTAAATCTATCTTCGTGGGTTAAGATTACATCAAATTCACCTGCGAGCTTCTTTTTAACGAGCCAAAACATATTTTTGCGGTCAATTTGCATAGTTTGCATCTCATCTTCATTTTTCTCCAAAAGCTCATTTACTCGCTCATCTAAAGCTCTTTCTTTTTGAATATCGACTGTTAAAATTTCACTTGTTTTTGCTACGATTGGCTCAATGCCTTTATTTAGTCTTACGAAACCACAATTTAGAAGATCTATTGCTATTTTATGTGAAATATACGGAACGTGTGGGAGTTTTAAACGCATTTTAAACCTTTAAATTTTTATGCCATTTTAACTAAATAAAGGTAAAACTTTACTTTGAAATTTTAACGACTTTATTATTATCGCTTCTTAAAAAATAAATTTCTCTTCGTCCTTCATAAAGTATCTTTCCATCAGTCTTTTGCTCATTTTCTAAATTTGATGAGATATCTAAAGATAGCGATTTGCTCATAAAATAATTCTCTCCTAAAGTGCGTCCAAAGTCAGGATACCAACTAAAAGCACAAACTATCAGCAAAACTAAATAAAAGGCTCTAAAAATTTTTCTAAAAGACGCGTAAAAAAAGCAATACCCAAATATAAAAAATACGGGCAAAAGCCATAAGAAAGGCACGTTATCAACAAAAATAACATTAAAATACTCACTTATGCCATAGTAAGAAAAGTAGTTGTTGTAAATTCCAACAAATAGCGTAAAAATAGGAGCAAGGACAAATATAATACCCGTAAAAAAAGCATTTAAAATTTTCATAATCTCTCCTTTTGAGTGAGATTATATTAAACATAAGCTTTAATATTACTAGATTGATGAAAGCTGGACTAAAATTTAAAGCAAAATTCTATATATGGGCATCTATTACTTCTAATAATACTTTAAAAAAACAGTTTAGCTATAAGCTAAACTGCCTTAAATTATTATTTTTTAGATAAATACTCTTGCAAGCTTTTTACCTCAAGTGCTTTGCCGGTTTGTACCGAGCTTAGCGACTTAGCAGCTGCAAGTGCTGCACGGATCGTTGTAAAGTAAGGAATTTTAAATCTAAGCACATTTTGGCGGATCTTTTTGCCATCATCCACGCTTGATTTTGTATCGCTTGTATTTATAACAAGTGCGATATCGCCGTTTTTGAGCCTATCTTCGACGTTTGGTCTGCCCTCGCTTATCTTATAGACAAACTCGGCCTCCACACCAGCCTCGCTTAAAATTTTATGCGTACCGCCAGTTGCGACGATGCTAAAACCAAGGGCTATTAGTTCTCTTGCAAGATCAGGCGCGTAAGATTTATCAGCGTCAGCTAGCGTTAAAAAGACCCTACCCTTGCTTGGTAAAGTGTTGCTAGCAGCGATCTGACTCTTTGCAAATGAGCTTGCAAAGTCGTGGCTAATACCCATGACCTCGCCAGTGCTTTTCATCTCAGGGCCAAGGATGAGATCGGCGCCACTTAGCTTGTTAAATGGCAATACACACTCTTTTACACAAATATGCGAGCTAACGCGTGGTTTTAGGATGTCGCCGTCCTCATAAACAACTTTGTAATCATCATAAAATTTAAGCGCCTCACGTAAATTTCCCTGCCACATAACTCTTGTCGCCACCTTTGCCATAGGCACGCCAGTAGCCTTGCTCACAAACGGCACAGTCCTGCTCGCGCGAGGATTTACCTCGATCATATAAAGCTCGTTTTCATAGATGGCAAACTGGATATTCATAAGGCCGACAACGCCTAAATTTAGTGCGATATCTCTGGTTTGCTTCTCTACTTTTTTTATCATTTCATCACTTAAGCTCATCGGTGGCAATATGCAAGCTGAGTCGCCAGAGTGGATGCCAGCCTCCTCGATATGCTCCATTATCGCGCCGATATAGACCTCTTTGCCGTCACATATCGCATCTACATCAAGCTCTTTTGCATCTTGTAAAAATTTATCAAGTAGCACCGGCGAGTGGTTGCTAACCTTTACCGCCTCGCTCATATACTCTTTTAGCTCGCTCTCGTTATGCACCCTTCTCATCGCCCTGCCGCCTAAGACGTAGCTTGGGCGAACAAGCACTGGATAGCCGATAGTTGCGGCCTTTTGCAAGGCTTCTTCTAAACTAGTGGCGGTATCGTTTTTAGGCTGAAGGACGCCGATTTTATTTATAAATTCGCTAAATTTCTTTCTATCCTCGGCCACGTCGATCACTCTTGCGGTTGTTCCGATGATCTTTGCGCCGATCACGCTTAGGCGTTTTGCAAATTTAAGCGGAGTTTGACCGCCAAAATGCACGATGACGCCGTCTGGCTTTTCACGCTCGATGACAGCTCTCACGTGCTCAAAATCGATCGGCTCAAAGTACAAAATATCGCTCGTGTCGTAGTCGGTTGAGACGGTTTCTGGGTTACAGTTGTACATTATTGTTTTTACGCCAAGGTCTCTTAGGGCGTAGCTTGCATGTACGCAGCAGTAGTCAAACTCTATGCCTTGTCCGATCCTGTTTGGACCGCCACCTATTATCATCACTTTTTTATCTGTTTTTGCTAGCTCTTTTTTAGGAAATTTAGTGATATTTGTAGATGAATAAAGATACGGCGTTAGTGCCTTAAACTCACCTGCGCAAGTATCAACCTCGTTGTATTCAAGCTCGATGCCAAGCTTTTGCCTAGCAAAATAGATATCATTTTGACTAAGCTCAAGATCGTCTTTTTCATTTATAAGCACAGCTATCATCTTGTCTGAAAAGCCCATGCTTTTGGCCTCTCGTAGCAGCACTTCGTTGTTTAAGATATCCATGTCGATCTTATCTTCAAATTTAACTATCTCATAAATTTGCTCTAAAAACCAAGGATCAATCTTGCTAAACTCATGCACTTCAGCCACGCTAAAGCCATCTCTAAATGCCTGCGCAATATATAAAATTCTCTGCTCGTTTGCATTTCTGATGCCATAAACCAAGGCATTTTTCTCTAGACTAAGGCTATTGAATCCGCAAAGATCACGCTCCAAGCTGCAAAGCGCCTTTTGGATACTCTCTTTAAATGTCCTACCTATCGCCATAACCTCACCAACTGACTTCATAGCGGTGCCTAGATATGGGTTTGATCCTGGGAATTTCTCAAATGTAAAGCGCGGGATCTTTGTCACGATGTAGTCGATCACCGGCTCAAAGCTAGCAGGCGTGCCTGTGATGTCGTTTTTGATCTCATCTAGGCTAAAACCAACTGCAAGCAGTGTCGCGACCTTTGCAATAGGATAGCCAGTAGCTTTACTGGCAAGTGCTGAACTTCGGCTAACGCGTGGGTTCATCTCGATAACGATCATGCGGCCACTTTTTGGATCTATGGCAAACTGCACGTTGCTGCCACCAGTATCAACGCCGATCTCACGAAGTATGGCAAAACTAGCATCACGCATAGCTTGATACTCTTTATCTGTTAGCGTTAAAGCTGGTGCGACCGTGATACTATCGCCTGTATGCACGCCCATTGGGTCAAAATTTTCGATCGAGCAGACGATGATGCAGTTGTCATTTCTATCTCTAATAACCTCCATCTCGTACTCTTTCCAGCCAAGCAAGCTCTCTTCTATCAAAATTTCATGTATTGGGCTTGCGTCAAGGCCGGTGTTGGCTAGCTCTTTAAACTCATCCATATTATAAGCCACGCCACTTCCTGCACCACCAAGCGTATAGCTAGCTCTTATTATTAGCGGGAAGCCTATCTCATTTGCTGCATTGAGCGCGTCATCCATGTTATAAGCATATCTACTCTCAGGCAGGTCCATGCCAATCTTTTGCATAGTTGCTTTAAAAATTTGTCTATCTTCGCCTTTTTTTATCGCTTCTGGGTTTGCACCAAGAAATTTCACATCCTTTAAAAGGCCACTCTCAAATACTTCCATAGCTGCGTTTAGCGCTACTTGACCGCCCATCGTTGGCAAGATGGCATCAATATTTTCTTTTTCGATGATCTTTAAAATGCTATCTTTTGTGATCGGCTCAATATACGTTGCATCGGCAAAATTTGGGTCAGTCATGATAGTGGCTGGGTTTGAGTTTATAAGCACTACGCGGTATCCGAGCTCTTTTAGTGTCTTGGCTGCTTGCGTGCCTGAGTAGTCAAATTCGCACGCTTGACCGATAACGATAGGGCCAGAGCCGATTAGCAAAATGGTATTTATATCTGTTCTTTTTGGCATTATTTTTCCTTTGTAACAACGTATAGGTAGTTTGGTATATTTAGCTTCACATAAGGCTCGACTATCACGCTTTGATAGGAGCTCTCTTTTAAAATTTTACTCACGCGCCCTACTGGCACTCCACTAAAAAATATCCCATCAAGCCCGCTTGTAAAGACCTCATCGCCCTCTTTTGGACTGAGCCATTGCGGGATAAATTTCACCATTATTTGGCCTTGATTTCCATGGGCAACGCCTGGAATTTTATCATTTCCTATGTAAACTGCAAAGATACTTTTTGGGTCATTTTGCAAGTAAGCTAGCGGTTTACCGTCTTTTGATATGACGATACCAGCACTACTTCCTTGATAGATGAGCCCATAAATTTTATTTGGATCGTACCCTTCAAACTCGCTTATCCAAATTTTATTATAATCCCCGATATGAACGTAGCTAAGCCCTTTTACAAGCTTTACAGCTGGGGCGTAGGCAGTCGAGTTTTTATCTTTTAAAATTTGATTTAGCTCGTTTGCAAAAGTAGAAAGAAGCGTAGCTGAGCGCTCTAGCTCTTCATTTTGCGCTCTTAATTTTTCTATCTCGCTAGCCTGCCTAAAATATTCGTTTATATAGTCTTTCACGCTTTTAGCAAAATTGTCGTATGAATTTGTAGCATAGTTACTAAGCCCAATAGAAAGATTACTTAAAATTTCTCCCTTGAAAACTGAGGCCATAGCAAGCAATGCTATAAAAACAAAAAGAACAATCTTACTCTTCATTTGTCAGCTGTTGTAAAAGCCCAATCTCTTCAAGTGCCTTGCCCGTTCCTCTAGCAACCGCAAGGAGTGGCTCATCTGCTACAAAAACTGGAAGTTTAACGATATCAGATAAAAATTTATCAAGCCCTCTAATAAGAGCACCGCCGCCAGTTAGTACGATACCAGTCTCCACAATATCACCAGCAAGATCAGGCGGCATCATCTCAAGCACAGTTTTTAGCGCATCTGCGATCTCTTTTAGCGGCTCTCTCATCGCCTCTCTCACATCTTCGCTTGTTAGTTCGACTCTACTTAAAAGGCCGCTCACTTGGTCGCGACCTTTTACCACTACGCTTAGCTCTTTTTCAAGCTGCACAGCAGAACCTACAGCAATCTTTATCTCCTCGCCAGTTCGCTCACCTATTAGTAGGTTATATTTCTCTTTTATGTAATTAACAATGCTAATATCAATCTTATCGCCAGCTGTGCGGATTGATTTTGAAATAACTAGACCACCAAGCGAGACAACACCTATCTCAGTCGTACCACCACCGATATCGACTACTAGGTTGCCTTGTGGCTCACGGACTGGTAAATTTGCGCCGATTGCTGCTGCCATAGGCTCTTCGATCAAAAATACCTCTCTTGCTCCAGCACTTAAGGCACTTTCTCTAACAGCTTTTCTTTCGACCTGAGTTAATCCATAAGGAACTGAGATGATGATCCTTGGGCGTAGAAAGCTTTTTCTTTTGTGAGTCTTTTCTATAAAATAGCGTATCATGCGCTCAGTCATATCAAAATCCGCAATAACGCCATCTCTCATCGGCCTTATCGCCTCGATATCGCCTGGAGTTTTTCCTACCATCTCTTTTGCAGCATGTCCGACCGCTAAAATTTTTTGTTTGCCATATTTCTCACGCCTTACTGCAACAACAGAAGGTTCATTTATTATTATGCCTTTATCTTTTACCAAAACAAGTGTATTTGCCGTACCGAGATCTATGCCCATATCACTTGAGAAAAAACCTATAACCTGATCTAAAAACATCTATTTCCTTTACGCTATTTTCTTATCGTGCTTTATTAAAATTGGCTTTGCCTTATCTTTTACAGTCTCTTTTGAGATAACAATATCATATTCTTTTAACTCTGGTAGCTCATACATTATGTCTGTCATGAGCTCTTCCATTATGCTTCTAAGCCCTCTGGCTCCAGTCTTTCGCTCGATAGCTAAACTTGCTATCTCTTCAAGTGCTTCATCATCAAATTTAAGTGTAGCACCGTCAATCGCACAAAGCTTTTGGTATTGCTTCAATATCGCATTTTTTGGCTCGGTTAAAATTTTAACCATATCTTCTTTTGTTATCTCGTTTAAAGTAGCTACTACGTGAAGTCTGCCAATAAGCTCTGGAATGAGGCCATATCTTACAAGATCGTCTGGCTCAAGTAGGCTTAGTAAATTTTCTTTTTCATTTTTGCCACGTTTTTCTTGGTTAAATCCAAGTACGTTTTTACCGACTCTTCTCTCGATAATATCAAGAAGTCCGTCAAATGCACCGCCACAAACAAATAAGATATTTGTCGTATCTATCTGTATGAAGTCTTGGTTTGGATGTTTTCTGCCACCTTTTGGTGGGATATTTACAACGCTTCCTTCAATGATCTTTAAAAGCGCTTGTTGTACACCTTCACCCGAAACATCCCTTGTAATGCTTCTATTTTCACTCATTCTAGCGATCTTATCGATCTCATCGACAAAGACAATGCCTTGCTCCGCCTTTTTAACATCGCCATTTGCAGCCTGTAAAAGCCTAGTAAGGATATTTTCAACGTCCTCGCCGACATATCCAGCCTCAGTTAGGCTTGTCGCGTCGCAAATCGCGATAGGCACATCAAGAAATCTCGCCAAAGTCTGAGCCATCAATGTCTTGCCGCTTCCAGTTGGACCAACAAGTAAGATGTTTGATTTTGAAATTTCAGTATCGTCTTTGATGTCGCTTTGTTTAAAAATTCTCTTATAGTGGTTATATACGCCGACGCTAAAGACCTTTTTAGCCCTATCTTGACCGATTACATAGTTATCAAGTACCGCTTTTAGCTCCTTTGGTGTGAGCTTTTGATACTCTATCGTTTCGTCATTTTTACTCTCTTCTACGCTAGTATCTCCATGTATCATATCGTATGCAGCAGCGATACAATACTCGCATATATAGGCATTTCCTTCGATATCAGCGAGTAATCTTCTCTCGGCAGACTCTGCCTCTCCACAAAAATTACACTTTCTAGCCATTAATCTCTTCCTTTTGCAAGCGGAATTCCTCTTGTCGTTTCTAATATAAATTTACACATTTTTTTAACATTTTCATCGCTGGTTTTTGCGATTAGCTCGTTTGCTTGATCTTTTAGGCTAATGCCTTGATTAAACAAAAATTTATAAGCGCGAACTAGCTCCTCAACCTGCTCTTTATCAAATCTGCGTCTAATGCCAACTAAATTTAAGCTTCTTATATAAGCTCTGTTGCCCTCAGCTAGGCAAAATGGCACCACATCTTGGCTAAGTGCGCTTGCACCTGCAATCATGCAGCTTTCCCCTACTCTAACAAACTGATGAATTGGCGTAAGACCACCCACAACAGCGTAGTCACCAAGCTCGACGTGACCTGCCAGGGTTGCGTTATTTGCCAAGATTACGTTACTACCGATGATACAGTCGTGTGCGATGTGAGAATACGCCATAATAAAAGCATTATCTCCGATCCTTGTTATACCATCGCCCTTGTGTGTACCAGAATTTATCGTGCAGAACTCACGTATAGTTGCTTGCTCACCGATAACGACACCGGTATCAACCTCATCTTTATAACTGATATCTTGCGGGATGTCACCCACAATCGCGTAGCTAAATACACGAGAGCTATCGCCGATTTTAGTCTTGCCAAGCACCCTTGCGCCTTGCTTTATCGTGACGTTGTTGCCAAGGACCGCATCTTTACTTACAAATGCATAAGCCTCTATATTTGCGTCATCTCCAATGATCGCTCCATCTTCTATAACGGCTGTTTGGTGGATATTTTTCATTGTCTCTCTTTTTCTTAAAGCCTATTTATCTACTATCATCGCTTTTAGTTCAGCCTCAGCGCAAAGTGCGTCATCTACGTATGCCTTGCCTTCAAGCACCCAGATATTTCCCTTGTGCTTTAGCACATTTAGTCTATACTCTAGTCTATCTCCAGGGCGGACCGGATGGCGAAATTTTGCTCCGTCTATGCTCATAAAATAGACTACTTTATTTTCAATGCCAGCTTGATGCTCGTCACTCATGCTCTTAAACGCTAGCACGCCACCAGCTTGCGCCATACCTTCGATTATCATTACGCCAGGATATATCGGATGGCCCGGGAAGTGTCCCTGAAATATCGGCTCACCAATGGTTACATTTTTATAAGCCATGATATTCTTAGCTGGCTCTAGCTCGACAACTCTATCGATAAGCAAAAATGGAAATCTATGTGGGAGAATTTTTTGAATTTCTACGACGTCTATCACGTTTTAGCCTTAGTAATGTAAATTTGTGGCGATTGTAACAAATTTATACTAAGAAAAAAATTATTAGCCTCTTTTAAAAATCTCTAAATTTCGCCTTATGTGGCAAAAATTTAATTCACTGCTTTAAGATAAATTTTATAAACTCGCCTTTTAGTCTAAAACCAAAATTTCTTCGCTGTCGTTATAAAAAACAGCCTTTGCGTAAATTTCATAGCTGCCCTTTTTGACCTCGTCTAAGATGACGATAGGATTTTGCGAAAACTCCCCGCTTATATCACGGCGAAATTTCATCTCAGCGTCAAGCTCAAGCGGTCTTTTGCAAATCTCATCTATGCTTGCAAAATTACTATTTGTAAATTTATTAAATCGATTTAAGCTCATAAAAACCACACCCTCTTTTAGTTCATCATCCATCTCGCAGTCTCTTGCTACATTTAGCTTTAAATTTTCTCTTTTAAAACCAGAGTAAAGCACAAAGTAGCTCGGTGTCGCATGACCTTCAAATTTTACATAAGCACGTAAAAGTCTATAGTTTAAAAATCGCCTCCTAAAAAGGTGAAATTTCTCCCCCTTTGCCTCGCACTCGCGCACCCTTTTGTAAAGCTCAAGTCTTGCCTCTATGCTGCCATAAAGTGCCCTTGCGTGTAGCTCGCTTATTAGCTCACTTTGGGGCAAATTTTGTGAGTCCCTCTGTTTTTTTAGCGCAAAGACGCAGCCGCAGTAGTTTTGGTGATAGAGCTTGTCCTTTTTAGCGAGGATAAACTGCTCGCTTGTGCCGCCATTTTTTCTATAATCAACCGCAACCGCCTCTAAATTTGAGCCAGCCACCGCCTCATCGAGCGCCTTTTTAAGCTGATAAAAGTCTTTTTTTGGGCTCATTAAAAGCGTCGTCGTGATCTTACTAAGTCCTAGCTCAAGCGCCTTTTTAGCGGAGTCTTTCATACGAAAATCAAAGCAGTATTCGCACCTTTTGCCCTTTTCTGGCTCATCTTCAAGCCCTTTTGTGCCGCCAAGCCACGCTTCGTAGTCGTATTCGCCACATATTAGCTCGATACCAAGCTTCTCGCAGCTTCGCTTCACGTCCTCAAAACGCAGTAAAAATTCGCTATATGGATGTATGTTTGGGTCATAAAAATAGCCTACTATTCGTTCATTTGGATGATCTTTTCGTAGGCGCTGTAAAAAGTAGTGGCTATCGACCGAGCAGCAGATATGAACTAGCAAATTTGACCTTTTTTGCTTGCATTATATCAAAGTTTGTCATCATAAAATTTAGCTGCATCGAGGTATTTTTTAAGGACATTTTGGCTAGTAAGATCATCAAATTTACCAAAAGCCACTTGCTTGCCAGCTTCGATTATTAACACCTTTTGTGCTATCTTTATCGCGCTTAAAATATCGTGTGTGATAAAAATAATGCTGATCTTTTCATCTAAGCTTAAAAGCAAATTTATGATCTTTTGCTTTGTCGCATTGTCAAGCCCGCTTGTTATCTCGTCGCAGATTAGGATTTTTGGCTTTGAAAGAAGCGCTAGCAGTATCCCAACCCTTGTCGCCTCGCCACCACTTAGCTGAGAAGGAAATTTCTCTAAAATTTCATCTTTTAAATTTAAATTTCCCATTAGCTCTTTAAGCTCATTTTCACTAAAGCTAAGCTTAAGATACGACCTTACGTGAGCGATGGCTGTTTTTACTTTTAGCGCTGGATTTAGGGCTTGTTTTTGGTTTTGCAAGATATATCTGATATCTTTTTTGAGCTCATTTTTGTCCGTGATCTCCTCATCGTTTATATAAATTTTACCCCCGCTTTTTGGCTCGCTAAATGATATGAGCTTTGCAAGCGTGCTTTTGCCACTGCCACTTTGACCCAAAATGGCTAAATTTTCGCCATCGTCAAGCTCGAAATTTATCCCCTCTAAAAGGTGCAAAACTTCAGCCTTAGCGTTAAAATGTTCCTTAAAACTTAAACTTTTTGAGACGTTTTTGAGCCTTATTTTCACGCATTTTCCTTTAAATTTAGCCGCCCATCTCTCATCTGCCAAATCTCATCACTAAGATAGTTCGTCAGCACCTCATCATGCGAGATAAAGATGACGCTCATCTTGCCCTTTAAGCTCTCTAAGATGCCAGCCACGTGGCTACCGCTAATGCTATCAAGCCCGCTTGTTATCTCATCGCAGATTAGGATCTTTGGCTTCAGGCAAAGCGCCAGAGCTATCTGCACGCGGCTTGCCTCGCCACCACTTAGCTCGTATGAGTATTTGTGCCAGATAAGATTTGCATTATCTAGCCCAAACTCTCTAAAATAAGCAAACGCAAGCTCTTTATTTGCCTTTTTGTCGCCATTTAGATAGGCATTAAAGTGATCGCCCACGTTTAAGAGCGGATGAAGGCTGGCAATAGAGTTTTGAAAAACGAGCGCAGCGACCTTTCTTCGGTGCTCTTTTAGCTCATTTTGACTAAGTTTTAAGATATCTTTTTTATAAATACTAAATTTATCCGCCCTCACTCTAAACTCATCATCAAAAAGCCTTATTAAACTCTTTGCAAAGAGCGATTTGCCACTGCCACTAGCGCCTGTGATACCTACAAATTTACCCTCGCTCATGTCAAAATCAAGCTCGCTCAAAAGCTTTTTGTCCTTATAAAAAACGTTTAAATTTTTAATCTCTATCATATTTTTATATTGCCATTTTTTGAATTTGATGTGATGATCGATGTTGCTAGGATGAGCAAAAAGAGCGTCACGCCAGGGAAAAGCACCATCCACCAAGAGCCAAGGAAAAGTGCCTCTTTGCTCTCATTTAGCATGATGCCAAGGCTTATTTTATTTGCGTCACTACCCACACCAAAAAAGCCAAGCGTAGCCTCTATGACGACCGCGTTTATCGCGTTTATGCCAAAGATACTAACTATTAGATGCTTTAAATTTGGCAAAATTTCAAAGCATATAAGGCTAAATTTGCTAGCGCCATTTATCACGGCTTGCTCGGCGTAGTCGCACTTTTTATTAAGTCTTAAATTTTGCATAAAAACTTTTGCGCCCTGCATAAACGAGCAAATGGCGATGATAAAAGATGTTATTAAAAGATCTCCGCTACTAAATGAGCTAAAAAGCATGATAAAAACGATGTTTGGTATGCTTAAAAAAGCATCAAGCCCCTTATCAAAAAGGCTCTCGCAAACTCTGCTCTTGCTCGTGCCAAAATATGCGTAGATGAGCGAGAAAAGCGTCGTTAAAAAGCCAGCTAAAAGCAAGATAAGAAGCGAGTTTTTAAACGCGTAGGCAACCCTTATAAGATTGTCCCTGCCTAGGATGTCAGTGCCAAAGATATGCTCGCTACTTGGGGCTAAATTTACCGCCATAAAGTCAGTGAAATTTGGCTCAAATTTAGAAAAAAATGGCGTCACAAAGGCAAATGTGACAAGCGCTAAAAAGACAAAACAGGCTAGGAAAAATATGACTTTTCTCATAAATTTCTCTTATCTGCCAAGATGGCAAAAATTTTAGCCAGTAAATTTGCAAAAACGACAAAAACAGCCGTTAGCAAAATGGTCGCAAGTGCGACTGGATAGTCCTTGGCGATCACCGCATCAAGGCTAAGCTTGCCTATGCCTGGAAATGAAAAAATGCTCTCAATGACGTACGAGCCAGCAAAAACGCCAGCCACAAGGGTTGCGAAATAATAGACTATATCGGTGCTTGCGTGCTTTATAGCAAAGAGATAAATTTTGCCGCGTCCCAAACCTCTAGCGTGAGCCGTCTGGATGAAGTCGGCATTTAGGCTTTGATTTAGCCTGTCACGCACAAATTTCACGTTTGCGCCAAGGTGTGGCAAGATGATGGCGAGCGTTGGCAAGATGATAAATTTCACCCTAACACTGCTAGATCCTAGCTCGTTTGCCCCAGAGCTTGGCAGCACGTTTAGATAGATGCTAAAGATCGCTATTAGCACAAGAGCGATGTAAAAATGCGGCAATGATGCCAGCAAAAAGGAGCTAAAATTTATAAAGATGTCGGCAAATTTATTCTTATAAATGGCACTTAAAAGCCCTAAGAAAAAGGACAAAAGAGTTATCAAAAAAAACGAAGCAAAAAATAAAATGAGTGAGTTTAAAAGTCGCTCTTTGATAAGCATAGAGACACTTGCCCCGCTTACAAAACTGGTGCCAAAGTCGCCTGTGATAAAGTGAGTAAGCCATCTAAAATACTGCACGAAAAAGTTATCTTTTAGCCCTAAATTTCTTAAAATTTGCTCTTTTATGGCGAAATTTATCGCCTCACTCCTTGAAAACATCGCGTCAGTGACATTCCCTGGTAAAAAATATATGAGCAAAAATAGAAAAAACGAGATAAAAAACAGCAATCCAAGACTTGAGATCGCTGTTTTTAAAATGGCTCTAGACAAAATTTTTATCCACTATTTTACTTGCCACTCTCTTATATTCCATAAAAATCCAGCCCCATGGTGACCTAAAATTTGCGTCTTAATGCCTGAAATTTTGTTATTAAACACAAGTGGATAGTCAAGATAGGCTATAAAAATGTAAGGTGGGTTTTCATGAAGCGCTTTTAGAAATTCTTTATAGTGTTTTTTCCTAAGCTCCACATCCTTTGTATATCTCGCGTTTTTTAAGGCAAGATCGACATTTGCGTCCTTGTAGTGGCTAAAGTTCCAGCCATTTTCATTTACGCTCACATCGGCAAACCCGCCAAAAATTCTATATGTGTGAAAGTCTGGGTCAAACGGACTTCCCCAGCCGATCACAAAGCTATCCACCTTGCTTAGGTCAAAGGCTGTTTTTGGCTTTGCATAGGCTTTGGCTTTTACGCCAAATTTTTCGAACTCGCTGCTTAAAATTTTGGCTAGATTGACCCTTAAAACGTCGTTATTAAAGGCGTAGATGTCAAAGCCAAGCTCCTTGCCGTCCTTTTCAAAAAATCCAGCCTTGTTTTTCTTAAAGCCGCTTTTTTCAAGTAGCTCTTTAGCCTTTTGCGGATCGTAGCTGAATTTAAACTCGCTGTCATTTGCAAAGCTTTTTTCTATCGGATTGTTCGCTACGCTTGCATATCCGTGAAATAAGCTTTTAACTATCTCATCTTTATTAACCGCATAGTTTAGGGCTATTCTTACATTTTTATCTTGAAAGATAGGATCTTCAAGGTTAAACATCAAAGCCCTGTAGTCTGCACTTTTAAACTTAAGCAAGCTAAGTTTTTTATCATCTTTTATGAAATTTACCCCAGTTGGAGAGATGAGCGCAACGTCGATCTCACCGCTTTTTAGCCCAACTAGTCTTAAATTTTCATCGCCAACAATTTTAAAAAATACCTTTTTTATCTTTGGCTCACCCTTGTAAAATTTCTCATTTACCGCAAATTCCAAACTCTCATCTTTTTTCCATTTTACTAGCTTGTATGCGCCAGTGCCGATAGGGGCATCGTTAAATTTATCAGTTGCAATATCTTTTCCTTTTAGGATATGCTCAGGTAAAACGCCAAAACTAAGCGCATCAAGAAATGGCGGAAATGGCTCACTAAGCGTGATCTTGACCCTATAATCCCCTAAAATTTCAACGCTTTTTACCACCTCGTAGTTTGATATAGCTGGCGCGTTTAGCTTCTTATCTTGAGCTGCTTCAATGGTAAATTTAACATCCTTTGCGCTAAATTTCACCCCATCGTGCCAAAATGCGTCATCTCGTAGCTCAAAAACATACTCCAGCCCATCATCACTCACCTGCCAAGACTTCGCGAGCTCTGGCACAAGCAAGCTATTTTCATCGTGGCTTGTAAGGCCAGAAAACACTAGCGAAAGTGTTGGATCGTGATCTTCGTCGTAAAGTGGATTTATACGAGGTGTTTGCTCCTCGATAGCAACTACGACTTTACTCTCATTTGCGTAAAGATAGGTGCTAAACAACAAGAAAAATACGAATAAAATTCTCTTCATCACTGCATCCTTTGTTTAAAAAGTATTTGTGAAATGGTAATACGAATTTTATAAAAGTATTATTAACTAAAATGTAAATTTATACGTCTAAAAATTTGGAAATTTCTAACTAGAATTTAACCTTATTTAAAGTAAAATCAAAGTTTATTTTAGATCACTTCAAGGTAAAAATTTAAATGAATAAAAATAAAAAAATAGCCCTAATTTCAGGCATAAGTTTAGTTTCGCTTTTGCTTATTTACACGCTTCTTGGCTTTTTTGGTGTTCCTTATGCTATCAAAAATATTGCTCCAAAGTATCTAAAAGACTACAATGCAACACTTTTTGTGAAAGAGGCTAAATTTAACCCATTTACTTTTGAGCTAAACGCTACAAATGCCGAACTAAACAGCACTTCGCCACTTTTTAGCACAAAGCAAGTCGATGTCAAGCTAAAGCCATTTTCTATCTTCAAAAAGCTCATAGAGATTGATATTTTTAGACTTGATGAGCCAAGCGTAAAGATCGCAAGAACTAAGGATGCGAAATTTAACTTTAGCAACTTCATAGGTGAAGATAATGCAAGCAATGAGGACAACAGTACAAGCTCGATAAATTTCGCTCTAAATAGTGCCAAGATTATCAAAGGCTCATTTTCGTATAGCGACCAAAATCTCACAAAGCCATTTAATGTAAGTTTTGATGATATAAACTACGAGTTAAACTCGCTAAATACAAAAAAGAATAGTGCTGGCAATCATATCTTTGACTCAAACTCAAGCCTTGCACACAAGATCGATTTAAAAGGCGATATCAGGCTAAACCCGCTAAACATAAATGGTAGTGTCGTCATTAAGGACTTTAGCATCAAGCCAGTTGCGATAAGCTTCATCGATAACGATACACTAAACCTTAAAAATGCAGTTATAAATTTAGGTATCAACTACGATATAAACGCCGATGAAAACGCCACTAAGATAAATTTAAAGGATAGTTTTTTAAATATAAAATCACTAAATTTAAACGAAGGTGAAAATGAGATAAGCCTTGGCGAGCTTGATCTGCCAAAATTTGACCTAGATAGCAAGATAGCGGACAAAACAGACGCTACTCTAAATTTAAGCGCTATAAATTTAAACGATATCGCCTTTAAAAGTACGGTATCAGCGAGCTTAAAAGCGCTAAATCTAAGCGACATCTCACTTCTTGCAAATTTAAATGAAAAGAGCGAACTGGACGCCAAAGCGGAGCTAAAAAATATAAGCGCAAGCAGCCTAAAGGTAGATGAAGTCAGTAAAAATTTAGCTACATTAAAAGACCTCAATGCTTCAAATTTAAAGGCAAATTTGCTAAATGAAAAGATCGAGCTTAGCCTTGAAAAAACCGCGCTTAGTGGCATAAATGCACCACTTAGTAAGGATGCGACCACAAACGTAACAAACATACAAATTTTTGGCACAAGTTTTACACAAGATAGCAACAAAAGTGAGGCTAGTGTTAATGAGCTTAATGTAAATAGCATAAATTTAAAAGCTAAAAACAAGGAAATTTTAAATGTGCCAGAAGTCATTGCAAAGAGCATAGGCTTTAATATTTTAAAAATGGCTCTAAATACTGCTAGCATCGATGTAAATAAACCTAAATTTACTTCTGAGCTAAGTGATAATGGGCTAAGCGCTATAAACGAATTAGGACTTGGCAAAGAAAAACCAACAAAAACAGCCAAAAAAGTATCAAAAGATGAGAAAAAAATGCAGAGCAAAGCTGCTTCAAAAAGAAAAGGTAGCGAGTTTAAATTTGATATAAAAAATATCAATGTAAATAACGCTGACATCGCTTTGACACACCTTTTTGAAGGTGAGAAGATCGCTCATAAATTTGATAATCTATTTATAAAAGTTGCAAATTTAAGTAGTGATTTTAGTAGGCCATTTGATGTAAAAGTGGATATTAAAAGCTCACAAAAGCTAAACCTCAATGTAGACTCAAAGATCAAGATCGAGCCACTTGATGTAAATGCAAAAATCAAACTAAATGATACAAATTTGCCAAAGTATTTTGCCTACGCAAAGCCATTTTTAGAGGCAGACCTTTCAAGTGGAGAGATGAGCGCAAACGCCGAACTTCACTATACAAAAGATATAAAAGCAGATGCAAAGCTTAGCGTAAAAGATATTAGATTAGATGATAAAAATAAAGAAAAGCTAATCGCGTTTAAAAGTTTAGAAGTGGATAAAATTTCACTTTTTAAAAATAATCTTGAAATTACTGGAGTTGCTTTAAATTCGCCGTTTATCAAGGCTCATCTAAGTAAAGAGCGCGAATTTAATCTAAGCAAAATCGTAAAAGAAGATAAAAATAAAGTTCAAAATGAGCAAAAAACCGAGAGCAAAAAGGCAGCTAGCAAAAAAGACAATGAGCTAAATTTTAGTATAAAAAATTTCTCACTTAACAACGGCGAGGTTGATTTTTCAGATGCGTCACTATTTATGCCATTTGCTACAAAAATTTCAAATCTAAATGGCAAGCTAACTGACATTGATAAAAAACGTCCAAGTTCGGGTGAGTTCAAAGGCACAGTTGGCAGAAATGGCTTTTCTCAGATTACAGCAAAATTATTTCCTTTTGAGCTAAAGCAAAATACCGATATTAAGCTAGATTTTAAAGATATCGATCTAATTGATATAACGCCATATAGCGGACAATTTTTAGGCTATAAAATAAAAAAAGGTAAGTTAAATTTAAATCTAAATTATAGCGTTGTTGATTCAAAACTAAACGGCTCAAATCTTATAAATTTTGACACACTCACACTTGGAGAAAAGGTTGATTCAAAAGATGCTGTAAATTTGCCACTTTCGCTTGCTATATCGATATTAAGCGATCAAAATAATCAAATAAATATCGACCTGCCAGTTGAAGGAAATTTAGACGATCCTGACTTTAAATATGGCGGTGTCATTTGGGCTGCTGTTAAAAAGCTCTTTGCTGATATCACATTAGCTCCGTTTAGATTTTTAGGTAATGCTCTAGGGCTTGGCGGCAAGGATCTTAGCTCTATTGATTTTCTTGCTGGAAGTAGCGAGCTAATAAGCTCAGAAGCGCCAAAAGTAGCTGATTTTATAAAATTAACTACTGCAAAGCCTATGATGAAACTTAGCATCACACCTACTTACTCTGAAATAGATGTGCTCTACTTTGAAGAAAAAAAGCTTGATCAAAAGATAAATCAAATAATCGCCTCAAGCGGGAAAGATTATATTACCGTGCTAAATTCTCTCGTTCCAAACGCTAAAGACAAAAGCGATAAGGCCTTAAGAGAAGAGGCAATAAAAGCTATCGAAGTGGATAAGGAAAAGCTAGTTGAGCTAGCAAATGAGCGTGCAAATGCAGTAAAAGAAGCACTCATAAAGGCTGGGCTTGAGGCTAGCCGCATAAATATAAACGATGCAACAAGCTCAGAGCCTAAGCAAAATACCTACACAAGCGTGCTTATGGGAGTGGTGAATTAAATTTCATTTATCTCGCTACTTCTTGCGTTGTAAACAAACCAGCTAAGAAGTATAAGCATCATGAATGCGCCAAAAACTAGGCTTGCGTAAAAATATAAGTTAAAGTCTTCGCCTAGTAAATTTGCATTGTGAAGAGCGATCATAACGCCAGCAAGTGAAATTAAATATCCAATTAGCTTTATGATGAAAATTTTTGGATTAACAAGGATGAGTAAAAGCCCGCAAAGCATGGCACCAAGGGCTATTTGTAAATTTAAAATGTCAGTTTGAGTGCTTGAGCCAAATGTCAAAAAACCGAGCAAAAATATGACTAAAACCATCAAAACAGCATAAACTACCCTGCTTCGTCCAAAGCCATACATAAAGCAAACAAAGCCTTTATTGTGTTTGTTGTAGTCCATTTTCCGCTCCTAGTAACAAGTTTTTGTATTTTAATGCCTAATTCTTAAATAAAGGCTTTAATCTGAAATTTCACTCAATTTAGTTAATATTTCACATCTTAAAAAAGGAGTAAAAATGCCTTATGTAAATATAAAAATAGCAGGTCCAGAGCCGACAAAAGAACAAAAAGATCAAGTTTTTAAAGAGGTGACTGATACGCTTGTAAGAGTGCTTGGCAAGAAAAAAGAGGCGGTGATGATTTTCATAGAAACTCACGACGCTAGCAACATCGGCGTAGGTGGCGAGAGCGTAGAAGATAAGAGAAAGGGGATAAAATGAGCGAATTTAGCAAAGCAGATATTGAACGAAAAATAACACTTGAAGTTGGTGACAAGGCGCCAGAGTTTGAAGCGCTAAATCAAGACGGTGTAAAGGTCGCACTAAAGGACTTTATAGGCAAAAACGTGGTGCTTTACTTCTACCCAAAGGACAACACTCCAGGCTGCACGACTGAAGCTTGCGAATTTAGCGCAAACTACGATCAGTTTATCAAAAATGACACAGTTATAATCGGCGTTAGCCCAGATAGTGTGAAGTCTCACGTTGGCTTTATCGCAAAGCAAAATTTAAAGCACATTCTATTAAGCGATGAGGATAAAGAAATTTCAAAGCTTTATGGTGTTTGGCAAGTTAAGAAAAACTATGGCAAAGAGTATCTTGGCATCGTTAGAAGCACCTTTGTGATTGGCAAAGACGGCAAGATAGTTAAAATTTATAAAAGCGTAAAAGCCAAAGACCACGCCGCAAAAGTGCTAGCTGATCTTGTAAAATAAGGAGCAAAGATGAAGCTTATAAAAATGCTAATTTTAAGTGCGTTTTTTGCGCTAAATTTATCAGCACTAACTGAAGGTGTGGAGTATCAAACTCTAGCAAAACCGCTTAATGTGCCTAAAAACTCGGTAGTTAAGGTCTTTAGCTACGACTGCCCACACTGCTATAAATTTGACCGGACTATAACAAGAAAGCTGATGTCAAAGCTTGAAGATGTGAAATTTATCCCATATCACCTAAGCACAAAAGGCAAGCTTGGTGAGACTGCGAGTAAAATATTTGCCGCTCTTATATCGATAGATGAAATAAATGGGACTGATCTACTAAGCGATGAGTCAAAATTTAAGCAAGCAAAATTTGCGATCTATAAAGCAAGACATGATGAGAAAGATGATTTTAATGATGGCAAAGACAAAGAGAAATTTATAAATTTAGCCCTTAAAGCAGCTCACGTGAGCAAGGACGACTACGAAAAAGCACTAAATAGCGAAAGAGCAAAAGAGCTTTTAGACACATGGTTCGCCTCTTATGATGTTGCAAGTATCAGCGGTGTGCCAGCTTTTGTAGTAAGCGGCAAATACCTAATAAATTTAAGCGCAGCTTCATCAATCGATGAGATGGCAAAGATCATACAAGAGCTTTTAGATAAGTAGTTTTGGCGGGTAATATCTGCAAATTTTGGTCTTAGAAATGTAAATTTAAAGCAATTTTAGATAAACTCAGACCAAAATTTCTAAGAAAAAAGAAAGGTTTAACAATGAATGCTTCAGAATTTATCTGGATGGATGGAAAATTAGTTAAATGGGACGATGCAAAAGTACACGTTCTAACTCACTCTTTGCACTACGCTAATGCCGTATTTGAGGGTACAAGAGCTTATAAAACAAAAAAAGGCCTAGCTATTTTTAGACTCCAAGATCACACAAAAAGGCTTTTAAGATCAGCAAAAATGACTGTTTTAAATGTACCTTATACAGAGGAAGAGCTTGAAAAAGCGCAAATAGAGCTTCTTCGTGCAAATAAATATAATGGCAATGTTTATATCCGCCCACTTATCTTTTTAGGATACGGCGTAATGGGCGTAGCTCACACAAAAGCGCCAGTGCAAACCGCTATCGCTTCATGGGAATGGGGTGCTTATCTTGGCGATGAAGGCCTAGAAAAAGGTATCAGAGTTAAAATTTCAAGCTTTGCCAAACTCGCACCTGCTGCTCAAATGAACAGAGCAAAAGCTAGCTCAAACTATCTAAGCTCACAAATGGCAAACTACGAGGCAAAAGAGGCTGGATACGACGAGGCACTACTTCTTGATAGTGAGGGCTTTGTGGCTGAAGGTCCAGGCGAGTGTTTCTTTATCGTTGAAAATGGTGTTTTAATCACTCCGCCAAACGACAACAGCCTACTTAGCATCACTCAAGATACAGTCATAAGACTTGCTCACGATCTTGACATCGAAGTAAGAAGGGAGCGCATCACAAGAGATCAGGCATATACAGCTGACGAGGCATTTTTCACAGGCACAGCAGCTGAAGTAACACCGATAAATAGCATAGATAACCGCATCATTGGTAACGGCGCTAGAGGCGAAGTGACAAAGAGACTACAAAAAGCTTATTTTGACGTAGTTTATGGACTAAATAAAAAATATGAATCATTTTTAACATATATTTAAAAATTTAAAGGAACGAAATGCCCGCTGATTTAAACGATTATTTCAATAAAAAAAAGCCAGGTAGTGACAACAGAGGCTCAGGTCAAAATAGCGACAAAGAGTCGCCTTTCAAAAAGGACTTTAAAATGCCAAATTTACCAAGTGGCTTTGGTAAATTTGGAGCACTTGCCTACATTGTAATTGCAATTATTGCTATTTTTGCTATCACTCAGCCATTTAAAGTGATTCACTCAGGTGAAGTTGGCATCAAGTCTACAGCAGGTAAATATGAGCCAAATCCTTTACAGCCAGGCTTTCACTTCTTTTTACCTTTTATCCAAGACATCATCATCGTGGACACCAGAGTTAGGATCATAAACTACACTTCTGGTGAGGATATGGGCGAATCAATGCAAAAATCATATCAAGGCGTTGGTGCTGGAATTTTACGTAAAAATTCTATTTCAGTGCTTGATGCTAGAAATTTACCAGTTAGCATTGATATTACTGTGCAATACCGTTTAAATCCAGAAAATGCCCCTCAAACTATTGCCTCTTGGGGTCTTAGCTGGGAGAGCAAGATAGTTGATCCTGTCGTGCGTGATGTGGTTCGCAGTATCGCTGGTAAATATACAGCAGAAGAGCTTCCAACAAAGAGAAACGACCTAGCAAGACAAATCGATGATGGCATAAGAAAAGACATCGACTCTCAGCCAAATAAGCCAGTTGAGCTTTTAACAGTGCAGCTTCGTGAGATCATCTTGCCTTCAAAGGTAAAAGAGCAAATTGAGCGCGTCCAAATTGCTAAACAAGAGGCCGAGAGAACAAAATACGAAGTAGAAAGAGCAAATCAAGAAGCCTTAAAACAAGCTGCACTTGCAGAAGGTACCGCTAAAGCTGCGATCATTGAAGCAAAAGGTAAGGCTGATGCCATTAAAATCGAGGCTGACGCAACTGCGTATGCAAATAAAGAGGTTGCAAAAAGTGTCGATCAAAATCTACTAAATTTAAAGCAGATCGAAACACAAAACAAATTTAACGAGGCTCTAAAAGAAAACAAAGATGCTAAAATTTTCTTAACACCTGGTGGGGCTGTGCCAAATATCTGGCTAGATGCAAAAGATAAAGTAAGAGCTAGCTCAGTAAGCGAGAGATAAAAATGAATAGCGTAACAAAAAGTATAGACTGGCAAAAGGTTGGTGGATTGCTTCCAGTAGTAGTTTGCGATCATGCCACAAACGAAGTTTTAATGCTTGCTTACATGAACGAAGAAGCATTAGATTTAAGTCTATCTAGCCGTTACGCTCACTATTTTTCACGCACTAAAAATAGAATTTGGAAAAAAGGCGAAGAAAGTGGCAACACTCAGGAGATAAAGGCTGCTTTTTTAGACTGCGACAACGATACTTTGCTTTTAAAGGTGATTCAAAACGGAAGCGCTGCTTGTCACACTGGAGCAAGGTCGTGTTTTTTTAATGAGATAAATTTGCATGACGGCAAAATTTTAGATACAAAAGTTGAAGTCAAAAAAATAAATTATGGTGTGCTTGATGAGCTTTACCATGTGATAGAAGATAGAAAGCTAAATGCTAACCCTGAAACTTCATATGTGGCAAGTCTTTTTAAAAAAGGCAAAAATCAAATTTTAAAGAAAGTTGGCGAAGAGGCTGGCGAATTTATAATGGCTGCAAAGGATCTTAGTTTCGCGGAAAACTCAAAGCAAGATGAGCAAAAAGCAAAAGATGATCTGATCTACGAAGCAGCCGATCTTTGCTTTCATGCACTTGTAGCACTTTCAGCCCATAATATCCATCCAGATGCTGTAAAAAACGAACTTGCAAGGCGTTTTGGTATGAGCGGCATTGAAGAGAAAAGATCGCGAGATGTTAAACAGCATTAAGCACAACTTGCTTTTTGTATTGCAAAATGCAAAGCTCATTGATTTTCTAACCTATGGCTGGATATTTTTAGCATTTATACTAATTGTGCTTTTAGGGATTTTTATAGCGATAAAGTCGTGGTGGCAGATAGGATTTTTATTTATTCTAGCTGGTTTTTTCGGACTTTTTGTAGGTAATTACTACGCAAACAAATATATAAATGAAAATTTAAGACCAGTTAGCATAAGCAAAATAACCACCAAACAGCTTCAATATGTCGATGCGCTAATGGTTGATTTTAATATTACAAATAATTCAAATAATATACTTAATATCTGTAAAATCGAGCTTGACTTCTATCTAAGCTCAAGGCAAAATACGAAAGACTTTTTTAACTCACTTAATCCATTTGCTAGAAAAAGAATCATCTTAAACGAGGAATTTTTGCCAAAGCAAAGCATTGAGGTTAAAGAATTTGTCAATGATTTCGCATTTATAGACTACAATATCTCTAAAAAAGTGGAGTGTTTTTGATGAGCTCAGCATATTTTACGATCGTTCATATTATCGTTCTTTTTGCGATTGCTCTGCTTTCTATTTTATTTCTTGTTCTCTCACTTAGAGCTGAGCGAAAGTTATTTTTATCACTATTTTTTACAAACATTCTAGTCTCAACCACACTTGCTGTTTTTTTGATGCTAGTGCTTGATAAATATACAAAAAAAGGCATGCTCGAAAATGTAAAAAGTGAGCGAATTTTACGAAATGAGAGTATCGTTTTTAAAGGGCAAGTGAGAAATATCGGTAAATTTACAATTAGCAACTGCACACTGACAGTCAAACTAATCAATCAACCGCTAAATAAAAATGATCTTGGTGGGGAAGCATTTTTTAAGCCAAGTGGGCTTTCATTTTTCTCATGGGTTCTTGGCACAGATAAGGATGAGAGGCCAAATACAGTTGAATATAAATTTGATGTAGCCAAAAATTTACCAAAGCAAAAAAGCACACCATTTACCGTATATATGCCATATCCGCCTTACTTTAAAAATGGCATGAATATCACAAAACTAAATTGCTACTAAGTCAAATTTAAAGCAAATTTTTACAAATTTCATAGGATAAAACGCTAAGTCTTGGTTTGATTTTAGATTAAATTTTATCTTTTTAGCATCTGCAATAAACACGATTTTTTAAGATAAAGATTTAAAAAGTACAAAGTATATCAAGTAGCCTGCCCAATTTTTGTAGGTCATTTAAAAAGAGCTGCTTTGTCTTTTGTGTAAATTCTTTTGCTTCTTCTAGGATTTTAGTCTCGGCTATATTATAAACAAACTCTTTTTTTAGGATCTTTGAACCTTTTTTATAAAAGAAATTTGCATCTATTAAGCTTGCAAAAAAGCTATCATCTCTTAAATAATAGTTTGTTGCCACATTTATATGCACTGGCTTTTGTAACAAAAAATCACCACAAATACTATTTTGTGAGCTAAATTTAACACTCTCAAGCACATCGGGCCTTATCTCATAAAATTTTATCTCATTAGCTTTTTTTAAAGCTAATATATCTCTTGATTTATTTAAATTTATAGAGTTGTTATTTACTTCAAGTACATTTATAGTACCCTTTGCAAGCGAATAAGCATTTAAAATCTTATCTTCTGCTAAAAAATTTACTATACCAAAAAATGGCACACTAGTATTTTGTTCTGTAAAATTTTGAGCAGTTTTTATTTGTAGCTGCTGTTTTGTGCCATTTATCTCATAGTAGCTTACGTAAATAGAAATTTCATCTTTTTTGCTTGGACTCTTTTGTGAGCAACCACTAAAAAATATTGCAATAAGCAAAAAAATGGCTAAATTTTTCACTTTATGAAATAGTCACCATCAAAGCTTACAAGCGAATATTTTCGCTCATTACCGATACTTTCTTTAAGTTCGTCTATACTTAAAAATTCTAAGCTATCTGCACCGATATATTCTCTTACTTCCTCTGCATTTTTTTTAGAGCTTATTAACTCTTCAAAGCTTGGCGTATCGATACCGTATCGCTCAGGGTATTTAAGCTCAGGGCAAGCGACTCTAAAATGAATCTCTTTAGCGCCCGCATGTCTTAAAAGATCAACCACCTTTTTTGAAGTAGTACCGCGAACGATACTATCATCGATAACAACGATACTTTTACCTTTTAGAACCGATGACATCGGATTAAGTTTTAGCTTGACTTTTAAATTCCTCATCTCTTGGCTTGGCTCGATAAAGGTTCTACCCACATAGTGGTTTCTAGTGATAGCTAGCTCAAATGGGATTTTGCTCTCATTTGCGTACCCAAGCGCTGCTGGTACTCCGCTATCTGGTACAGGTACGACGAAATCTGCTTTAATTTTGCTCTTTTTAGCTAGTACTTCACCCATTTTTTTTCTAACTTCATAGACACTTTTACCTTCTATCACGCTATCTGGGCGAGCAAAATATATATACTCGAAGGCGCAAACTCTAGGCTCTGGCTCAAAAATTTGTAGGCTTTGAAACTCACTTTTTCCATGTTCAAAAACTATCATCTCGCCAGGCCTGATATCTCTTATAAAACTAGCCCCCACAAGATCAAAAGCACAAGTCTCGCTAGCTACGATATATCCACCATCTTTTAGCCTGCCAAGACTTAGCGGCCTAACACCCCAGCGATCTCTTATTGCAAAGGTTTTATGGCGTGACTGGATAAGCAGACAATAAGCACCTTTTATCTTATCAAGTGCTGCGATAATACGGTCCTGCAAGTGTTCGCTATGGTTTCTTGCGATTAGATGGATGATGTTTTCAGTATCCATATTTGTCTGAAATATCGCACCATCCTTAATAAGCTCATCTCTAACCTCATCTTTATTTACCAAATTCCCATTATGGACGATTGAAATTTGTCCCAAAGAGTAATTAGCGGCTATTGGCTGAGCATCACGACCCGAGTTTTTACCAGCAGTTGCATATCGGTTGTGACCAATAGCCATATCACCTTTTAGCGATCTTAAAATTTCTTCATTAAAGACCTCTGTAACTAGGCCATTACCCTTGTGAGTAGAAATTTCTCCATCATCACAAACGCTAATGCCGCTTGCCTCTTGGCCACGATGCTGCATAGAAAATAACGCATAATACGCAGTTTTTGCTGCATCTTTAGAATTTATAATACCAACTATTGCACACATTTTTTTCCTTTAGTTTTCATCATCTTTGTAAATTTCAAGAACATTTTTGTAGTTAAACTTGATCTCATCGCCAACATTTAAACAGCCTTTTGTAAATAAATGGTTCATTGTCTAAAATGCCGGTAAATTCGCCGTTATTTGTCTCGCTAACGACCACCCACATGCGCTCAACCTAAGCAAACTCATCATCTTCAAATCTAAATATAAGCTTTACTATATCGTCAGTTCTTAAATTTTGACGCTTTTCACACTCCGGCAGGTAGAATTTATCACCAAATTCTAGCTTATAGCTCTCTATATCATCAAGCTCAAATTTAATCATCAAGCCCTAAACTATCGTCTATCGAGTATAGGCCACTACTTTGATCTTTTAGCCAAATGGCAGCTCTGATCGCACCTTTTGAAAAAGTTGCCCTACTCGTTGCGGTGTGATTTAGCTCAATAAACTCGCCGTCATTATAAAAGCCAACCGTGTGGCGACCGACCACATCTCCACCACGAAGTGCCATAACTGCGATCTCGTCCTTGCTTCTTTCGCCCACCATGCCGGCTCTACCAGTTACTAAAACATCTTTTAAATTTAGATCCCTTGCCTCAGCTACGCAGCCGGCTAGCGTCATCGCAGTACCACTTGGAGCGTCCTTTTTGTGCCTATGGTGTTGCTCTACTATCTCTATGTCAAATTCTCTTAATGTTTTTGAAGCAATCCTTGCAAGGCGGTTTAGTACTGCTACGCCTAAACTCATATTTGTTGCGTAAAGAATAGGCATAGCCCCTGATGCTAAATGGAGTAAGTTTTTATCTTCGTCATTTAACCCGGTCGTACCGATAACTAATGGTTTTGGATTAGTTCTAGCGTAGTTTAGCAGTGCTACTGTAGCCTCTTTTTGGCTAAAGTCGATTATCACATCGCATGCTTCAAAAAATTTAGCAAAGTCGTTTGTTAGAAATTTGCTATTTAAATTTTCAACTTGATTTTTTTGGCTAAAAGCGATACTTAAAGTGGCATCTTTTTCATCTTTTAAACAAGAAATGATACTTTGAGCCATCTTTCCACTAGCACCATAAAGGCCTATTCTTACCAAAATTTATCCTTTGATTTTTGGTTGAAATTTAACATAAAATTTATTATAGATAGATTACAAATAGGCTTTAAAAATGCGTATAAAATCAAAAAAATTTAATAGAAAAAAAGAAGAAAAATTTAGCCAAAAATTTGGCTAAATTTAAGTATTAATGTAAGCTTTCTATGTAGCTCATAGCGCTAAGTGCAGCCACTGCGCCATCACCTGCTGCTACGATGACTTGCTTTGGAGCGTCCTCTCTGATATCACCTGCTACAAAGAGCCCATTCAGGCTGGTTTGCATCTTAAGGTTTGTCTTAACCTGTCCACCATCGACCATATCGCAGATAAATTTGCCGTTTTCATCTTTTAAAATTTCGTTATTTACATTTAGTCCGACAAAGGTAAAAATTCCTGGCACGTCAAGTACGCGCTCACCATTTTTAGTATCAAGTACGATCTTTGTTAAACCCATTTTATCGCCAAGCGCCTCTTTTATCGTCGCACTTGTTATAAATTCGATCTTCTCATTTTTTCTAGCTTTTTCAACCGTAGTTGGCGCCGCTCTAAACTCTTCACGTCTATGGATTAGATAGACTTTTGAGCAGATATTCGCTAGATAAAGTGCCTCTTCAACAGCTGTGTCGCCACCGCCAAGAACAGCTACCTCTTTATTTTTGTAAAAAAATCCATCGCATGTTGCGCATGTGCTAACACCTTTGCCAAAGAACTCATCCTCGCCCTTAAAGCCAGCACGTCTTGGAGTTGAGCCAGTTGCTACGATGACAGCCTTTGCCTGCTCGCTCTTACCGCCCTCAAGTAAAATTTCAAAGCTACCGTCGCTGTTTTTTCTAACACCAACAACGTTTGCCCATTTATGAACTAGCCCAAATGCGCTGCACTGCTTCCACCAAGTGCTCATAAAATCAAAGCCACTCTCACCAGGGGCTTTTTGGCCTGGGTAGTTTTCTATCTCTGAGCTCGAGGTGATCTGACCGCCAGGCTCGCCTTTTTCAAACATTACAACATTTTTTAATCCGCCTCTAGTGGCGTAAAGTCCGGCGCTTAGTCCTGCTGGACCGCCTCCGATGATCGCTAAATCAAGCATAATTTTCCTTTATTCTAAAACATTTATGGGCGAATTTTGTTTATAAATTTCGCCCCTTTGATGAACTATCTCAACACTACTTGGAAGCTTTGTAATGCTCAAATTTCGCATCAGCTCCAAGACCGTATTAATATCCGAGCTTATATATTTTAGTGTTGAGTTTGACTCATATCTTTTTTGAAAGATATCGATTGCCACAACTGTTTCATTTTTGATTGGTAAAATTTCGTCTAATTTTGATTGATTTGAGCTGAAGATTAAAAGCGTGTATTTTGGCTCTTTTGGAGTGAAAATTTCGCTTTTTTCGTAAAAAACTAGCTTCGCAAAATCAACAAATTTATATTGTGAAAAACGATAGTTGCTATACGCAAATGCAGCTGCTATCATAGCTGCACCAAAAAATGAACCAAATATATATGTAAGAGGAAGTAGGCTTCCTCTTCTTTTTTCGCTCATTAAAGAAGCGAATTTAGTTTGTCAGTTAAGGCTTGTTTTGACTGTGCACCGACCATTTGCTCAACTAGCTCGCCATTTTTGAAAAATAGCAATGTTGGGATCGATCTGATGCCAAACTCAACTGCAAGATCTTGCACTTCGTCAGTATTTACCTTGCAAATTTTTGCTTTGCCATCAAAGTCTTCAGCAAGCTCTTCGATCACTGGAGCTAGCATACGGCAAGGTCCGCACCATGGAGCCCAAAAGTCTACTAAAGCAACGCCTTCTTTTGTAACATCAAAATTTTCTTTTGTAAGTTCGATGTATTTTCCCATTTTTTCTCCTTATTTTTAAAATGTGGCAATTATACAAATTAAATTTAAACTTTATCTAAATAATAAATTCTATTATAAACTAATATTTTCTATCAACTCTAAATTTTCATTTTTTATAACTAGTAAATCGACTTGAAAATCTCTATTTGGCTCATTTTTCATCATATAAAAATTTATAGTTTTTAAAATTTTTATATATTTTGTCTTATTTAATCGGTATTCTACTTCATATTCTCCACTAGTTGCTTTTACCTCTATAAAGTGTAAAATTTTATCACTACTTAGTGCAATAATGTCGATCTCACCAAATTTAGAGTGAAAATTTCTCTCTAAAATGATAAAACCAAGCTTTTGTAAAAATTCACACGCCCTATCTTCTGAGTTTTTACCGAAGAGATACTCTTTTAACCCCAAGCTACTCCTCGATCCTCATCATAAATGGCTCTTCTTTTATATACTCTTGCTCTTTTAAAATTTCAATTGTCCTTCTTACATCAGCCTCAAGACTCGTATGTGTCGTAAAAAACAATACCGCAAATTCGCTCTCATCTTTTGGTTTTTGAAGTATGCTATCGATCGACAAGTTATTTTCACTCATTAAATTTGTAATCTTTGCTAGCACACCCATTTTATCTTCGACTTTTAACCTAAAGTAATACTTTGTCTTTATCCTATCGCGGTCAAGTAGTTCAAGCGTATTTAATTCAAACGGCGCTTTATATCCTAGCATCGGCGACTTACTATCTCTTGCGATGTCGATAAGATCGCTGATTACCGCGCTTGCCGTTGCATCGCCACCAGCCCCAGGGCCATAATACATCGTCTCGCCAACAACCTCGCCAACGACGCTGATCGCATTTGTCACACCGCTTGCCTTTGCTATCATTTTATTTTGCGGCACAAGCGCTGGATGCACGCGTAGCTCGACTTTGCCCTCGCTTTTTTTGGCGATAGCTAGAAGTTTTATCGAGTATTCAAAATCTTTTGCAAAGAATATATCCTCAGGAATGATGCCTTGTATTCCTTCTATCAAGATATCCTCTGGGTCGCCGTGCACGCCGTATGCGATGCTAGCAAGGATTAGCAGTTTGTGTGCTGTATCAAAACCACCCACGTCAAAAGTAGGATCAGCCTCGGCATACCCAAGCTCCTGCGCCTTTTTAAGAGCGTCTTTAAAATTTGAACCCTCATCCATCATCGAGGTTAGGATAAAGTTACTAGTTCCGTTTAGTATGCCATTTATGCTAACGATGTGATTTGCGCTCAAGCCTTCTCTTAATGCTCTAATGATCGGTACGCCACCAGCCACACTAGCTTCAAAACCAAATGGTATATTTTTAGCTAAATTTTGCAAGGCATATCTATGATAGGCTAAAAGTGCTTTGTTTGCAGTGACTACTGCTTTTTTTCGTTTTAAAATTTCACTCACAACCCTAAAAGGCTCTTCCACACCACCCATAAGTTCAACAAAAACATCGATATCATCGCGGTTTATAACGCTATTTATATCGTCAGTCAAAGGGATGCCAGCATTTCTTTTTTTATTTAAATTTCTGACCACTCCTATGACTGGTACGATCTCCTCGCCACTTCTTGCTGCGATTAGCTTTTTGTTTTTTAGTAAAATTTTAGCAACTGACTCACCAACGGTTCCAACGCCCAATATCGCTACATTCATTCAAATTCTTTCAAATATTTTTTTATATTTCTAGCTGCTTGTCTTATTCTATTTTCGTTTTCGATAAGAGCTAGACGCACATAGTCGTTTCCGCCCTCGCCAAAACCAATACCCGGACTAACTGCGACTGATGCCTTTGTAAGAAGCTGCTTTGAAAACTCAAGACTACCTAAATGGCTAACTTTTGGTGGTAGTTTCGCCCAAATAAACATACTAGAGCTTGGTTTTTTAAGCTCCCAGCCAGCCTGAGCAAAGGCCTCTATCATCACATCTCTTCTTTTTTCATAAATTTGGCGTATCTCTTCAACGCAGCTTTGATCGCCGTCAAGTGCAACAGTAGCAGCCACCTGGATCGGAGTAAACATGCCGTAATCAACCCATGATTTTATCTTTTTAAGTGCGGCGCAAAGTCTTTTATTTCCGCACATAAAGCCAACTCTCCAGCCAGCCATATTGTAGCTTTTTGAAAGTGTGTAGCACTCGACTGCAACGTCTTTTGCACCATCGACCTCAAAGATACTTGGCGTTTTGTAGCCATCAAATGTAAGATCCGCGTAGGCTATGTCAGATATGACGTAAAATCTCTCTTGCTTTGCAATGCTTACAAGGCGCTCGTAAAAGCTCTTTTGCACGGTTACGGTCGTTGGATTGTGAGGAAAATTTACGACTACATATTTTGGCTTTGGTGAGCTAGCGTGTATAGTCTGGATCAAATTTTCAAAAAATTTATTCTCATCTAGTTCAAATTTATCATTATAGTGAAGCGGCATCTTTGCGACACTTCCGCCAGCAAATAAAAACGCTTGCGTGTGTATCGGATAAGCAGGGTCAGGCACGATAGCCACATCGCCTGGGTTTATCACGGCTTGAGCTAGGTGAACAAAGCCCTCTTTGCTACCCATCGTAGCGACTGCTTCGGTATCTGGGTCTAAATTTACGCCGTATTTTCTTTTGTACCAGTTGCAAATGGCAAGGCGGAGCTTGTAAATTCCAGCACTGGCTGAGTAGCCGTGAGTCTTGTCCTTTTGCGCGCTTTCGCATAGTTTATCGACGATGTGCTGTGGTGTTCTGCCCTCAGGATTACCCATAGAAAAGTCGATGATGTCCTCGCCAGCTCTTCGTGCAGCCATTTTTATTGCATTTACTTCGGCAAAAACGTAGTTTGGCAAACGCTCAATCGTATTAAATCTTATCTCATCAAACACTGCTTACTCCTATTTTATAAGCTTGATAATTATCTCATTTTTTATATTATTTATATCAACATTGTCGCTAATTAATGCGTATTTTGCACCTATTGCTAAATTTATAGAAACGGTAGTTTTTGCTTGCTCCTCTTTTATAGAGTCAATCTGATTTAAATTTTTATCATAAATCCTAACAAGTGGCATCCATCTATTTGACTCTTTTGACGCGATATCCAGACTACTTGCACCCTCAACATCAACAAAATAAGTACCACCGCTTTTTAAAAGTGGTGTCTCTTCGTCAAAATTTACCTTTGTAGCCTTAAGGATCATATTCTGAGCATCTAAAAATATCTCTAAATTCCCATCAACCCTATCAAATCCTAAAATTCTAAAACCGCTTTGACTAAGTGCTAAGCTTAATAAACTTGGATCTATTCCACCATTTTTTATGGCTGAAATTCCATAAGAAATTTGATCTCCATTTTTTAGAGAATTTATCCTTGAAATACTTATATTGGCATCGTCTAGAGTTGAATTTATTGATTTTACAAATAGTGTAGAAGGAGCTTTTTGCTCGCTTATAAATTTTAAATTCAAACTATTTGAGCCAAATGAAATGCTATCGTAACTTGAGTTTTGTTTTAATCTTGATACTAGCTCATTGACATTGAGTGAGCCATTTTGGTCTAAATTTTCTAAAGAAATTTGCACATTTTCAACATTGCTTAAAGCACTTGCACTAGTTTGTAAGCTAAAAGCATAGGCAAATACACTAAAAGCGGTGAAAATCGCTATTTTTCTTACCAAGATTTGCCCTTGTTAAGTTCTACAAACTCGTCATAACTCACAAATTTCATCTCTCCATTTTCTACTAAAAATCTAGCTGGACGGCTTGGATTATATTTTGTCACCTTGTCGCCAATCTTTAGCTCAATGTTGCCATTTCCACAAACTACGAGCTGTCTTTGGTCTAAATTTATATTTATGCTTTTGCTTGTGTCGTTTGATACTTTTTGACCATTTTCAAGATTAATGATGCCTATCCAGACACGTTGTTTTGGTGTAATGACCGCCTCATTTAGTGGCTTTGTAATGTTTTGCTCTATCTTAGGAGCTGGCTGAGCTGCCATGCTTGGCTTTACAGCATTTTGCTCCATGTTTGCAGGACTTGTTGTCACATTTTGCTCAACTGGAGCTGAAATTTTTACGCTTGATATGTTTGCTTCTATTTTAGGGCTATTTTGAGAGATAGTGATATTTGTATCGATGATATTTTTCTTCACCTCATTTACTATGCTTGACTGCGAATAGCTCACGCTTTTATTCTCGTCATTTAAAAACGATAAAAAATTCTCGATATATTTGTAAGCATCAAAATGATATGCCCCACCAGCGATAATAGCTAAAATGATGAGCCAAAATAAAAATCCAGCACCGCCACTACCGCTTTGTTTTTGTATGGTAATATCTTTTGGAGTGTAAGAAGAAATTTTTGGAGTAACTTTAGTTTTGTGACTCTCATCTGGAGTGTTTTCTTGCATAAAGGTATCATATTCAGTGAGCAATTCGCTCAAATCAACATCATATTCACGTTGTAAAATTTTGGCATAGCCCCTAATATTTAAACGTGATAATTTTTCAAAATTTTTATCAAAAATATATTGTAAAAATGTAGGCTCAATATGCGTTTTACGTGAAATTTCCTTTATACCTATCTCTTTTAAATTCTCTAATTCATTCATCTATCATCCTGTCACAAATTATTGCAAAAGCTGCACTTACATTTAAGGAGTCCCAGCCCTCTTTTAACTTTATACCAATACACTCATCACACTTTGCTAGAGCTTTTTGCGGTATGCCTTCGCCTTCTGAGCCCATCACCAAAGCTCTTTTACCAGCAAACCTCATCTCTTTTACGTTTTTGCCATCACTTGCTGTTGCATAAATTTTAAAACCAAATTGCTTTAGTTCATTTAACAAACTAAGTCCGTCTTCAAAAATCGCTATTGGTATCTCATAGGCAGCGCCACTACTTGATCTTAAAACGCCTTGCATATTTATGCTTTTTGCTACTATTACAAGACCTTCGCAGCCTAGAGCATAGGCACTTCTAGCGATAGCACCAATATTGCCAACATCGCTTATGCCGTAAAGAATGGCGATAAAATTTAGCTTTTTAAGCTCAGCAATGTCTGAAAATTCAAACTCACTAACATTCGCTAAAAAACCTTGATGGTTTCCACCGCGAGCTAAAGACTGCGCTTTTTGATTATCCACGCGAATAATTTTTTTGCCTGTGCCACAAATTTTAGAGAAGAGTTTTTTGTCACACTCTTTTGAGAGATATATCTCTTCTAATATCTGTGGTCGCTTGTTCAAAATATGTAAAAATAGTTGTTTTCCGTATATTATCATGGTAACTTATGGTAGCTAAAGTCAATTAAAATTTAACTTATTTTTGTATGTAGCTAGAGTAAATTTTGCACTTTCGTTTCAATGTCACTTAGTAGTTTTGCGGCCTATAATTTAAGCTTTCGTAAGTTCATCATATATCTTTTTTACATCTTCTCCAGTTATTTTGTTAAGCAATTTTGCTTTTACTTTTGGAGCAAGATCAAGCAAAAGTATCTCATCTTTTGTGATATTTTGAGTGGCTGTTTTGTTACTTTTTGAGATGACAATCGCCCACTCTCCACTTAAATTTGCTTTTTCTAAAATTTGGACTAAATTTTTAGCACTATCTTTAATCTTACTCTCAAATTTTTTTGTGGCCTCTTTTATGGCAAAAATTTTTCTCTCAGGCTCTAGATTTGCGATACTTTGTACTAAGCCTAGTATGCGTTTTGGGCTTTCGTAAATAACGGCTGGATAGGCTAAATTTAGAGCATTTTGAATAGCCAAGGACCTATCTCTACCAGTATTTGGTAAAAAGCCTAAAAAGACAAATTCTTTATCACAAAGTCCGCTTGCAACTACACTTAAAAGTGCGGCATTTGCTCCACTTAAAATTTCATATTCGATATTATTTTTTTGAGCGTATCTTACTAGGCTAACGCCTGGATCACTGATACCTGGCATACCAGCATCGCTCATGTAGGCTACATTTATGCTAAAAAAATCATCACTTAAATTTGTGAAAAAGTCATCTTCGTTATGGGTGTGAAGTGGAATAAATTTTGAAATATTTATACTTGCGTTAAAGCGTTCATTTAGCAAGTTTATAAGACTTTTGCAGACTCTTGTATCTTCGCAGATAGCTATCTCGCATTCACGCAAAATTCTAATCGCACGAAGCGAGATATCTTCTAAATTTCCTATTGGAGTAGGAACAAAGTAGAGCAAGGCTTATTTTTGAGCGTATTTTTTCTTAAATTTCTCAACACGACCAGCACTGTCAACTATCTTTTCGCTACCTGTGAAAAATGGGTGGCACTTGTCGCAAATGTCAATTCTGATTTCGCTTTTGTTTGACTTTGTTTTAAAAGTGTTTCCGCAAGCACAAGTTACAGTGCAATCTACGTATTCTGGATGGATATCTTTTTTCATCATTTTTCCTTTATTATTTTTGGGCTAATTATCTACATTAAAAGTTGCTGATTATATAAAAAGAAATCTAAAAATCAAATAAATTAAGCCAGGAATTTTGCAGCCACCGAGATAACCGCGGTCTGCGATCTTAAGATGTTTTTAGTATTTAGGCAGTAACTATTTTTAAATTTAGCCGTCTCATCCTCGCTAAATCCACCCTCTGGACCGATTATTAAAAGCTCATCACCTTTTTTTTCATTTAAGCTTTTACCACCAAAATTTATAGCTGAGACATTTTTATAAATGCTCATTAGCTCATCCAAATTTTTATAAATTTCAAACTCCATTAATGAAGTTCGTCCGCACTGCTCGCAAGAGAGAGCATTTATGTAGTTTAGCCTTTCAATATCTATCTTAAAATTTGCTTGAGAAAATTTAGTATAGACAAAAGCTATTTTACCAACACCAAGTTCGTTTAAAAATGGTAATGTCTTTTCGATCGTCTTTGGATCGACGATAGCCCAAGCGATCGTAAAGTCGAATTTTTGCTCTCCATTTGAGCTGGCAAAGACAAGACTTAAGCTCGCACTTCGCCTATCAATCTCATCAATTTCATAAATATACTCTTTAAAATCTCGTAAATTTCTAACGCTTATTCGCTCACCAGCTTGCATTCTTCTAGCTTTTAGGTGCAAAAAAGCTTCATTTACTATCTTTAAGCTTTCATTACCTGCATTTTTATCATATAAAAATTTCATCTAAATCCCTGCAATTACGACTAAACCAAGATCACAAAAACCCTTAATAAGGGCAAATTTTTTAAATTTCTCTAGGTTACCATTAGCTGCATAAATTTTTAGCCTTTTAAACCCTATGGCACTAAGCGCGATTAAAATTATTAAGACAATTAACATTTTTATGGCATTAAATTTAAACTCATATCCGTAATACGCCCATAAAATAAGTCCGGTTAGCACAAGAAAACTAAGTAGCATATGATAAATCGGCAAAAAATATCTTATACGAAGCACATAGTTTTTACCATTGCTGCTAAACTGAGTAATTATTAAATAAAGCACATTACAGGCAACTAGTGCATAAAAAAATATCACATGAAAAGGCAAGGTGTATGCAAAAAGTGAGGAGAGATGTTCGTTCATTTCTTATCTTTAGAGGGCTCGTTCTCTTCAACGACTGGCTCAGGCGGGAGTTGTTCATCGATTGTGACATTTGCGTCTGGTTGAGCTATGGTCACATCACTAGGTACAGGCTCGCTAATATCATTTTTAGCCTCATCTTTATCTCCACAACCCACAAATAGACCAGCCATAAATAAAAAAGAAGTTATAATTTTTTTCATCAAACATCCTTTGAAATTTCTATTTTTAACCTATTTTTCATTTTCTCGAATAAATTTTTATCTTCCCACTCTTCTATGATAGCGTCTGAAAATTTGATCTCATCTAGCCTTATCTCGCCCATTTGCGCATTTATGGCGTCCTCTTTAAAGCACTGCGCATAGCCCGTATCAGTCTCATGCACGATAATGCTATGAAGCTTCACTTCACGCTCGCCGTTTTTCATCACACTAAGCTCAAGTAGTCTTTCTATGAGTACAAAAAATATACGGCAAAACTGCTCTGCACTTGGATTTAACGGGATCTCGATCCATCTTGCCGAGTGCTTTTTTAGATCATTTTTATATTCATCATTATCGCCTGAAAATATTGTTGTAGCGTGATCAAAACTATCAATGATCGTTTTTATATTTTGCTTCATCAAGCCAAAATCATAAACCATGCCGGCGTTATCAAGAAAATTTGAGCTAAGTAAAATTTCAGCCACATAGCTGTGCCCGTGGATGCTAGTCCTACAACGCTTTGAGCTACAAAATCTCACAATATGTGCATTTTCAAATCTAAAAAGCTTTCTAATAATCATCAAACACCTTCTTTATCGCCCCAAAGCCTGATGTGGATACGCTCTGAGTAGTTAAATCCATACTTTATGGCAAATTCTGCTGTTTTTAAAGCATTTTCGTTTAGCTCAGCTTTATTCGCCCCTATTGCCATGCACCAAACTGGCAAATCAACTTGATTTTTTATATTTATAATCTCGTCCAACTCGCTTTTGTCAAAGCGCGAGAGGACAAATTTTAAAAAGCTACTTCTTGCATTATTTTTAATAGCTAAAATAGCGTCTAAATTTATGCGTTTTTGCTCGTTAACTCCGCTATTTGCGAGCTTTACTCCAAGTGCAAAATGGCAGTTTTTATAAATTTCATATTTAGCAAAATCAACTAAAATCGTGCCATTTGTCTCAAAATGCACTTCATAATCTTCAAGCAATTTCTTTACCAAATTTATAAAATTTTCATTTTCGTGCCAGATAAGTGGCTCGCCGCCGGTCAAAACAATGATCGGTTTTTGTATTAAGCCTTTACATAGGTCATCAACTATGCCTAAAATTTCATCTACACTATAAATTTTATAATTAAAATGCCCTTTAAAAACAGCCCTTATACTATCACATCCTAGTAGGCTTTCACCAGTTTTTAAAGACTTTGTTTGCACGCCAAAGCCAGAGCAGTTTAGGTTGCAACCTAAAAAGCGTAAAAATATAGCGAGTCTGCCTTGGTAAGCCCCCTCGCCTTGGATACTTAAAAACGCTTCAACTAGCTCTAGCTCTTTGCTCATCAACCACCAGTTTGATAAAAGGCACGCGAAGAGGTTTCATTGCTAGCACCTATCGCCCATTTGTTCTCTTTTGGTTTGTTTGCTAGCACTTGCCTTAAAATTTCACTTGCAGCTACGATATCACCTTTTTCAACCGCTTTTTTGATGCTAAGAGCTTCTTCAAAGTAAAGGCAAGGTATCAAAAGTCCTTCAGCACTTAGCCTGATACGGTTGCAACTCTCGCAAAAGTCGTGCTTGTGTGGATCTATGATGCCAAATTTATAACCATCATCGAGCCTATAAATAGACGCGGGCGCATTTGGTAGTTTTCCATCTTTCGTGACATTATATTTTTGTGAGATGATTTTTAAAATTTCATCGCTACTTAGCCCTTTTAAATCATCTTTAGCGTGTGAATTTTCCATATACTCAATAAATCTAATCTGAGAATCTCTAAATTTAGCAAACTCGAGCAAATTTATAAGCTCATCATCATTTACGCCTTTTAGTGCGACAGTGTTGATTTTTACCTTTAATCCAGCATCATGAGCTGCTTCAAAGCCAGCTAAAACTTCGTGCAAGACACTTTTTTGTGCGATAAATTTAGCCTTTTGCTCATTTAGTGTATCAAGCGACATATTTATGCGCTTTAGTCCAGCATCTTTTAGCCTTTTGGCAAAGTGTGAAAGCATATAACCATTTGTAGTAAGCGCTAGATCAATGTCTGGATTATAATCACTTATCATCTTTATAAAAACGTCCAAATCCTTACGTACAAGCGGTTCACCGCCAGTGATTCTTATCTTTTTTATACCTTCATCGATAGCCACTTTTACAAATAAAAATAGCTCTTCAAAGGTTAATAAATTCTCTCTTGGCGTCCAGCTAAATGGCGTTGTAGGCATACAATACCTACACCTAAAGTTGCAACGCTGAGTTACAGAAATCCTTAAATAATCAACAACCCGACCATATTTATCAACTAGCATAAAGCACCTTCTTAAGCTTGGTTAGAGCTTTTTATAATTTTTTCAATTATATGTTAAAAGATTTAAATCAAAATAAAAATTTAAGCCAATTTTTGTAGTTTAAGAGTAGATTAGTCTTTTTAAAATTAGCCTGTAAATTTAGGCTAATTTATGAAATTTAAGTACAAACTCAACTCGCCCCATTCCAACATGAAGGTCTTTTGCGATCATCGCTGCACTTTTCCCGTCTTTAAACATTTTTAGAATTTGTTCTTCTTCATTGATGACGCTTGGTGCGATTTTATTAATATCTCTTGTTCGCTCTTCAAGACTAACTATCCTATCTTTTTGCTCCGTTGCAAAATCATCAATTACTCGCTCGATGCTCTTAATCGCACGAATTATTGGCACAATTTTCTCATTTATTTGCAAATCAATATTTTCTTTTATCTGTTTTTTAAGTGGCTCATATTGTTCACTATTTTTAAATGCCTCGCCCTCAAGCATTGAAATTTGCTTTTTTAGATTGAAATTTTCTTGCATAACGCTTTCTATCGCTCGCTCAAATCTCGCAAATTTTTTATTTGTCTCACTATCTTTTATCAACATTAAAGCTACTATTATCGCCAAAACGATACCAAAGCCTAAAAAAATATAAATTTCCATATTTTTCCTTTACGAATTCGCTCTCATTTCTCTTATCATTACACGCTCTCTAGCTGTTACATAAGCGTTCCAGTCGGCTTCATCCTCTTCGTGCATATTTTCTATCTTTGCTAAATTTTCACTAATAGCTCTTAAATAAAGACTCAAATTTCTCTTTGGAAAGATAGGCATAGCAATCCTTGCGTAGTAAATTTCATCTTTTATAAATTTTTCTTCGCTTATTTTGATGTGTGTAAAGCCTATTTCTTCGATACCAGCCCTCTCTTTTAGTGGCAAATATTGCTTATGTTCATTTTTAATATAATCACTCAGCGCATCAACTTTTCTGTGAAGCTCGATCAGCAAAGTTAATAAAACTTGATCACTCTCTTTGGTTTCGCCACGTGATTTAGCTCGTTTTAGCCAAGCCCCAAGCGCGTCCTCTTCGCCCGGTAAGATAGAGTCAAACTCTCTTTTAAATTTCTCGCTTCCATCTTTATCAGACTCAAATTCCATATCAAGAGGTGCTTTAAACAGCTTACTCTCACTCATAATACGCTAATCCAAACAAAGATAAAAAATAAAATTCCCAAATAGCCATTTAACGTAAAAAATGCTCTATCTATCTTGCTAAAGTCGCGTCTTACGATCCTATGCTCAAAAAATAAAATAACGCCACTTACTAAAATTCCAAAAAATGCCATCGCTCCAAGCCCAGCTGCCCAAGCAAAAAGTAGCCAAAATATAAAAGCTAAAGCGTGAAAAATAGCCGATAAAAAAAGCGTAGCCTTGTCGCCGTAAATAGCTGGTATGCTAAAGAGCTTATTTTCTTTATCAAATTTCATATCCTGAAGTGAGTAAAGCAAGTCAAATCCAGCTACCCAAAATGTCACACCAAGGCAAAGTAACACGCTCCAAAGCGGTATAGCAGCGCTCACTGCCACCACACCAGCGATAGGAGCAAGACCTAGGCTAAGGCCAAGCACCAAGTGCGCTAGCTCGCTAAAGCGCTTAAACAGCGAATATCCACCAAGAATAGCTAAAATAGGAAAACTTAGCCAAAATGCGAGCGAATTTATAAAATAAGCGCATACGATAAAAATAAACGCATTTGCCACGATAAAAAGCTGCATATTGCTCCTACCGATACGACCATCAACACTTGGGCGGCTTGCAGTTCGCGGATTTAGCTTGTCGATGTCTTCGTCTTTATATCTATTAAAAGCCATAGCAAAATTTCTAGCACTAACAGCGCAAAAAGTACCTAGAATAAGCAGTTTAAAGCCAAACCAAGCCAAGCCACTTTCTATCTTGCTAGCAACTATCATCGCAACAAAAATAAAAGGCAAAGCAAAAACAGAATGCTTAAAAACGATAAGTTCAGCGATAATTTTTAATTTTTCTATCATTTGATAAATTTCCATTTTCTTTAAAAATGGTTGATTTTACACCATTTTGCTTTAAATTTGAATTTATATTATCATTACAAGATTAATTTAAAACAAAGGGTTATTATGGGCAAAATAGCAATTATTGGAGATAGTTTTAGTGCGTTATTTACGGCTTACGAATTAGCTAAAAAAGGTGAAGAAATTTTAATTATTAGCAGCCAAAAAGATGATTTTACAAATGGAATTTTAACGCCTTTTGGTACACACGCTCTTGCAAAAGATGGAGCGATATCTAGCTCGTTTATGGGGCTAGTTAGCAAAAAAAGCGAGCTTGATATAAGTATTTGCTTAAATGAAAATTTTAGAGCTTGGATGACAAATTTTACACTTAAATCAACCAAAGCTCACGACAAAAAGATGCAAATTTTGTTTTCAAAATTTGGTAAGAGAAGCTTTGAAATTTTAAGAGATTTAAGTAACAAATATCCGCAGATAAATTTCGATGAGAGCGGCGTTTATCTACTTTTTAGCAATGACGAAAGCTTTAAAAAAAGGCTTGATGAGATAAAGGTTGCCCATAGCGAGCAAGAAATTTTAAGCATAGATAAAGAGCTTGCAAATTTTGGGCTAATAAATAAAAACATAAAAGGCGCTATAAATTTAGCCAACAACGCAAGCATTGATACAAATGAGCTCAAAAAAGCTTTGATAAATGAGTTAAATTCTCTCGGGGTAAAATTTATAAATGATGAAATTTATGAGCTAAAAACGCAAGGGCAAATAGTGCAAAAAGCTACCAGCAATAACGGAGAATATGAGGCCGATAACTTTGTGATCGCTTCAAAAAATTTAGAGCTTTCAAATAAACTAGGCACGAGCATAAATGCGATTTTGGCTAAATTTTATACCATTGATCTTAGCCTAAACGAAGGACAAATCCCTAAAAAACCAATCATCTTAAATGATCTATTTGCCAAAATTTATCCTACTAAAAATGGTGTTACGATTATTACAAATTTACAAGTCGGCGCTATCGATACGCTTGTTAAAACTGAAAAGATTAATGCATTTTTAAATGAACTAAAGATACATCTTGGTATAAGCGAGCTAAAAGAGCCTAGCTTTAGGGCAAACTACGTACTTCTTAGCTCAAACGATAAACCAGCTCTTGGACGCGATAACATATATAGCAACTTGATCTATAACCAAGCTTATGGACTAAATGAACTTAGCTTTGCTCCGTATTTTGCTGGCGTTTTAGCAAGTCTTATAAAAGATAGCAAAAATAACGAGGAAAATGATGAAATTTTACTCTTTAGCTCGTTTTACGAGGGCTAGACTTGTTTAAAGAATTTGCAATAATTGGCACCACAGCAAGCGGTAAAAGCGATCTTGCATTTGAGCTTGCAAAGAAGCTTAACGGCGTCATCTTAAGCCTTGATTCGCTTGCACTTTATAAAGAGATAGATATCGCCAGCGCAAAGCCAAATAAAGAGCAGCTTGAAGCCATAAAGCACTTTGGTGTAAATGAAATTTATCCTGATGAAGAATTTAGTGTTGGGGCATTTTTTGAAATTTATAAAAATGCAAAGGAATTTGCACGCTTACAAGACTGCCCACTCATCATTACAGGAGGCAGTGGCTTTTATCTAAAATCAATGCTTAGCGGACTTGCACCAGATGTGCCAAAATGTGAGCTAAATTTAAGCAATGAAGAAATTTACGAGTTAGCTGCAAAAATCGATCCTGAGTTTGCAAGCAAATTTAGCCAAAACGACTCTTATCGCCTCGAAAAATGGTATCAAATTTATAAATTTAGTAACCAAACCCCAAGCATTTGGCTAAGAGAAAATACTAAAGAGAGCATCATAAAAGAACTAGCGATATTTGAAATTTTATGGGATAAAGATGAGCTTAGAGAACGTATCAAAAAGAGAACAAAAGGCATGCTTGAAGCTGGACTCATAGATGAGGCAAAATTTTTGTTTAATAAATACAAAAGTGAGCCAAAACCCCTAAAATCAATAGGTTTAAAAGAGTGCAAGCAATTTTTAGATAAAGAAATTTCTCAAAACGAGCTTGAAGAGCTCATAGCTACGCACACGGCTCAGTTAGCAAAACGTCAGCGAACCTTTAATCGCTCGCAGTTTGAAAAAAAATTCGTGGGTGATTTGGATCAAATTAGAAGTGAAATTTTAAAATTCTTAAGAGAATAAAACTAGCCCACAAGGGCTAGTTAATAAAATCAAATAGGCATTACCCTAATTTTTGGGCTTAAGCTCTCTTGTAAGACATTTTCAATCGCGTAAAGAGTGCCAGTTGAGCCACTTGCACAGCCCGAGCAAGCACCAAGATAGCGGATATAAATATCAGTATTTTCTCCATTATCATTTCTGATATCTAAAATTTCTAAATTTCCACCATCCATCTCAAGCATTGGGCGAATTTCTTTATCTATGACAGACTCGACTGCTTTTAACTGTCCTACCATCGTCATATTTTCAAAGCTAATGTCACCTAAAGTGTGATTTGCTTGGGCATTTGCCTGAGCTTCGATCTTCTCACGCTCCATCTCAGCCCTAGTATCACGCAAAATATCCACCAAATAATATTCTCTTTTTTCATGACCACCAGGCTTTACGCAAGACTTGCAAAATGCACCAGCTTTGGTGTATTGCGTGATCTCCTCTACTGTGTGAAGGTCATTTAGTCTTATAACTTCTTTAATCGTACCAAGGCTTACCCTGGCGCACTCGCAAACGATGATCTCATCTTCAAAATGCTCTGGATCTATGCCTTTATAGCTTGCAGCTGCTGCTTTTATAACATCATACGCCATAACTGAGCAGTGCATCTTTTGAGGCGGGACAGCTGGGGTTTCTGGGTTGTCACGCATAGCTTTCTCGACGTCTAAATTTGTTATCTTGACCGCTTCATCGACCGTTTTGCCGACGCATAACTCAGCCATAGTATCAGAGCTAGCTATAGCCGTGCCACAGCCAAAACTTTTAAATTTAGCGTCTATTATCTTGTCGGTTTTTTCATCAACCAGCCAGTATAGCCTAACCGCATCACCGCAACTTTCTGCACCAAAGTCAGCCACAATAAGCTTTGCGTTTGCCTTTTTAGCATCTTCTTCGGTTATCTCTCCCATAAATTTAGGGTTATTCATCCTGTCTTGCACTACCTTAGAATACTCATCCCAGATAGAGCCTCCGATCAAATTATTCTTTGCCATGTTATTTCCTTTAAATTTTATAATCCACTCTTATGCCATTCTGGGGCGTAGGCAAATGTGCTAGAGATACCTCTTAGTCTATTTACTGCTTTTGTTATATGCTCAATCGCATAATCAATCTCTTCTTCTGTATTAAATCTAGAAAGAGATAATCTAAGTGCGGTGTGAGCCAGCTCTTTATCTGCCCCTATGGCCTCCATTATTGGGTTACTCTCTAATGTTTCACTTGCACATGCTGAGCCAGTTGAAGCTGCGATGCCAGCTTTGTTTAGATCCCAAAGCATCGCTTCGCCTTCAACGCCTTTTATAGAAGCCAAAATGGTATTTGGCACACGTTGTTCTTTTTTTCCTACAACGCTAACGTCAGGAATTTGTAAAATTGCATCTTCAAGCTTGTCACGTAAACGGCGAACATGAGAGTGCTCATAATCCATAAATTTATTTGCCAGTTCAAGTGCTTTGCCCATACCAATAATGCCAGGAACATCGAGCGTGCCACTTCTGCGTCCGCCCATGTGCTCGCCGCCGTGAAGCAAGCTACTTAGTGGCATACTATTTTTTATAAATAGTGCTCCAACACCCTTTGGTCCGTGAAATTTATGCGCAGAAAAGCTTAAAAAATCAACGTCAAGGTCTTGGACATTTATCTTTATCTTGCCAACTGCTTGAACCGCATCCGTGTGGAATAAAGCTCCATATTCATGAGCGATACTAGCAAGCTCTTTTACAGGAAAGATCATGCCAGTTTCGTTATTTGCACTCATTATAGAAACAAGTGCTACATTCTCATCCATTACAGCTCTTAGCTGTTCTGGTGTGACTATACCATCGTTATTTACATCTAAAACAGTAAGCTCTACGCCATATTTTTCTAAAAATTTACAAGTCGCCAAAATAGCTGGATGCTCAACTGCGGTTGTTACGATACGCTTTTTCTCGCCAGTTGCTATTTTATCGAAGTAGATGCCTTTTACTACCCAGTTGTTGCTCTCAGTTGCACATGAGGTAACGACGATGTCATCGCTATCTTTTGCGTTTAGTCCGGTGTAGAGTTGATCTAGCGCTGTTCTTAAAGCTGGGTGTGTTTCAGAGCCAAATTTATGAAGCGAGTTTGGATTACCGTATTTTTCACAAAAATATGGTTTCATAAGCTCAAAAGCTTCAGGATCAACCATTGTTGTAGCGTTATTGTCTAAATATACTCTCAAATTTAAAACCTTAATTAGGATAAAAAATATCCTTTTTATTTTCGATGGGATATTATAACAAAAAAGTTAAAAGCAAGTTTAAAAATATGCTTTAATTTTTTCAAAATTTAGCTCATTTTGATAT
>NZ_POZU01000032.1:0-9184 GCF_002914005.1 Campylobacter concisus | reverse complement strand
TATTAAGTATTGATGAAATTTTAGTATGTTTTAGCTCATTAAATAAATCTTCATGATCTAAAATAAACCTAGCCACTTTTTCTTCTGAGCTTAAAATTAACTCTTGATGAAGTAGATTTGTTGTGATTCTTATCTTTTCGGACATTGATTTTAAAAATTTCATACAAATTTCTGGTTTTATTAAAAATTCAGCCGCGAATTTTTCATAATTTATCTTTAACACCTCGCCAGATATGGTAAAAATGGCACTAGCTGGGTAGACAATATTTTCAAAATTTACGACTTCAGCTACAAAATTCATAGGTGCTAACTGATGAATAAAAATTTCTTTTCCGTTTGCCGTGGTTTTATAAAGCTTAACAGAGCCACTTATTAAAAATATTAACCATTTTGGCTCCTCACCTTCTATAAATAAAAATTCACCCTTTTTATACTTTTTTACGACACTTATGGCTTCAAGTTTGGCTAAATCTTCTTCGTTTAAGCCTTGAAAAAACGGGATTTTTTCTATCATATTTTTACTCGCCTTTTTAAAATAAAAAATATTTTAGCATATAAAAATAAGATAAATTTTAATAGATTTTCAAAGGGAATTTTCCCTTTGAATTGTATGAAATTATTTTTTAAGTAGATCTCTAATCTCAGTTAGAAGTGCGATGTCAGCTGGAGTTTCAGGCTCCGCTGGAGCTGGCTCCTCTTTTGGTAATTTATTTTTAAGTGTATTTAGAGCCTTGATAACGCAGAAAATACAAAATGCTATTATTAAAAAATCAACCATTGTTTGTATAAATGAGCCATAGTTTATCGTAACAGCAGGCACGCCATCTACTGCTTCTTTTAGTGTAAGCTTAAGATCAGTAAAATTTACACCGCCAGTTAAAACGCCAACAACAGGCATGATAACATCACCAACTAGTGATGAAACGATCTTTCCAAACGCGCCACCTATAACAACACCAACAGCCATATCTATGACATTTCCACGCATCGCAAATTCTTTAAATTCGCTTATAAAACTCATTGTTTCTCCTAAAAATGTTAAATTTTTGTTCGGATTTTATTCAAGAAATGCTTTGCTTCGGCTAAAAAAATCAAATTACATAACTTTAAATTTATCAAGCCGGTGCTATAATCCATACTTCAAAATTTAACGTAAGGAATGAGCTTATGTATCGTTTTGCACCCTCGCCAACAGGAGATATGCACATAGGAAATTTACGTGCCGCTATTTTTAATTATATTTGTTCTTTACAAGATAAAAGTGGCTTTATTTTACGCATAGAAGATACCGATAAAGAGCGAAATATTAAGGGAAAAGAGAAAGATATCTTAGAAATTTTAAGCAAATTTGGCATAAAACCAGAGCAAATTTATATCCAAAGTGAAAATTTAAAATTCCACAGGCAGCTAGCTTCAAAGCTCCTCATTGACAAAAAGGCCTTTGCTTGTTTTTGCACCGAAGAAGAACTTGAGGCAAAAAAACAAAAAGCAAAAGAACAAGGCGTGGCATATAGATATGACGGTACCTGCGAGAGACTAAGCGACGCTGAAGTTTTAAACTGCGAGAAGCCATTTGTCATCCGCATGAAAAAGCCAACACGCACGATGAGCTTTACAGATGCGATCAAGGGCGAGCTGAGCTTCGAGCCAGACGCTGTTGATAGCTTTGTTATCATGAGAGCAGACAAAACACCAACTTACAACTTCGCCTGCGCAGTCGATGATATGCTTGAGGGCGTGACCTTTGTCATACGTGGCGAAGATCACGTGAGCAATACACCAAAGCAAGACCTCATACGTGAAGGCCTTGGCTATACCGGTAAGATGAACTACGCGCATTTGCCTATACTTTTAAATATTGAAGGTAAAAAAATGAGCAAACGCGAGAACGAATCAAGCGTAAAATGGCTCTTTGAGCAGGGATTTTTACCTGAGGCGATTGCAAACTATTTGATACTTCTTGGAAACAAAACTCCAACTGAAATTTTTACGATCGAAGAGGCGGTGAAGTGGTTTGATATAACCAAAATTTCACGTTCACCTGCTAGATTTGACGTGAAAAAACTTGAGCAGATAAATAGAGAACACATCAAGCTTGTCTCAAAAGAGCGCATAAAAGAGATCTTTGGCGTGGATGATAGCAAGGTTGAGCTAATTAAATTTTACACTCAAGAGAGCTCCCTAGTGCCTGAGATAAAGGCAAAAGTAGAGGCTATATACTCACCAAAAATAGTTCCAGAAGAGTATAAAAACGATTTTGAGATCATCAAAAAAGCAGCTCGTAATTTAAAAGCTTGCGAAACATTTGATGAGTTTAAAAAAGAGCTTATGAGCGCTACAAATTTAAAAGGTAAAAACTTTTTCATGCCACTACGTGCGCTTCTTACAAATGACCTTCACGGCCCTGAGCTTAGCGAACTCTATCCACTCATCAAAGATGATCTAGTTAAAATTTTAATCTAGGAGCAAAAATGATACTTTCCACCCTATTTTCAGCGATTGCAAACATTTTGCACCTTATTATCACGGTCTATACTTGGGTTATCATCGCAGCAGCACTCATTAGCTGGGTCAGACCTGATCCTAGCTCGCCGGTCGTGCAACTACTTTATAGGCTAACTGAGCCTGTTTATAGCTTTATTAGACGCTATATAAAAACAAACTTTAGTGGTATTGACTTTACTCCGCTTATTGTGCTTTTAGCACTTCAATTTTTAGATCAATTTTTAATAAGGCTTTTATTTGGTTTTGCTGCGTCACTTTAGTATTCTCTCTCTTGTCTGTGTTGCTCTTTTAGCTAAAATTTATACCTATGAAGAGTTAAAAAACGAACCAAAAAGCCTTGCAAAAGACTACTACATCAACCGTCTTATTAACGAGGGTAGTTACACAAAAGAGCAGATCGCAGATCTTTCGCGTGACGTATTTAGAAAAGCAGGCCTTGTTCAAAAATCAATCGATAAAATTTTACCTCCAAAAGCGACTCCTAGTAAATGTCCTGGCATAAATTTAAAAAACATTACCCAAGCAAATCTAAACTGCCAAAATTTGCTAACATCTATTGCTTTTAGCTTAAAGCTTGATAATCACACTCGTGAAATTTTAGCAGCTAATCTTGCAAAAACAAATCCAGAAAAATCAAAAATTTTACTCGCATTAAATGAAGCAAATCCGGCTAAAGTTTTTGCAAATTTAAACGATACAAAGAGCTTTTTAGAACTTTTTAATGCCTCTAGCCCACAAAATAAAAGTACACTTTTTAGTGAAAGCTTTGATGCAAATTTCATGACCAAGCTCTACTCGCAAAAGGGCTTTACAAATTTATTAAACGACCTTATTTTTAACAAAAAAAATGAAGGTTTTAGGAGAAATTTACTTAGCATAGATCCTGCCGTAACCGAAAAAAGTGATGCATTTACGCTTGGATTAAATGCGATTTTACTAGGACAAGACGATATCGCTTTTAGTCTTTTTGCAAGAGCCAAGAGCACATTTGAAAGGGCGTGGCAAAGAGATAATGCGACCTTTTGGCAGTACCAGATAAGTAAAAACGAAAGCTTTTTAAAAGAGCTAAGTGCCAGCAAGGACGCAAATATCTACTCACTTTATGCAAGAGATTTGATTAGTGGCGAACCACTTGAAGTCATCGTACCAAAACCTAGCAAGCAAAATATCGAAAATTTTGACGTAAGCGATCCATTTTTATGGAATAAAACTGCAGCCCTTGCAAAGGATATGAATGCCACGCAAGCAAGCGAATTTGCGAAGAAATTTTATACAAACGAAAGTATCGGTGCCTATGCATACTTCATGCAAAAGGCGCATGGCTGGGAGAAGCAATACTTCTTGATGCCAAGCTCTCCTGAGCTCAATGGTATCAGCAACGAAAGAAAATCGATGATCTACGCCCTAGCTAGACAAGAGAGTCTCTTTATCCCAAGCGTAGTTTCTACTTCATACGCCCTTGGCATGATGCAGTTTATGCCATTTCTAGCAAATGCGATCGGTAAAAAAGAGCTAAAGATCCCAAATTTTGATGAAGACGATCTTTTTAAAACAGATGTCGCATTTAAATTTGCAAATCACCACCTAAACTATCTTGATAAATTTCTCTATCATCCGCTCTTTACCGCATACGCGTACAACGGCGGTATTGGCTTTACCAAAAAGCTTATCACAAGAGATGATATGTTTAAAGAGGGAAAATTTGAGCCATTTTTATCGATCGAGCTTGTCCCTGTGGCAGAGACTAGAAACTACGGCAAAAAGGTGCTTGCCAACTACGTGATCTATATGGCGCTTACTGGTTCCAATATAAAGATTTCGCAACTTTTCGAAAATTTAACAAAACCGGCTTTGACTGATAAATTTCGAAACTAAGTGCTAGATCATCGCTTTGCTTACTTGGTGCGGTCACTTCATAATAAACCGACCAAGGCATCGAAAATCCAGCAAATTTTAACATCTCATCATTTTCATCAAGCAGCCTTGCATTTGTGGCATTTGAGTCGTCATTTACTTTTATGTTCTTTAAATTTTGTGCATGTTCTTTTGGATTTATAGCCACCAAAAAGTGCTCTTTGTTTGCATCTAAATCTGAGTTATAAATAGGATTTAAATAGGTTGCTACAATTAGCGTTCTATCGGTGCCGTCAATGATCTCGCTCTTGCTTGTGTAAGCCAAAAGCTCATTTTTTAACGGCTCATGCACGATTACTTTTTCACCAGCACAGCCAAATATCATCAAAATAAATACAAAAAACGATATAAATTTACTCATAAAAACTCTTAAATTTCTAAAATTTCTGCCATTTTAGCATTTTAATTTTTAAATTTCACTCATAAATTTTAAAGCCAACATAAGTTATAATCGCGAGAAATTTTAATAAAAAAGGTTCTTATGAAAAGACTTGCTATCGCTTTTTCTGGCCCTTCAAATAGCGGAAAAACGACTCTTATTTTAAAAGTTGCAAAGAAATTTATAGACGATGGTTTAAAGGTTGCGATAGTAAAACACGATCCAGGCGACAAGGCCAAATTTGATGTTGAAGGCAAGGATAGCTTTAAATTTTCACAAACTGGAGCAGATGTGGTGGTGATGAGTCCGACTAGAACAACTTATTTTTCACAAAAACCACAAGAAATTAACGATGTCATTAAAATGCTAGGCGAGTTTGATATGCTCTTAGTTGAGGGTTTAAAGACGCTTCCACTACCAAGGTTAAGTGTTTTTAAAGATGAAATAGATGAAAAATATCTTAGCTTTTCAGATGCGATCGCAACATACAAAAAACAAATTCCTTACGAGATAAAAAATATAAATTTAGACGATATAGACGCTATTTGTGCGTGGATAATCAAAAATGCAAAGGCTGTATAATGCAAGAATTAAACCAAATTTTTAACACCATAAAAGAGATCGCAAAAGAGATAAGCGAAGTGATAAAATATGCCGATCTTGGCTACACAACTCACGAAAACGCAACTGGCGACACCCAGCTAAAGCTTGATGTAAAAAGCGACGAGATCATCACAGCTAAATTTAAGGAGCTTGCCTGCGTAAAAGCGCTAATTAGCGAAGAAAAAGAGGACGAGCTTGAGATAAATAAAAATGCCAAATTTATAATCGCTTACGATCCACTCGATGGCTCAAGCTTAGTTGATGTAAATTTCGCTGTTGGCTCGATCTTTGGCATCTACGAAGACGAGGTAAAACCAGAGAATTTAATAGCCTCAGCTTACAGCATATATGGCCCAAGGCTTGAGCTAGTAATTGCCGAGAAAAAGGGTGCTTTGCCTAAATTTTATAGGCTTGGCAAAGATGGAGAGTTTAAATTTGTAAAAGAGCTTGAGCTAAAAGAAAAAGGCAAGCTAAACGCCACGGGAGCTACGCAAAAAGGCTGGAGCCAAACTCATAGAAATTTTATAAACGAGCTATTTAACGAGGGCTACAGACTAAGATACTCAGGCGCTATGGTGAGTGATTTGCATCAAATTTTACTAAAAGGCGGCGGTCTTTTTAGCTACCCAGCAACGAGCGATCATCCAAATGGCAAGCTAAGGGTTGTCTTTGAGGTGTTGCCATTTGCCTTTATATATGAAAACGCAAAGGGTGCAACGACAAACGGCAAAAATCAAACACTTTTTGATATAAAAATAGAAAAAATTCACCAAACAACGCCATGCTTCTTTGGCTCACGTGATGAAATTTCTCTTTTGCATAAATTTTACGAGCAAAAATAATGCAAGAAACACAAGCAAGCGAGTCACTTGATGCATTTGAGCTAGCCTTAAAGCAAAAGGCAAAAATTTTGCAAGAGTGCCAAAGCCAAAAAGGGCAAAAAAGCTGCTTTAGTTGCGAAGTATTTTTTGACTGCGAGACAAGAAAAGAGTACGTAAATAGCTGCTATAACTCGATGTCAAAGGGTAATACTGGCAGCGATGGCGGATTTGATTTTTAAAATAAAAGGAAAAACATGAAAGAAAAAGCTTATATAACGACCCCAATATACTATGTAAACGACGTGCCACACATCGGCCATGCCTACACGACTATCATCGCTGATACACTTGCTAGATTTAACCGCCTGCAAGGCAAAGAAACATACTTTATGACAGGCACAGACGAGCACGGACAAAAGATCGAGCAAGCAGCACGTGCTAGAGGCAAGACTCCAAAAGAGTATGCTGACGAGATTAGCGCTAAATTTAGATCACTTTGGGATGAGTTTGAAATAAGCTACGACCATTTTATAAGAACGACTGACGAAGAGCACAAGCAAACCGTACAAAATGTCTTTGAAAAGATGCAAACAAATGGCGATATTTACAAAGGCGAATATGAGGGATTTTACTGCGTTAGCTGTGAAACTTTTTTTAATCAAAGAGATCTACTAGAAGACAATCACTGTCCGGACTGCGGCCGAGCTACATCTTTAGTTAAAGAAGAGAGCTACTTTTTTAAGCTTTCAAAATATGAAGATGCGCTTTTAAAATGGTACGAAAACGACGAGCTTTGCGTCATCCCAAAGGGTAAGAAAAACGAGGTCGTAAGCTTTGTAAAAGGTGGACTAAAAGATCTCTCTGTGACAAGAACGAGCTTTGACTGGGGCATAAAGCTACCAAAGAGCGCAAACGATGAAAAGCACGTTATGTACGTCTGGCTTGACGCGCTTATAAACTACCTAACAACACTAGGATATTCAAGAGATGACGCTAGAATGGATCTTTGGCCATACACTACTCACATCGTTGGCAAAGATATTTTACGTTTTCACGCAGTTTACTGGCCAGCATTTTTGATGAGTCTTGGCTTGCCATTACCAAAACACGTAGCAGCGCACGGCTGGTGGACCATAAATGGCGAAAAGATGAGCAAAAGTAAGGGTAATGTTATAAACCCAAGAGAGGTTGCAAACGCTTATGGACTTGAAAATTTCAGATACTTTTTGCTTAGAGAGGTACCATTTGGTCAAGATGGCGATTACAGCCAAAAAGCCTTGATCGAGCGTATAAACTCAGAGCTTGGCAACGGTCTTGGTAACTTACTAAGCCGCATTATTGGCATGAGTGCAAAGTATAGCGACTATAAAATAGACTCAAAAGACGTGATCAAATTTCACAAAGCCGAGCTTGATGAGGCAAAGGGCTATCTTGATGAGGCTATAAAAAATTTAGAAAATTTAGCGACAAACCGCTACTTAGAGGATCTTTGGAAGGTCGTAACGCTTGCAAACGCAGCCGTTGCGAAGTATGAGCCATGGTCACTTGTAAAAGCTGGCAAAACTGACGAGGCAAACGCACTTGTGGCACTTTGCGCGAATTTGCTTACAAAAGTGGCGATACTACTTAGTCCAGCTATGCCAAAAACTTGTGCCAAGATAGCTGACGCGCTTGGCTTTAGCATAGACACAGCATCTTATGAAAGTCTTGTCTTAAAAAATGAAATTTCAAATTTCACAGCAAAAGCTACCGAGCCGCTTTTCCCAAGAATAGAAAAAGAACTAATGGGCGAAACAAGCGAGCCAAGGGTAGAGGTAGAAGCTGAGCCAAAAGAGGAGAAAAAAGAGAACGAGATCATTAGCATTGATGATTTTGCCAAGATAGTGATAAAAGTTGGCGAAGTGCTTGAATGCGAGAGAGTCGAGGGCAGCGACAAACTGCTTAAATTTAAGATAGATCTTGGCGAGGAGCAGCCGCGTCAAATTCTATCTGGAATCGCCAAATACTACGAGCCTAGCTCGCTTGTGGGCAAACAAGTGTGCGTTTTAGCAAATTTAAAAGAGCGAACGATGATGAAAAAATATGTCTCACAAGGCATGATCCTAAGCGCATCTGATGGCTCGCTAACGCTTCTTGGTACGCAGGGCAAGGTCAAAAACGGCGCGATCGTTGGCTAAATGACAATAGAAAATCTAACTCGTCTAATAAATGCCGAGGCTCTAAATGCACCGACGATAACTAGCGTAAGCGAGTTTGTTTTCGAGCTAAAGCATGTAAGACGTGGCTTTGCGTATATTTGCTTAAACGCAAACGATAGCGACATAGAAACAGCGATTAAACAAGGCGCATACGCCATAATTAGCGAAGATAATGTTCCAATTATTGATCAAGAAATCGCTTTTTTGAAAGTCAGCAGTTTACAAACTGCCATGATAAAACTCATGAGATTTGAGGCTACTCACAAAGATTTAAAATTTTGCGCCGTAAATCCTTTTATAAATGATTTTTTAGAAAAATCAAAACTTGGCTCCAACGCACATGTCATGTCAAAAAATATCACTGAGCTTTTTAATCAAATTTTTCACGCAAAGGTCTTTGATGTCTTTTTCGGCGATGATACAAGAACACTTCAGAGAATATCGCCTCTTTTTGAGACCATTTACACAGATACGACTATGCACGAGATAAATCCAAGCTCGATCTTTTTTACAAACACAGTATTTAAGCAAACATACTATCAAAACTTAAACATACCACGAGTTTTTGCTGGGATGTTTTATGGGCTTTTAAAATTTCTTGATAGCAATAAAATTTCATTTAAGCCTTACGAAGGTAGGATTCACGGGCATTTTGACCCGATTTTTATAGATAAAAATTTTATTCCTACTAGTTTTGGAAATAGCTTTAGAGCCATAATTACTGAAAGCGATGAAGATTTATTCATAAGCCAAAGTATATTTTT